>JAFRRD010000010.1 GCA_017428265.1 Lachnospiraceae bacterium | reverse complement strand
GGGGCACCGCGCTCGCCATGGCCTGCTCCTATTTTGAACTGGACTGCAAGGTCTTCATGGTCAAGGTCTCCTATGAGCAGAAGCCCTTCCGCCGTGAGGTCATGCGGACCTACGGCGCGTCGGTGACGCCCTCGCCCTCGGAAACGACTGCGGTCGGCCGGAAGATCCTCGCGGAGCATCCCGGTACCACGGGGAGCCTCGGCTGCGCGATCTCGGAGGCGGTGGAGGTCGCCCTGGCGAATCCCGGCTACCGCTACGTGCTGGGGAGCGTCCTCAATCAGGTCCTGCTGCACCAGTCCGTGATCGGCCTGGAGACGAAGGCAGCGCTGGACAAATACGGGATCAAACCGGACATGATCATCGGCTGCGCGGGCGGCGGCTCGAACCTCGGCGGTCTGATCTCACCTTTCATGGGCGAGAAGATCCGGGGCGAGGCGGATTACCGTATCATCGCGGTCGAACCGGTGTCCTGCCCGAGCTTTACCCGCGGCGTGTACGCCTATGACTTTGCCGATACCGGCATGGTCTGCCCGCTCGCGAAAATGTACACCCTGGGCAGCGATTTCATTCCGGCGCCGAACCACGCGGGGGGCCTCCGCTACCACGGCATGAGCCCCATCCTCAGCGAACTCTACGACAAGGGGCTGATGGAAGCGCGGGCGGTCCCGCAGACCCGCGTCTTTGAGGCGGCAGAGCAGTTCGCACGGGTGGAGGGCATCCTCCCCGCGCCGGAAAGCGCGCATGCGATCTGTGCGGCGATCGACGAGGCCATGAAATGCAAAGAGACCGGCGAAGCAAAGACGATCGTCTTTGGCCTCACCGGCACGGGCTATTTCGATATGGTCGCGTATGAAAAGTTCCACGACGGCCGGATGGACGATTACTGTCCGACGGACGAGGAACTGGAGAGCTTCCGCGCGCGTCTGCCGAAGATCTGAGGCGGCGCACGCAGCAACATAAGGCTCCGGTCAGGCAGCCGACCTCCCCATCCCCGGCGGCAGTCCGCCCGGGACGGCACGGAAATGCGGCGGCTTCGCGCAGACTTACCGAAAACCTCGTAAACCGCGAAAATGCCGGATGCATTTTCGCTGAACCTCGGAAAAAACCGCGCAGAGGAATGCGCGGTTTTTTTCCGGTGCCTGCACTTGCCGGCGCATGTGCCGTCAGCCGGCCGTCCTGATGCCGTGTCTGTGCAGGCGGCTGCCTGACCGGAGCGGGTCTGTTTGCCGCCGCTTAAACATCCAGCGCGCAGAGGTCTTCGGCGGTCTCGCGGCGCACGGCGATGCGGCTCGAGTACTTCGTCAGCATCACCACGGGCGGCCGGCCCAGGCGGTTATAGTTGGATGCCATGGAGTAGTTGTAGGCGCCGGTCGTGCAGACGCAGACGATGTCGCCGCGGCGGATATCCGCCGGCAGGGAGACGTTTTTCTGCAGGATGTCGCCGCTCTCGCAGCAGCGGCCGACCAGGTCGAAACGGTCGTTCTCGGCGGTCTCGCGGGTCCCGTGCAGCACCGTATAACGCGCCTTGTAGAGGCAGAAACGCGGGTTGTCGGTCATGCCGCCGTCGGTCGTCACATAGTTCTTGAAGCCGGGGATGTGCTTGACCGTGCTGACCGTGTAGACGGTCATGCCGGCGTCGGCGACGATGCTGCGGCCCGGCTCCATGAACACGCGGAGTGAGTCGAGACCGACCTTTTTCATATCGCTTCTGAGCCTTGCGGCGACTTCGCCGATCCTCGCGGGGATGTCGACCGGCGGATCGGTATCCACATAGCGGACGCCGTAGCCCCCGCCGAAATTCATTTCCTCGGCCGCATAGCCGAAGCGGTCCCGCATCTCGGCAATGAAATCCGTCATCACGTCAGCCGCCCGTTCGAAGACGTCCTCATCGAAGACCTGGGAGCCGACGTGGATGTGATAGCCCTTGAGCCCGATGCCGGGGCAGTCCAGCGCCATGCGGACGAATTCCGCCGCCTGGCCGGTCAGGATGGGCATCCCGAACTTGACGTCAACGGAACCGGTATTGACTTCCGCGTAGGTGTGCGGGTCGATGCCCGGCGTGATGCGCAGGAGGATATCCTGCTTCAGGCCGCGCTTCAGCGCCTCCCGGTTCAGGATCTTGAGCTCTCCCGGATTGTCCACGACGAAGCGGCCCACGCCCGATTCCAGCGCGTAAATGATGTCCGCGTCCGTCTTGCCGTCGCCGTGGAACATGATCTGTTCCGGCGGAAATCCGGCCGCGAGCGCAGTGTGGATCTCGCCGGCGGAGACGGTGTCCACGCCCATGCCTTCGTCGGCCATGATGCGGTACATTTCCTTGAAGGACGCGGCCTTGCTCGCATAAAGCGGCAGGCTCCCCGGACCGAAATGCTTCCGGAAGGCCTCTTTGTACATCCGGCAGTTGGCGCGGATGCGTTCTTCGTCAAAGAGATACAGCGGTGTGCCGTACCTTGCGGCAAGCTCTGCGACGGAATGTCCGGCAAAGCGGAGCGTCCCGTCCGGGTCACGGCTGATGTTGTTGGAAAGCATATCGGCTCCTTTCTGCTGCCCGGGGCAGCGGCGCGGTGCACAAAGCCGGAAAGCGGTCCGGCATTTTAGCTGTTTAAACCATTAAAGCACATTCGGATGCATTTTGGAAGAGAAATGTTACATTTTGTCGGATTTTGCGATAGAGTAGATAGGGAATTCCGATCACAGGCTGCTTTTTCAGGGCCGCGGACCCGGGAAAAAGGAGTACGAACGATGAAAAAACGCATTCTGAATACGGTACTGTGCGCGGTGCTGGCACTGGCGCTGACCGCTTCGATGGCCGCCTGCGGCTCGGCCGGAAAGGAAAGCACGCCCGACACGCAGACACAGCCGGAAAAGACCGAGGCAGCGCCTGCGAAAACGGAGCCGGCAGGCACGGCAGCCGAGCAGCCGGAGCCGGAAAAACTCATGGAGGTCCTGGACAAAGACGGCAAACGCCTCGGCGCGATCGATGCGAATTCGTCCTGTACGGCCGTGGACGGCGGCATTTTCTACAGCGTCCTTGAGATGGCGGAATATGCCCAGACCGGAACGGCGTACTATCATTTCTTCCGCGCGGCCGACGGAAAGGACATCCTGTTCGGCTCGCTGGAAGACTGGGGCTACGAGGCCGCTTTCGCGCGCACGGAACTGGACGGCGTCATCTACACGCTGGCGCTCGAAGGCAATGCCTTCGATGACAAACAGGACACGCTCTGGCTGCTGGCTTTCGACCCGGCGGCGGAGACCATGACGAAATATGCGGTCAGCACGGACGGCTTTGCCTATGCAGCCATGGCAGCGGCAAACGGAAAGCTCCTGATCATGAATCATGAGCTGAACGCGGCTAAGTGCGACAAGGTCTATGAATTCGACCCGGCTTCCGGCGCGGTCCGTGAGGTCCTGTCCTTCCCCGACGACGGCAAGGTGTCGCTCCGGAGCGTTGCGGCTGCGGAGGACGGCTTTTACCTGCTGCGCCTCGGCATTTCCGGCGGCATGCCGGAAGAACTCTTCCTGGACTGCTACGACAGCGCCTATAATCTGAAAGACTCGCAGTCCCTGAACAGCCTGCTCGTGCCGGCGGCGAAGGAACTTCCCGGCTTCGAGGGCGAAGCAGAGGTGCTGAGTGAATTCGGCATGTCGGTGGGCGGCTTTGCCGTGCAGGACGGACGTTACCTTTTCTATGAAAACTTCGGCCGCATCCGCGTGATCATCGACCTCCGGGCCGGGGAGGCGCTGTTTGCCGATGAAGACCTCTGGAACATGGTGCACGGCGGCGGAGAACCGGGCTTTTACGAGATCGCCTTTGCACCTTACGGCGCCGGGGAAGGGCCGAGGATCGTGTCCCTGAAAGACGGAAAGCTTGAAAGCCTGCCGTTCAGCCCGGCCGACAGCCGCTTTTTCCTTCAGGCTGTGTCCCGCGCGGCGGACGGAACGTGGCTGATGCGCCTCGCGGACGGTGCTCCCGCAGCCATGGGCGAAGAACTGCTGTACCTGTGGACGGAATAGTAAAATATCCCAACGAATATAAAAGACCCTCTCCCGCGTCCGGGAGAGGGTCTTTTATGTTTCGATAGTTTTATTTGCTCAGCGCCTTGGTGATGCGGGCAAGGGCGTCATCCATTTCTTCGTAAGTGACGATGATGGGCGGAGCGAAGCGGATCGTGTGGTCGTGAGTCTCCTTGCAGAGCACGCCCTCATGGATGCAGGCCTTGACGTAGTCGAAGGCGTCGCCGTAGAACTCCACGCCGATGAGAAGGCCGCGGCCGCGGATCTCCTTGATCTCGGGATTGTGGATCTTCTTCAGGCCGTCCATGAAGTATTTGCCTTTCTCGCGGGCCATCTTCGGATAATCGTCGCGCTGCAGGATCTCGAGGGCTTTCACGCCGCAGGCGCAGGCGAGCGGGTTCCCGCCGAAGGTGGAGCCGTGGGAGCCGGGCGTGTAGAGGCCGAGGATGTCCTTGTTCGCGGCGATCGCGGACAGGGGCATCACGCCGCCGCCGAGGGCCTTGCCCATGATGTAGATGTCCGGAATGACGTTTTCATGCCAGCAGGCGAACATGTCGCCGGTGCGGGCAAAGCCGGTCTGGACTTCGTCGGCAAGGAAGAGGATGTTGTTCTCGGTGCAGATCTCGCGGACTTCCGTGAGCCACCCTTCGGGCGGCATGATGATGCCGGCTTCGCCCTGGATGGGTTCGGCAAGGAAAGCCACCGTGTTCGGGGTGATGGCATCGCGCAGGGCTCGGGCATCGCCGTAAGGGATGGTCTTGAAGCCCGGGCAGTAAGGGCCGTAGCCGTCCTTGGCGAGAGGGTCGGTCGAGAAGCTGATGATCGCGATCGTGCGGCCGTGGAAGTTGTTCGCGCAGGTGATGATCTCCTGTTTGCCGTTTTCCACACCCTTCACTTTCGTGCCCCACAGGCGGGCGGTCTTCAGGGCGGTCTCGACGGCTTCCGCACCGGTATTCATCGGCAGGACCATGTCCTTGCCGGTGAGTTTCGACAGGGCTTCGTAGAAATCGCCGAGGTTCTCGCAGTGGAATGCGCGGCTCGTCAGCGTGCATTTGTCGAGCTGGGCCTTCGCGGCGGCAACGATCTCGGGATGGCGGTGGCCGAAGTTGTGGGCCGAGTAGGCCGACAGCATGTCATAATATTTCCGGCCTTCCGGATCGGTCACGACGGCGCCTTCCGCCTTCACGATGACAACGGGCTTCGGCGCATAGTTGTGGGCGCCGTACTGATTGGTCTTTTCAATGATCTGTTCTGAAGAGTACATGGTTTCCTCCTGGAAAATGGTTTCAGGGTACGCGCCCTGTCAGTTGTTTTCGATCACGGTGCCGGTCTCGCCCTTCAGCGCGGCGGCAGCCTTGTAAAGCGAAGTGATGATGGCCTTCCGGCCGGGGCCGGAAACGGCGAAATCGACGGCGGCTTTCACCTTCGGCAGCATGGAGCCGGGGGCAAAATGCCCTTCCTCGATATAGCGGCGGGCTTCTCCGACCGTCATATGATCGAGGTCCTTCTGATCAGGTTTCCTGAAGTTCAGGGAGACCTTTTCGACCTCGGTCAGGATGAGCAGGACGTCCGCGTCCAGGTCGCGCGCAAGCAGTGAGGCCGCGTGGTCCTTGTCGATGACGGCCGCGGTCCCTTCCCAGGCGCCTTCCGCGTTCTTCACGACCGGGATGCCGCCGCCCCCGCAGGTGATCACGATGGACGAATCCCAGAGGCGCTTGACGGTATCCAGCTCCACGATCTCGCGCGGAATGGGAGAGGCAACGACGCGCCGCCAGCCGCGGCCGGCGTCTTCCTTTACGGTGTAGCCCTTCGCCCGGGCGAGTTCCTTCGCCTCTTCCTCGGTATAGAACGGCCCGATCGGCTTGGTCGGGTTCTGAAAGGCGGGATCCTCCGCATCCACGGCGACCTGCGTGACCAGCGTCACGACCGGAAGGTCGCCCCGCCCGCGCTTTCTCAGCGCTTCCTGCAGGCCCTGCTGGATGTGGTAGCCGATGTAGCCCTGGCTCATGGCCGAGCAGACGTCGAAAGGCATGGCCGGGGTGACGGCTTTTGCGGTCTCGCTGGCCAGGATGATGCGCCCGACCTGCGGGCCGTTCCCATGCACGATCGCGATCTCATAGCCGGCCGCATTGATGTCGGCAAGGTATTCGCAGGTGCGTTTCACGACCTCCAGCTGGGCTTCGGCGGTCGCCGGGCCCTTGCCTTCCTGGAGGGCATTTCCGCCCAGTGCGACGATGACTTTCACAGCATTTGACATCGGATGGCGCCTCCGTCAGGCGATCGTGGCCACGATGACGGCCTTGATCGTGTGCAGGCGGTTCTCCGCCTCGTCGAAGCAGTGGCTGTGCGTGCTCAGGAACACGTCGTCGGTCACTTCGCGGATGTCGTAGCCCTTCTCGCGGCAGTCCTTCGCCATGGTCGTGTTGAAATCATGGAAGGAAGGCAGGCAGTGCAGGAAAATGTAGTTCGGGTTGTGGGTCTTTTCGGCCAGTTCCTTATCCACGCGGAAGGGAGTAAGCAGCTTCACGCGTTCGGGGATCTTGTCTTCCTCGCCCATGGAGGCCCAGATGTCGGTGTAAAGCACGTCCGCGCCGTCCAGCACCGCCGGATCGTCGGAGATCGTAAAGGTCGCACCGGTCTCCTTCGCGGCTTCCAGGCAGCGATCCAGCACTTCCTTCGCGGGAGCGAGTTCCTTCGGGCCGAAGCCGACGTAGTGGATGCCGAGCTTCGCCGAGATGTACATCAGGCAGTAGGCCACGTTGTTGCGGGTGTCGCCGCAGAAGACGAGCTTCACTTCGTTCAGGGGTTTGTGGACGTATTCCTCGACGGTCATGATGTCCGCGAGCGCCTGGGTCGGGTGGTCGACGTCGGTCAGGCCGTTCCATACCGGAACGCCGGCGTAGGTCCGGAGGTCTTCCACGACCTGCTGGTCATAGCCTCTGTATTCGATGCCGTCATAGAAGCGGCCGAGCACCTTCGCGGTATCCGCGAGGGATTCCTTCTTGCCCATCTGGGAACTCTTGGAATCCAGGAAGGTCACGCCCGCGCCCTCGTCCATCGCCGCGACTTCGAACGCGCAGCGGGTGCGGGTCGAGGTCTTCTCGAAGAGCAGGACGATGTTCTTGCCCTTCAGCGAATCCGTGCGGATGCCGGCGCGCTTCTTGGCCTTCAGGTCATGCGCAAGGTCCAGAAGGTAGCGCACTTCCTGCGGGGTGAAGTCCATGATGGACAGAAATGAACGGCCTTTCAGATTGATCGCCATGTTGATTCCTCCTGTAAGAGAATGATTTAGAGAAGATCCCGGACGAGCGGCATGCTCATGCAGCGGGGGCCGCCCCTGCCGCGGGAAAGCTCGGAGCTCGGGATCGTATATGCCTTGACGCCGCAGTCCTTGAGGACGCTGTTCGTCGTGTAATTCCGTTCGTAGACGATGACCTCGCCGGGGGCGATGCAGAGGGTGTTCGAGCCGTCGTTCCACTGTTCGCGCTGGGCGTCCACCGGGCTCTTGCCGCCGCAGTGGATGAGCGTGATGCGGCCGATGCCGAGGTGCCGCTCCAGGATGTGGTCGAGCGAGTCGGTCTCTTCGGTGATCGTAAGGCCCGAGACGGAAGCCGTGTTCAGCTTCAGCGAGAACACGCGCAGCGTATCGCGGATCTCCGGGTGGACGATGAATTTGTCCGTGTCTACCTGCGTGAAGACCGTGTCGAGGTGCATGAAGGCGCGGTTCTTCGGGATGTCGAAGGCGAGGATCTCCTCAAAGCCGGCGCCGGACGAGAGTACGCGTCTTGCATAAAGTTCCACGGCGTCGGGGTGCGTCCTTTGCGAGAGCCCGACCGCGATCACGCGGGGCGAAAGCACCAGAACATCTCCGCCTTCCATGCAGGCGCTGTCCGCCGGCGTATACCAGAAGGGGCTCCCCTTAAAGTCGGGGTGATGGTGCAGGATATAGTCGCCGAGCCTCGTTTCGCGGTTCCGGATCTGGGTCTGCATGTGGTGCAGCGAGACGCCGTTTCCGGCCGACGCGAAGGGGTCGCGGGTAAAATACAGGTTCGGCAGCGGGTCCAGGATGAAGGGATAGTCCTTCGTGAGCCAGTCGGTGAGCCAGATGTGCTCGCTGCGGACGCATTCCTCCTTGCGCAGGCCTGAGATGAGCCGCCGCACGAGTTCCAGCGGATCGTCGAAGCGGGCGAAATGGTCCCGCAGGCAGGCCAGGGTATCCGGATGGCGGATGCCGGCGTCCTCGAGAAACTCCGTGGTGAAACTTTCGCGCAGCTTCGGGTCTTTCAGGACCTCCGCCAGCAGCTCATCCAGATAGACGACCTCCACGCCGTGGTCGCGCAGGACTTTCGCGAAGGCATTGTGCTCCTCACGGGCCACGCGGACGTAGGGGATGTCGTCGAAGAGCATCCGCTCGCGGTAGGCGGGGACGAGATTTTCAAGCTCCCGTCCCGGCCTGTGCAGAAGGACTTTCCGGAGCCTGCCGACTTCGGAAAAGACTTGGATCGCCATGCTTTATTTCTCCGCCATGTAAGGGTAAACGATCGCGTCGGAGGGATTGAAGGTCTCCTTCACGGAGTGCGGGCTCATCCAGCGGATCATGTTGAGGGACGTGCCTGCCTTATCGTTGGTGCCGGATGCGCGGGAGCCGCCGAAAGGCTGCTGGCCGACGACCGCGCCGGTGCATTTATCGTTGATGTAGAAGTTGCCTTCCGCGTGCAGGAGAGCCTTTTCCATCTTGACGATGGCTTCGCGGTCCTGGGCGAAAACGGCGCCGGTCAGGGCGTAAGGCGAGGCCTCGTCGCAGATCTTCAGAGTCTCGTCCAGCTTGTCGTCCGGATAGACGTAGACGGAGAGGATGGGGCCGAAGATCTCCTTGACCATGGATTCGTAATCCGGCTTCTTGCTGACGATGACGGTCGGTTCCACGAACCAGCCCTTCGAATCGTCGCAGCCGCCGCCGATGACGATCTTGCAGTTACGGCTCTTTTTCGCGCGTTCCAGATAGGCCTTGCAGCGGTCGAAGGAGGCTTTGTCGATGACGGCGGCGAGGAAGGTGTCGAAGTCGCGGACGTCGCCCATCCTGACTTCCTTCATCATTTCCTTCATGGTCGAAAGGACTTCGGGCCAGATGCTCTCCGGGATGAACGCGCGGGAGCAGGCGGAGCATTTCTGCCCCTGGAATTCGAAGCTGCCGCGGATGAGGGCCGCCGCGAGCGGGCGGATGTCCGCGCTCTTATGCGCAAAGATGAAATCCTTGCCGCCGGTCTCGCCGACGATGCGCGGATAGTTGCGGTAGGAGGAAATGTTCTCGCCGATCTGCTTCCAGACGCCCTGGAAGACCTCGGTGGAGCCGGTGAAATGGAAGCCGGCCAGCTCCTTGCGGGAGATGACGTAGCGCGCCACATCGGCGCCGTTCGACGGCACGAAGTTGATGACGCCGGCAGGCAGGCCGCAGTTCATGAGCAGCTTCATGAAATAGTAGTTGGAAAGCACCGCCGTGCGGGAAGGCTTCCAGACCGCCACGTTCCCGACGATGGCCGGCGCCATGGGCAGGTTCCCGCCGATGGAAGTGAAGTTGAACGGGGTGATGGCGCAGATGAAACCGTCGAGCGCTCTGTAGTCCTGACGGTCCCAGATGCCGGGGATGGACGCGGGCTGGTCCTTGAAGATCTCCTGGGCGCCCCAGACGCCGAAACGCAGGAAGTCGGCAAGCTCCGCGATGTCGATCTCCGCCTGGAACACGGTCTTGGACTGGCCGAGCATCGTAGAGGCGTTGAGGATCTTGCGGTACGGGCCGGTGATCATGTCCGCAGCTTTCAGGAAGATGGCGGAGCGGTGCTCCCAGGGCATTTCCTCCCAGGCCTTCTTCGCGGCGAGCGCGGCGTCGACGGCGGCGGTCAGTTCCGCCTTGCCGGCGATGCAGCATTCCGCAATCACGTGTTCATGGTCGTGCGGCATGGTGACCGTGAAGGTCTTCTCGGTCCAGACTTCCTTTCCGCCGATGATAAGCGGGATCTTCACGACTTCAGCGGCCTGGCGGTCCAGTTCGGCCTTCAGTTCGGCACGTTCCTTCGAACCGGGCAGATACGCACGGAAAGCGTCATTGGCAGGACGTTCGATGGTGAAATAAGCGTTAGACATAATTCCCCCTTGAAAATAATGATTTGATTGTCGTTTTCACACGAAAAAAGCCGGCGAGCGATCAACCGAAAAACGATATAATACCCACCTGCTTTTTGCCGTAGTCTTTTCTGTCCTCATTCTATCAAAAAAGCGGAAAAATACAACCCCCTTCCCGCGAAAAATCGAAAAAACGGAAAGCCTTGCCGCGGCCGATGTTCTGTATTATGATAAAGGCGGAAATGCCGGGAGGACGCCATGAATATCTATCTTGCCTTTACGCTTTTTGCTCTGATCATACTGATCTACTGGATCATTTCGGAAGTATTCGCGATGCTGTTCCGCTTCACGGGACTGCCCGACGAGAAAGCGCGCTTTCAGGTGATCTCGCTGCTCACGGGCTGCGGCTTCACCACGCGCGAGAGCGAAATGATCATTTCCACGCGGTCGAGGCGGCGGCTCGCGCGGGTGACGATGCTTTTCGGCTACGTCTTCAACATCACGATCGTGACCGCGTTCATCAACGTGTTCATGTCCCTGAAGATCGCGGATCTTGCGGCCGATGTGCTCGGCTTTCTGATCCCGGTGCTGGCGATCGTCGTGATCATCGTCTTCATGCGTGTGCCGGCCGTGCGTGCCTGGGGCGACCGTTTCTTCGAGAAACTGGCGGGGCGGATCGTACGCCAGGACGGCAGCAATACGATCATGCTGCTGGACTACATCGGGCAGGATTCCATCGTGCAGGTCTCGATGCAGGAGGTGCCGGAGTCCCTGAAGGGCAAGACCCTCTCGCAGAGCGGTCTCCGGACGGAGCACAACATCCTGGTGATGTTTGTCGAAGGGACCGGCGGGAAGGCGATCCCCGTGACGGGAGACATGGAGTTCTGGGCCGGCGACAAGCTGACCGTGTTCGGGAATTATAAGGAGATCGGTCGGGTGTTCGAAGCACGGGAGCGCTTCAGCGACTGAGCGCGGCGGGGCCCGAAAAGAAGGGAAATACAAAAATCAGAAAAGGAGCGTCGGCTGACGCTCCTTTTTTTCTTACTGTCCGGTCCGTTTGCAGGCGAAACGCACCAGCGCGTCGACAAGGGGTGACGCATTGTCGCTGCGCCAGGCGATCCCGACTTCCTTGACGATCGGCTCTTTCACGCGGATCTGGCGGATCCCGCCGATCGCGTGCGATTCGAATTCCTCCGAGGGCAGAAAAGCGAGGCCCAGGCCGCCCTGCACCATGTAGAGCGTGGTGGTGGGGCTGGCCGAGCGGCAGATGATGTTCGGCTCGAAACCGGCCCTGCGGCAGGCGGAAAGGCAGAGTTCGGCCGCGACCTGCGAGCTGCTGTGGAAGATCAGATTCTCCCGTGCCAGTTCCCTCACGGAGATGCTTTCCTTTTCGGCGAAGGGGTGGCCCGCCGGGACGGCCAGCGCGTAGCGGTCCTCCCCGAGCTTTTCAAAACGGATGCTCTTGGCGAGGCGGCGCACCGGCTTGTTGACAAGGACGGCGTCGAGACGCCGGTCCTGCAGGGCTTCCAGCAGGGGATGCGTCCCGTTCTGTGTGATGTTGATGAAAATATCGGGATAGAGCCGGCAGAAGGCGGAGATCATTTCGCCGTAGCCGATGCACTGGAGGGAGGCGATGATCCCGAGGTTCAGGACACCTTTTTCCAGGCCGGCATAGCGGTTCATTTCGGCTTCGAGGGCGTTGGACCGCTGCAGGATCTCGCGGGCGCGTTCCACGTAGGCGCTGCCGGCCTCCGTCAGGCTGACGCCGTGCGTCGAGCGCTGGAAAAGCGGGATGCCGAGCTCCTTCTCCACGCGGGCGATCTGCTGCGAAAGCGCCGGCTGCCCGATGTGGCAGGCCTCGGCCGCGAGGGTGAAATTCCTGTATTCCGCGAGGGCGAGAACATATTCCATTGCGTATAATTCCATGAGAAGACCGTCCTTTTTGTGCCGTTCATCCCGCCTGCCGCGGACTGCTTTCCGCTGCCAGGCGGGCTTTTTCATTGTAGCATTTCCGCTGTTGCATGGCAAGACCGAAAAGATGATTATCATTTTTACTAATAACAAGACGCAAAAAGATGTATTTGACAAAATCCCCCTTTCTCCTGTACGCTGAAGGCAAAGGAGGACGGCCATGTCAACTAGATACTATTATACGGAAGAAGATGTACTGCGCCTTGAAAAGACCGCCGTACAGCTTCGGCAAGACATTCTCAGAATGATCGCGAAGGCCGGCGCCGGCCATCCGGGCGGATCCCTTTCCGCCATCGACATGATCACGGCGCTGTATTTCCACGTTCTGAACATCGATCCGGAAAGACCCGACTGGGAGGACCGCGACCGCTTTGTTCTCTCCAAGGGGCATGCCTGCCCGGCACAGTACGCGGCGCTCGCAAGACGCGGCTACTTCGACCCGGCAGCGCTTGACACGCTCAGACAGTACCACTCGATCCTGCAGGGACATCCGGACATGCACAAGACCCCGGGCATCGACTTCTCCACGGGTTCGCTCGGGAACGGCCTTTCGGTCGGTCTCGGTATGGCCCTTTCGGCCAAAATGCACAACAAGTCCTATATGACCTACGTTCTGATGGGCGACGGCGAACAGCAGGAAGGCCTGATCTGGGAAGCGGCCATGGCGGCTGCGCACCACAAGGCCGACAACCTGATCGCCATCGTGGACGCGAACGGCGTGCAGATCAACGGCTGGGTCAACGACATCATGCGGATCGAGCCGCTGGCCGACAAATGGAAAGCCTTCGGCTGGCAGGTCGTGGAATGTGCCGGCAACAACATGCGCGAAGTCCTGCATGCGCTGCATACGGCCCGCACGATGCGTGCGCCGGCGGTGATCATCATGCGGACGGCCAAGGGCCGCGGCGTTTCCTTCATGGAAGATGACTGCCTGTGGCACGGCCAGGCGCCGAGCGAGGAACAGCTGCTTGCAGCCCTTGCGGAAGTGGAGAAAGGAGGTATCCTCTGATGGCTAAGACGCTCGCAACAAGAATGGCTTTCGGCAAAGAACTGCTGAAACTGGCTGAAACACACGATTTCGTCGTCTGCAGCGCGGATACCAAGACCTGCGGCCTGGAACATTTCGGCGAACTGTTCCCCGGCCGTGAATTCACCTTCGGCATTGCGGAGCAGAACCTGACGGCGACGTCGGCAGGGCTTGCCTCCTGCGGCAACAAGGTATATCTGGCGACCTTCGCGGTCTTCGCGTCCATGCGCGCCTGCGAACAGGTCCGCACCTTCATCTGCCACACGAACCAGAACGTGACCATCATCGGCACGCATACCGGCCTCCAGGTGGGCGGCGACGGCGCGACTCACGCAGCCATCGAAGACGTCTCCATCATGCGCGCCTTCCCGAACATGACGATCTGGCAGCCCGCGGATGCGATCTCCGCAAGGGAGATGGCGAAGGCTTCTGTGGAGTTCAACGGCCCGCTTTATGTCCGCCTGCACCGCAACCCCGTGCCGGATGTCTACGGCGAGGATTACCGCTTCGTGCCCGGCAAGGCGACCCTGGTGAAGGAATACGGCAGGGATCTTACGATCATCTCCTCCGGCATCCTGCTGGCCAAGGCCCTCAAGGCGGCCGAAGCCCTGAAAGAGCAGGGCGTGGGTGTGCGCATCGTGGACATGTCCACGATCAAGCCGCTCGATACCGAAGCCGTGGAAACGGCGGCCCGCGAGACCGGTGCGATCCTCACCCTCGAGGATGCGACCGTGAAGGGCGGCCTCGGCTCGGCCGTTGCGGAATATGCCGTGGGTCATTGCCCGGTCCCGATGGAACTCGTCGGCATTCCGGACCGCTTCGGCGAATCCGGCGACCCGGAACTCATTTACCGCGACTGCGGCATGGACGAAGAGTCTGTCGCGAGAAGAGCGCTTGAACTGCTGAAGAGGAAATAAACCAAAGCCGCGCAGCGAGGAATAGTCATCATGCTCGAACGTTATATCAAGGTCATCATCATGCTGCTCATCCTGGCGCTGGGCTATGTCCTGCGCGAGGTCCGGCTGTTCTCCCGGGATGACGCAAAGACCATTTCGAAGATCATGATGAACCTGACGCTGCCGGCCACGATCATCACGAATCTGAACGGGACGCGCCTGACGAAGGATATTCTCGGCGCGATCCTGCTCGGCTTCGCGGTGAACGCCTTCTTCTTCCTCTTTTACCTGGTCTTTTCGGACAAGAAAGACAGGGACGACCGCTATGTCAAGCTGTTCTGCATGTGTTCCTTCAACATCGGCAGCCTGACCTACCCGCTGATGACCAATTTTGCTTCGCCGCTTGCGCAGTCGGCCGTGCTGACCTTTAACTATCCGGGCACCGCGGTCTTCACCTACGGGATCCCGAATGCCGTCGGAGAGCGCATCCGGAGCGGCGAAAAGGGCTTCAGCCTGAAGCAGACCCTGCGCAGCATGTCACATTCAGTGACGACGATCGCCTGTTTCGGCACGCTGATCCTCTGCCTTTTCAGCATCTCGCTGCCGGCCTTCGTCATCCGCTTCACCGGGACTGTCGCGATGGCCAATACCGCACTCGCGATGCTTCTGACGGGGATCATGCTGAACCTGAAGATCTCACGCCGCGAGCTGGCGGAGAACATCAAAGTCGTCCTGATGCGGCTGGCCGCGTCGGTCATCAGCGCCCTGGTCATTTACTTCCTGCTTCCCTTCAGCGAAGAGGTGCGCTGCGCCCTGACGGTAACGGTGTTTTCACCCATTGCCACGGCAATGCCCGCGCAGGCGCTGCACAGCGGCTATGAGGGCGAGCGGGTAGCGATCGTGAACTCCATCTATATGGTGATCAGCATCGTCATCATGACGGCTTTGATAGCCTGGTTTTATTGAACTATAGAAAAAAACCGCTTGTGCAATCGGGCGGCGGCAGTTATACTTTATGCAGCGATATAACTGTTTTACGTATCTGAACAAAGAAGAAAATCCCGTGCCGCATACGGACGGGAAGCACAAAGAACCCCCCTGACCATGTTGCTGCGGGCATCCGCAGTAATAATAAAATGAAAAAAGGAGATCATTACATGAAAAAACTGCTTGCATTCGTACTGGCAGCGGCTATGGTTTTCTGCATGACTGCCTGCGGAAATGAACCGGTGAACACGACGGCGGCTCCCGGCCAGAGCACTCAGGCTCAGACCGAAGCCCCCAAGGAAGAAGTTAAGCTGATGTGGGCCGGCACCAGTGCCTCCTCCAGCTACTACGCCCTGAACGTTGCCCTGGTCGGCATCATCAACGACTATGTTGACGGCGTGCACGTGACCCTGATGGAGACCGGCGGCACGGTCGATGACTACAAACTGATGCGTGACGGCGAAGCTTCCTTCGCGCAGACCTCCGCCCCCAACGAGTACTGCCTGCAGAACGGTGTCGGCACGTATGACGGCTGGACCTTCCATGACAGCTATGACCTTTGCTTCTTCGTCCCTCAGGCCTACTACTTCGTGGTGGCCAAGGACGCCGGCATCAAGGACGTGACCGACCTGAACGGCAAGAAGATGAACGCCGGTGCGAAGGGCACCTCTGCTGAGATCGAAGCGACCAACATCTTCACGCAGCTTGGCGTCACCCCCGACTATTATCCGGCCAGCATTGCTGACGCTGTCGATGCTTTCTCGAACCGCCAGATCGTCGGTTTCGTCAAATCCGGCTCCGTCATGACCAAGGACTCCACCATTGCCAACGCGATGACCTCCCGTGCGATCGACATCATCGACTTCACGCCCGAACAGGCTGCGAAGGTCAACGAGAAGTATCCTTACTATGCCTATGCGAAGGTCGACGGCTCCATTTATGATCTGGACCACGACTTCCTGACCTACAACGCCAACTTCGGTTTCTCCGTATCGAAGGATCTGGATGAAGACATTGTCTACCGCATCATCAAGGCCTTTGATGAGCACCTGGATCTGGTCCGCGCTGCCTACCCCGGCATCTCCGATGACCCCGTTGCTCTGACCGCTGCCCCTGCGGACGTTTCCCTGATCCACCCCGGCGTGGTCAAGTACATGAAGGAAAAAGGCATCGACGTTCCTGCCAACCGCATCCCCCAGTAAGCACTGAGAACGTGCAACCATTCCCGCGGTGCCTGCTTCGCGAGGAGCAGGCACCGCCTCCTGAAAAATGAGGTCCCTTATGGCGAAAGAAAAGAAATTATCCAAGGACATCGAGAACGATCTGGAAGGTCTTGAAGAGTCCCAACCTAAAAAGAAGAACTGGCTGGACTGGCTGATCTGGGGTCTGTCGATCGTTTTTGCGGGATTTTTCCTGTTCACTGCTTTTCGCGGCGCCCTGATCAGTACCGTGCAGCGCAGCATCCACGTCTGCGGCGGTATCATCATCTGGTGCCTGATGGATATTCGGAAAGAGAAAACAAAGACTTACCTCAAAGTCATTGACATAATCATGATCATCATCCTGACGGTGCAGCTGGCTTACTTCCTGAAGGAAGGCAAGAACGTGCTGATGCCGCAGTTCACCATGACCCAGACGCTGGTCATCATGGGCGTGCTGTTTGCCCTCTGCGTCATGGAAGCCGCCCGCCGGACTATCGGTATCGCGGTTCCCATCCTCAGCATGATCGCTGTCGCGTACTGCCTGCTCGGCAAGTACATCAACGGCTATTTCGGCCACAGCGGCTTCAAGCTGAAGAGGATCGTGGAGATCGTCTGCTACTCCGACCGCGGCATTTTCGGCAGCGTGACGGGAATCTCGGCAACGATCATCGCAACGTTCTGTATCTTCGGCGCGACCCTGTTCGCGACCGGCGGCGGCAAGCTTTTCATCGATGTGGCTTCTCTGGTGGCCGGACGCAGTGCCGGCGGCGCTGCCAAGATGGCTTCCGTGGCCAGCGGCCTGTTCGGGATGATCTCCGGTTCCTCCGCAGCCAACGTGGCGACGACCGGTACCTTCACCATCCCCATGATGAAGAGGATGGGCTACTCCAATGAATTTGCCGGTGCGGCCGAAGCATCCGCCTCCTCCGGCGGCCAGATCATGCCGCCCATCATGGGCGCGGGCGCCTTCATCATGTCGGATATCCTGGGTATCCCTTACAAGACGATCGCTCTTGCAGCTATCATCCCTTCCGTGCTGTTCTACTTCGGCGTTATCTGGGGAATCGACTGCTACTCGCGCCGCAACCATTACATGGGCATTCCCGAGGACCAGATGCCGAACAAGAGGGATACCCTGCAGCTCAAGAAGCTGATCCCCGTGTTCCTGCCCATCGGCACCCTGATCTTCCTGTTCTTCTTCGGGTTCACGGCTGTGTACTGCGCGGCGTACTCCATCGTCGTTGCGGTCGTGCTGTACCTGATCTTTGACATCAAGGACTGGAAGAACCGCTGCAAGAACCTGATCAACGGTCTGGCCAACGCCACGAAGGACATGCTGAGCGTCATCTCCCTGATCGCCTGCTCGCAGATCCTGATCTGCCTGATCCAGGTGGCGGGCGTGGGCGTCAAGTTTACGAACATCATCGTCAGACTCGGCGGCAACAGCATGCTGCTGGCCGGCCTGTGCGCCATGGTCGCGACCATGATCCTCGGCATGGGCATGCCGACGGTCGCCGCTTACATTCTGGCCGGTTCCGTTATCGCTCCCGCTCTGGTCACGATTGGCGTGAACCAGCTGGCCGCTCACTTCTTCGTGTTCTACTACGCGATCTTCGCCGGCCTGACTCCTCCGGTCTGCGGCACGGTCTTCGTTGCATCAGCCATGGCAGACTCAAAGTGGGTGAAGACGGCAGGAATAGCGATACAGCTGAGTATCGGCGCATTCCTGGTGCCCTTCATCCTGATCTTCAACCCCGGCATGATCCTGGTCGGCGGCATCGGCGAGATCCTGCAGTCCACGCTGTCTTCCCTGGTCGGCATCGCGGCGCTGGGCGCAGGCTTCATGGGCTATTTCAAGAGAAATCTGAAATGGCCGGAGCGCGCCATCCTCATTGCCTGCGGCTGCCTGATGGTCATCCCGTCCACCGTAACGGATATCATCGGTGCGGCGATCGTAGCGGCTTTGGGTGTCTACATCATCATGAGCGTGAAGAAAGAGAAGGCTGCCGCATAAGCACGGTATCAGCCGGAGTCTGAAATACAAGTATCACAAAAGGAGCTCTTCCATGAATGCAGTGTATTCAAAGGTCTTGGGTATGCTGATTACGATTGGACTGGGCTCCTTTCTGCGTCATCTGGGGATCCTGGATAAAAAGGATGCGGCGGTCATTTCGAAGATCATGCTGAACGTAACGCTGCCGGCCATGATCATCGGCTATCTGAACGGCCTTACGCTTTCGAAGGACATCCTGACGGCCGTACTCTGCGGCCTTGCGGTGAACCTCCTGTTTTTCCTGGGCGGTTTCCTGCGTGCGCGGAAGAATGACCCGGATGACCGCGCGGTGAAGGTCTTTTCCTCCGTCGGCATGAATATCGGCGGGCTGGGGATCCCGGTCCTGTCGACGGTCGCTTCCGCCGAGGCCATGGCGGCGGTGATGGCCTTCAATTACGTGGGCACGCCGATCTTTGTGCTCGGCATCGCGCCGTCGGTCTGCGCGGCTGCCTACAGCGGGGGCGGCAGGATCCGGCCGGGAACCGTGCTCGGCAAGCTCTTTACCAGCACCTGCGGCATCACCTGCTTTGCCATGCTGGGGCTTTCCGCGCTGCATATCGTGCTGCCGCCGTTTGTCATGGAATTCTGCACGGCGCTGAACAATTCCAACAACCTGCTCGCAATGCTGGTCATCGGCATCCTGCTGGAACTTAAGTTCCCGAAAGGGGCGCTCAGGGACGTTGCGGGGCTCTGTGCGGTGCGCTTCGGCGCGGCGGCGGTCTGTGCGGCGCTGATCTGGTTCTTCCTGCCGGTATCGGACGAGATCCGGCGGGCGCTGACGCTGGTCTGCTTCGTACCGCTCCCGAGCCCCAATCCGGCGCTGGCGCTGGCCTCGGGCTACCGGGGCGGACGCGTGGCTGCGGTGATGAGCCTGGACCTTCTGGTGGGCCTTGCCGCCATGAGCGCGATGCTGGTGCTGCTGTACGGCTGAGAAGCAGGAAAAAGGAGAAAGCAAAAAGGAAAGCCCAAAGGGTGAGATCTGAATAAAGCGCATGAAAAAAGCGGGGGCCGCAGCCCCCGCTGATTCTTTGTCTGGCTTAATTATTCGACATCCATGCCGTCGGCATACCAGTCGCCGAAGAGTTCCTTCAGAGAAGGCATATCTTCCGGGATCGGACGGGACACCCAGGTGGTGTTCATGTAGTGCTTCAGGGTGATGTTCTCGGAAACGATGTTGCCGCCCCAGGTTCCGCAGCCCATGGAAGAGGTCGGCGGCATGCCGTTCGTGGCGGAACCCGCGTTGCCCCGGTTGTTGGGCTGGCGGACCATGATACGGGAAACCGGAGCCATCATGGCCAGACGGTTGATGTGGTCGTCATCGAAGGAGTAGATGCCGCAGGAATGTCCCTTGCCGCCGACTTCGTAGATGGCGCGGACCATATCCAGGCCGTTCTCGAACTCGCCGTCATATTTGAAGAGGGCCATCAGGGTGGTCAGCTTCTCGGAAGAGAAGAAGTGTTCCTTGCCGATATCCTTCAGGCCGCCGCCGGTCACGGCGATGAACTTGCGGTCCGCAGGGATCTCGAAACCGGCCGCTTCAGCCAGCTTCTGCGGGGAAATGGCGACGGTGTTCGGCAGACGGTGGCCGGCGTCGTCCCACAGCACGTGTTTCAGCTTCTCAGCTTCTTCTTCGTTGGCAAGGTAGGCACCTTCGTTGACGAGGGCCTTGACGAAATTATCGTAAACAGAGGCATGGCAGATGATGTTGCCGTCGCAGGAGCAGCCGGAACCGAAGTCGGAAGTCTTGGAAATGCGGCAGTTCATGGCGACCTCGGCGACGCGCTCAGGGGTATTGGCGGTCTCGTCGATCAGCTCGGTGGCATTGCCGGCGCCGGAGCCGTAGGCAGGCGTGCCGGAGGAGTAGGCGGACTTGACCATCGGACGGCCGCCGGTCGCGATGACGAGGTTGACTCTCTTCATCAGTTCCTGGGACACGGCGATGCTCGGATCCTTGATGCCCTGGATGATATCGGCGGGAGCGCCTTCCTTGACCAGCGCTTCACGGATTATGTCGATGCAGTGGTTGGTCACGTTCTTGGCGCGGGGATGCGGGGAGCAGATCAGGACGTCGCGGGCCTTGATGGCGTAGATGACCTGGCCGGCAGGGGTCAGGCAGGGGTTGGTGGTGGGCACCAGCGTACCGATGACACCGACGGGCTTGGCATACTTCACGATGCCTTTTTCTTTATTTTCTTCAATGATGCCGACAGAGGGCTGACGCAGGCAGTCACGAAGGATGAGTTTCAGTTTGTTTCTCTTGTTGCGCTTGGTGACCTTGTCGCCGAGACCGGTCTCGTCAACGGCTTCGTCGCACAGCATGCCCCAGACCTTCAGGGGGTAAACGGCAGCGGTGACGGCCTGGCACAGGCGGTCAACTCTTTCCTGGTCGTAGGTTGCAATGATCTTTGCAGCCGCTTCAGCGCGGGCTACGAGTTCGTCGAGCATCTCGATTTCTTCGGGAAGAACTTCTCTTGCCATGATTGTTTGATCTCCTTTTTGAAAATGTAATGGAATCACAGTTCCTTTGTTTTCTGATAGCAGTGTAGCGCGCCTTTTTTCAATAGTCCAATACCGATTATTTAAATTTCGATAGAACGATTCTATCAAAGGGCTTGTTTTGCGGCCGCAGAAGGATTATAATCAGTCATACCTTATATATTACGGAGAAACCGAATATGACACTTTCACAGCTGCAGTATTTCAAGACACTGGCCCGTACTCTGCATTATACGCGCGCGGCGGAGGAACTGCATATCGCGCAGCCCAGCCTCAGCTATGCCATCAGTGAACTGGAGAGCGAGCTCGGCGTAAAACTCTTTTCCCGCGTGGAGCGCCGGATCACCCTGACGGCCTGCGGGGAGCAGTTCCTGCCCTTTGTGGAATCCGCCCTGGCGACGCTCGAAAGCGGCGTGAGCGCGGTGAAGGGCTATGCGGACGAGTCCCTGAAGCGCGTCCGTCTGGGCTATTTCCATTCGATCGCCGCGAGCATGATCCCTAGTCTGATGGATGCGCTCTACGCCGGCGGCAGCAACCGCGACCTGCGCTTCCAGTTCAAGGAGGGCACGTCGCGGGAGGTCTTTTCGGCCCTGGAGAGCGGCGATCTGGACCTGGCGTTCTGCATGCACCGCTCGGAAAAGGCGGAATCGATCCCGGTCCTGCGCCAACCGCTCTATCTGGCCGTGCCTGCCGCGCATCCGCTGGCCCACAAGCCGCACATCGGTTTTGAGGACTTTGCCGCCGAACCGATCGTGATGCTGGACCGGGAGAGCAACCTGAGGGAACTGACGGACGGGATCTTCAAACGGCACGGCGTCACCCCGGACATCATGTTCGTGGTCAGGGAGTGCAATGCCGCCCTGCAGTATGTCTCCCTGGGGCTCTGCGTGTCCGTCCTGCCGATGGTACCGGCCATGGAGAGCGACAAGATAGTTGTCCTGCCCATCGAAGATCCGGAAGGCGAATTTGTCCGGACCGTGTATTTCTCGTGGATCAAAAACAGGCCTCTTTCCCCGGCTGTCCGCCGGATCCGCGACGAGATCCGGGCCCTGTACGAGGGAAAAGTGCAGGAGTCACAGAAAACCTCTATACAGTAATACACAACATCTATTTGATTCCTGCGGATAAACTGATACAATAGAATCAGTCTATGGACGATAAGCTAAGGAGGCACTGATATGTATTTCCCCAAATCGGTCCGGCTCTGCGAAGTAGGCCTGCGTGACGGCCTGCAGAACGAAAAAACCCTGCTGGATGCGGAACAGAAGCTTTTCCTGTTAAGAGGACTGATCGACGCCGGTTTCCCGGTGATCGAAGTGGGTTCCTTCATGAGCCCGAAGGCCGTCCCCCAGATGAAGGATACGGACGATCTTTTCAAGGCCCTGGGCAGCCCCGCGGGCGTGGAGCTTCGGGCCCTGGTCGCCAACCTGCGCGGCGTACAGCGCGCCATCGACTGCGGCTGCACCAAGGTGAAGCTGAACGTGTCGGCGAGCCGCCAGCACAATCTGAGAAACATCAACCGGACGCCGGAAGAGAGCGTGGCAAGCTTCGCGGAGAGCGCGGAACTGGCGCGGGACAACGGCCTTGAAGTCTCCGGCTCCATTTCCATGCCTTTCGCTTCTCCCTGGGAAGGAACGACGCCGGTCGAGGACGTGGATTCGATCATTGAGGCGTACCTCAGGGTCGGCGTGTCCGAGATCTCCCTTTCGGATGCCTCCGGCATGGCGATGCCGGCCCAGGTGAATGAACTCTGCCGTCACGTCCGCGAGAAATATCCGCAGGCGACCTGGTGGCTGCATTTCCATAATACGAGGGGCCTCGCGATGGCCAACATCCTGGCGGCCATGGATGCCGGCATGACGCAGTTCGACAGTTCCTTCGGCGGGCTGGGCGGCTGCCCCTTCGTGCCCGGCGCGGCAGGCAACATTTCCTCGGAAGATGTGATCCATATGTGCGAGGGCTGCGGCATCGAGACCGGCATCGACCTGGTGAAGCTGATGGCGCTGACCGTGAATCTGAAAGAAATGCTGTCCCACAGCCTGGACAGCTATGTGCTGAAGGCAGGACGCAACGAAGACCTGCTGAAGGGTTAAATAAAGGAGGAAGACATGAACAGTTTTTCGTTTTTTATGCCGACCAGAGTCTTTGTCGGAAGCGGATGCGTGAAGGAAAATGCCGCGCTCTTCGGTGAACTCGGCAAAAAGGCTTTTGTGATCAGCTATAAGATCCCGGGACGCTTCTATGCGATGGAAGATGTGGCGGACGTGCTGGCGCAGCACGGGATCGACCACATCGTGGAAGATGAGATCGAGGAAAATCCCTGCGTGGAGACCATCGTGCGCGTGGCGAAGAAAGGCCTTGAGGCCGGCTGCGACTTCCTGATCGCCGTGGGCGGGGGCGGCCCCATCGATGCGGCCAAGGCCGTGGGCATTCTGATGAACAACCCGGAGATCGACCCCTACGACATGTTCACGAACGAGAAGCTGAAAGGCCTCCCGATGATCGCGGTGCCTACGACGGCCGGTACCGGCGCGGAAGTCGCGCACTGGTCGGTCATCACCCGTTTTGACACCCAGACCAAGCAGGCCATCAAGCCCTGGGTCCATCCGGTCTATGCCTTCCTGGATGCAAACTACCTGATGAGCATGCCGCTCCGGCTGACGCGCGCGACGGCGCTGGATGCCCTGGGCCACTGCATCGAATCCTACGTGTCCACCGCTTCCAATCCCTATTCCCGCGGCCTGTGCGAGACGGGCTTCCGGCTTTTCGCGAAGACGACAGACGCCCTCAGAAAAGGCGAGTTCACTCTGGAGACCCGCGAATACCAGATGGTGATCTCCCTGCTCGGCGGCATGGCCAACAACCAGACCGGCACCTGCCTGCCGCACGGCATGAGCTATGCGCTGACGCACAACAAGCACATTCCGCACGGCCTGGCCTGCGCACTGCTGGAAGGCGAATACCTGCGCATTTTCAAGAACAAGGAACTGGTCACGCACATCGTCAACGAATGCGGCTTCAAGGATGTGGACGAATTCGCGGACTTCATCGCGGAAGTCCTGAAGGACATCAAGCTGGATGTGACCTACGAGGAACTGGAAGGTTATGCGCGCGAGTTCGCGGAACAGAAGCACCGCTTCGCGCGGCATCCGGAACCCGCCGGCTACGACGAAGTGCTGCAGATCTATACCAGAAGCCTGCTGCGGTAAGCACCGCAAGGGTAAGGAGGTAAAAATGAAACTGGGAATGGCCGGGCTCGGTGTGATGGGCCACAGCGTAGCGGAGAACCTGCTGAAAAACGGTTTTGAAATGGTACTGTTCGACATCCGTCCGGAAGCAATGACGGATCTGGTCGAAAACGGCGCAACAGCGGTCGGCAGCCTGGAGGAACTGGGCGGCGCCGTCGATACGGTCCTGCTGATGGTGAACACCTTCGAG
>JAFRRD010000009.1 GCA_017428265.1 Lachnospiraceae bacterium | reverse complement strand
GAACCGATATCGGTTCCGCCTTCTCCGGTTTATCCGCGGGCGGTCGAAAGGAGCATTATGAAGATATTGGATTTCATTGCAGGCGAACTGAACGATTTCATCTGGGGCTGGTTCGGCATCGCGATCCTGCTCGGTACGGGCGTCCTGATGACGGTGCTCACGAAATTCTTCCAGGTCTCGCATTTCGGGCACTGGATGAAGAGCACGATCGGCAGCATCTTCGATAAGAAGATCACCTCGCACGCGAAGGAGAAAGGGACGATCTCGCAGTTCCAGGCGCTCTGCACGGCGCTCGCGGCAACGGTCGGTACCGGCAACATCGCCGGCGTGGCCGGTGCGATCGCGGTCGGCGGTCCCGGCGCGGTCTTCTGGATGTGGCTGTCCGCCTTCTTCGGCATGATGACGAACTATTCCGAAAACGTCCTCGGCATTTTCTTCCGCCGCCGCGACAAAAACGGTGACTGGGCCGGCGGCGCGATGTACTACCTCGCAGACGGCCTCGGGGCAAAGAAGGGCATGAAGACGGTCGGCCGGGTGCTTGCGATCCTCTTTTCCTGCTTTGCGGTCCTGGCCTCTTTCGGGATCGGCAACCTTGCGCAGGCCAATACCATCGCCGGCAACATGCAGGCGGCCTTCAGCATCCCCCGCTGGGTGACCGGCGCGGTGCTGGTCGTACTGGCGGCCCTCGTCATCATCGGCGGCATCAAGCGCATCGCCAGCGTGACGGAAAAGCTGGTTCCCTTCATGTCGGTCGTCTATATCCTCGGCTCTCTGGTCATCCTCTTTACGCATCTTGACCTGCTCGGCCCGATCTTCGGTGCGATCTTCAAATTCGCGTTCACGGGACGCGCGGTCGCCGGCGGCGCGGTCGGCGCTGCCATCAAGATGGGCTTCAAGCGCGGCATTTTCTCGAACGAAGCCGGCCTCGGCTCCTCGGTCATGGTCCACTCCGCCTCCAACGTGAAGGAGCCCGTCCACCAGGGCCTCTGGGGCATCTTCGAAGTTTTCTTTGATACGATCGTCATCTGCACGATGACCGCGATCGTGGTCCTGTCCTCCGGCGTCATCGACCTGTCCACCGGCGGCGTGGTCGCGGCTTTTGCGGATATGGATAAGAACACCCTGGTCGCGCAGGCATTTACGAACAATTTCGGCGCTTTCGGGGGCAAATTTGTGGCGCTCGCGGTGCTGCTCTTTGCCTTCTCGACCATTCTCGGCTGGAGCCTCTACGGCGCCCGCAGTTGGATCTATCTCTTCGGTGAAAAGACGGCGATCATCTACAAGGCAGTCTTCGTGGCCATCGTTTTCGTCGCCAGCATCCTGACCAACGTCGACCTGCCGTGGAACATTTCCGACACCTTCAACGGCCTGATGATGGTGCCCAACCTGATCGGCGTGGTCGCCCTGTCGCCGCTCGTCGTGAAGATCACGAAGAATTACGCCGACCGCAAGTTCAGAAACAAGCAGGTCACGCCCATCTGGTCCGTCTTCCCGGATCTGCAGAAAGCAACGGAGGAGGAAGAAAACTGAAAACTGTCATTTGCGGCGCCGGACATTGTCCGGCGCCTTTTTGGTCTGACGCTGCGGCGGCAGAAAGGGCTTGCGGACAGCAGACGGTTTTGTGTATGATAACAATATGAGTTTTACCCAAAGGAGACCGTGTATGAAACAGCTTCGCCGCAGACTGACCGCTCTGCTTTTATGCATCACCATGCTCGCGGGCTGCGCGGGCGAGCCGCCGGTGACAAGACCGACATCTTCGACCCCGTCGGCAGCTGTCAAGACGACAGAGACGCCGACGGAGGCGACAAAAGCGACGGAGCCGGAGCCGACAGTACCTGACGATCCGTATGACGGGAAGGCCTTCGGCGGTCACAGCAGCGCCGTTGACGAGACCCCCTGCGAAGGCGTGCACATTACGGCCGAAGCCGGCGCTTTCGATGAGGATCCGCTGATCGTTTTCACACCGGCCTCCGATGACACGGACAGGGTCCGGCAGCTGAGTGACGAACTGCTCGAAGACGATATCGTGCTGCTTTACGGCTACGAAGCCGACATGGACCTTGATGACGATGAGATCATCCCGGGCGAATACCGCGTCGAGATCGATCTGGCTTCGACGGGGATCGATGCGGCGCTTTACGACGTCCTGACGGTTTACCGCTTCGGTGACGACGGCAGCCGCTACGAACTCACGGCCTCCGTCGAGAACGGCATCCTTTCCTTCAGCGCCTGCCAGAATTCCCTTCTCGGCATCGCGGCGATCGGTACGGCGGCCGCCTGCCTTCTCGCCTATTCGGACTTTGCGCACCATGAGTATTTCTACATGCACGCGGGCAAATACTGCCGGAAGGATTATTCCAACGCCTACGGCTCGTACTACATCGAATGGTTCATGGAGGACGTTGAACTTAAGTACAAGGACAAGGTCGCCCGGATGGCCGAGATCGAGAAGCAGTACCGTAAGGAGGCCTGGGACTACGCGCAGAAGCAGGTGAAAGAGAGCGCCTGGCGCGCCTATCTCCGGGATCAGATCTATCTGGAATACTACAAGGAAAAACTGAGTGCCGACAACGAATACAAAAAACTGAAACAGGAGACGACCGTCCCCGATGCGATCAACAAGGCGCATCTCGCGATCGACAAGGCCTACGAGTATCTGGCGGTGGAAGAGGATCTCCGCATGCCTCTCTACAAAGTGCCCTTTGAAGTGACCAACACCACGGATTTCGGGACGGCCAGAGGCGTGGAATTCACCCATTCCTTCATCGAAATGGAGCTCTATTACAAGGTCTTCTTCGGCGGACCCGGAGCCTGGGAAAACTTCCAACTGACCATGGTCCACGAGCTTTTCCACATCTGCCAGAACCGCTACCGCCTGCCGGTCGACATGATCACGGACTCGGTCCGCTATGACGAGATGGCCGCGCTGTTCTGCGAGACGAAGGCTTACCATTATTTCAAGGACAAAGGCGAATTCAAGTACCTGACGGAAGACGACATCACCGAGGCGGACCACTGGGGGACGATGCGGCTGCCGGCGAACGGCGAAGAGGACAAAAAAGCCGACAAGGGACAGCTGAACCAGCTTCTTATCCTTGAGGGCTATACGATCGGCGGTTTCCTGAACTACCTGGTCGAAAAGGTCAAACCGGGCGGCACGGTAAAATGCCACGAGCTGATGAAGCAGCGGGAGTTTTTCTCGACGGCGACGGTCAGCGGCCCGCTCTGCAAGGTGCTGGAGATCCCGGAATCCGAGTTCGACATCCACTGGCGGAACTATTTTATTTCCAAACGCTATGAGATCGGCGAACGTTTCAGTACGGTGGAAAAATTCCAGCTGTATCAGAAGCCGGCTCACGTGCAGGTCGCGGAGAATGGGAAGGCGCATACGGACATCGAGCACGGCCCCGGCTATTTCATGACGGTGCGTGCCTTCGAACAGAGCGGCAGCAAAGAGATGCCGGCCCTGATGGTGACGGATCCGAACGCCAAAAACGTCTTTCCGCACATCATCGTCGGACCCGGACTTAAGTACAAAACGATCTCCAAAGGCGCCTATATCTACAGCTTCGGTGTCTACAGTTCCAAAAAGGAGGGCAATAAGCTGCTCCTGCCCGTGGTCGAAGTGCACGGGGACGGCAAGGAAGACAAGGCCGACGCCAATGCGGGCTATACCATCTACCTGCTCGGGCAGCCTGCGCGGCCGGCTTTCCGGCTGGAGGAGGACGCCCTCATCATCACGCTTCCGGCCATGAGCGCCGCCGCGAAGGACGGCCTGATCGACGGGTACGTCCTGAAAATGGAGACCTCGGAAGGCCTGAAACTGGAGCGGGAGATCGCCCCGGAATTCTTCGAGAAGGATTACAGGATCCCGCTTGCCGATCTCACCGGGAAAGGCCAGAACGACAGGAAGCCTTCCTCGGTCAGGCTCACGCTGACGGAGTACATCCTGAACGTGAAGGACGGGCAGACCGAGAAACTCACCGGCCTGGAGTCCGAGGCGTTTGAGACGGCACTCGCGAAGGAAGAGGTCCCGGCGGATCCCCTCGATGCCTTCAGCGGATGCTGGGTGCCGGCCGGCGCGGAAAAGGTCAACGATGAGACGGCGGCGCTTGCCCTTTCCTGGATCGCCGTCAGCCGGACGATGCGCTACATGAGCGGGACGCTGAAGAACTGCCTCGCGCAGACGGGGACCTGGGCCGACATCCGGGACTATGTCTATGATGCCGGGAGCAGGCAGCTGACCTTCACGGCCGACGGCCATGAGACGGTGATCGCGCTGAACGACAAGGGGAACCTGTCGGTAACGGTCTTTTCGACCGAGATCCCGCAGCTCAATCCTTTTGAGATCCTTCCCGGCGCCGTCTGGGGCGAAGACGAAAACGGCAACCTCGTCATCATTAAATACGGCGTGCCCGAAGAATACGTCCGGTATGGCGGACGGTGAGACAACTGTCCGCGCACGGAAGACGCGCCGCGTAATAATAGGAAAAATGACGTACACTTTCACCGTCTTCCCCTTGACACTCCCCGTCCGCGCGCGTATAATACCACCATACTGAATAAGCAAAGGCAATGAAGGAGAGAGTACGCCGCCGCCGAACGCCACAGAGAGCCCGGTCCTAAGCTGAGAGACGGGTGCAGAAAGGACGGAAGAAAGTCACTCCGGAGCTGCCGACCGACAGCCGCCCTTGAGGCGGAAAGTAGGCTCGGACGGGATCCCTCCGTTAACGGGGAGCGCATATCGCGGGTATGCGGCAAATGGGTGGTATAGCGAGATGACCTCGTCCTGTTTGGACGAGGTTTTTTCTTTTCGGCGGCATGAAATCTTCCTCACGCCGCCCTCACCCTGTCAGCCTGCGGCTGACATCCCTTTCCCTCGTCAGGGAGAGGGTAAGAAGGAGGATATATGTATCAAAAGGTTTCGACCGACATGAACTTCGTCGAGCGCGAGCACGAGGTGGAGAAGTTCTGGAAAGAAAACCGCATCTTCGAGAAGTCGGAGCGGGAGCGCAAGGGGCGTCCCTGCTATACCTTCTATGACGGGCCGCCCACGGCCAACGGCAAGCCGCACATCGGCCACGTCGAGACCCGGGCCATCAAGGACCTGATCCCCCGCTACCGCACCATGAAGGGGTACTATGTGCCCCGCAAGGCCGGCTGGGACACCCACGGCCTGCCCGTGGAGCTGGAGGTCGAGAAGGCCCTCGGCTTAAACGGCAAGGACCAGATCGAAGAATACGGCGTGGAGCCCTTTATCCAGAAGTGCAAGGAATCGGTCTGGAAATACGAGAAAATGTGGGAGGATTTCTCCGCGAAGGTCGGCTTCTGGGCTGATATGGAGAACCCCTATGTGACCTACCATGACGACTACATCGAGTCCGAATGGTGGGCGCTTTCCGAACTCTGGAAGAAGGATCTGCTCTACAAGGGCTTCAAGATCGTGCCCTACTGCCCGCGCTGCGGGACACCGCTGTCCTCCGCCGAGGTCTCCCAGGGATACAAGCTCGTCAAGGAACGCTCCGCCATCGCCCGCTTCAAGGTGAAAGGCGAGGAGAATGTCTATTTCCTGGTCTGGACCACGACGCCCTGGACCCTTCCGTCCAACGTTGCGCTCTGCGTGAACCCCGACGAGACCTATGTGAAGGTACATGTGGAGGCTGACGGCTGCGATTACATCATGGCAGAAGCCCTGGTGGGGAGCGTGATCAAGACCGAAGGCGAAAATACCGCCCCGGTGGTGCTTGAACGCTATCAGGGCAAAGACCTGGAGTATAAGGAATACGAGCCGCTGTTCGGCTTTACCGGCGATTTCGTCGCAGCGAAGCGCAGCGAAAAAGCTTTCTACGTGACCTGCGACAGCTATGTCACCATGACCGACGGTACCGGCATCGTCCATATCGCCCCGGCCTTCGGTGAAGACGACGCGAACGTGGGCCGCAAATACGGCCTGCCCTTCGTGCAGTTCGTGAACGGCAAGGGCGAGATGACCGAGGAGACCGACTACGCCGGCCTCTTCGTGAAGAAGGCCGACCCGGTCATCCTGGAAGATCTGCGGAAGGCGGATCTTCTCTACAGCGCGCCGAAGTTCGAGCACGAATATCCGCACTGCTGGCGCTGCGACACTCCGCTCATCTACTATGCCCGCGACTCCTGGTACATCCGCGAGAGCAGCTACAAGGATGCGTTGGTCCGGAACAATAATACGGTCAACTGGCTGCCGGAATCCATCGGCAGCGGCCGTTTCGGCAACTGGCTGGAAAACATCCAGGACTGGGCCATTTCGAGAAACCGCTACTGGGGCACGCCCCTCAACATCTGGGAATGCAGCTGCGGCCACCGCGAATGCATCGGCGGCCGGAAGGAACTGGCCGAAAGAAGCGGCAATGAGAAGGCCCTGACCGTGGAACTTCACCGCCCTTACGTCGATGAGATCACCATGGTCTGTCCGGACTGCGGCGGCACGATGCACCGCGTTCCCGAGGTCATCGACTGCTGGTTCGACTCCGGCGCCATGCCCTTCGCGCAGCACCATTATCCCTTCGAGAATCAGGACCTCTTCGCCGAGCAGTTCCCGGCGGCCTTCATTTCCGAAGCCGTCGACCAGACCCGCGGCTGGTTCCATTCGCTGATGGCGGAAGGAACGCTCCTCTTTGACCGCTCGCCTTACGAGAACGTCATCGTCCTCGGCCTCGTGCAGGACAAGAACGGCCAGAAGATGTCGAAGTCCAAGGGCAATGCGGTGGATCCCTTCGAAGCGCTGGACAAATTCGGCGCCGACGCGATCCGCTGGTATTTCTACAACAGCTCCGCCCCGTGGCTGCCGAAGCGCTTCTACGAGGAGGCCGTGCTGGAGGGCCGCTCGAAGTTCATGAGCACCCTGTGGAATACCTACGCCTTCTATGTGCTCTATGCAGAGATCGATCAGTTCGATCCGTCGAAATATATGACCGACGGCAAGTGGGAGCCGAAGGACCTGCCGGTCATGGACCGCTGGCTGCTTTCCAAGCTGAACAGCCTGATCAAAGCCGTTGACGGCAGTCTCGACAGCTACCACATCACCGAGGCGTCCCGCGCGCTTGCCGCCTTCGTGGAAGACCTGTCCAACTGGTACGTCCGCCGCTGCCGTGACCGCTACTGGGGCGGCGGCATGGAGCAGGACAAGATCAACGCCTACATGACGCTGTTCGAGGCACTGTATACGGTCAGCCTGCTGGCGGCCCCGATGGTCCCGTTCATGACGGAGGCCATCTACCAGAACATCGTCCGCCGCGTGCTGCCGGGCGTCCCGGAGAGCATCCACCTCTGCGACTATCCGGTGGCTGACGAGAGACTGATCGACCCGCAGCTGGAAGCGGACATGGACCATGCCGTAAAGCTCGTGGAAATGGGCCGCGCGGCCCGCAATGCGGCGGCGCTGAAGAACCGCCAGCCGCTGGCCCGCATGCTGGTCAAGGCGCCGTTTGCCCTCAGCGAGTACTACGATGCGATCATCGCGGAGGAACTGAACGTCAAGAAACTGGAGTTCACCGACGACGCGCAGGGCTTCATTTCCTACAGCTTCAAGCCGCAGATGCGGACCCTCGGCCCGCGCTTCGGCAAGCAGCTGAATGAGATCCGGACCCTGCTTCAGAACATCGACGGTAGCGCCGCGATGAAGGAACTCAAGGAAACGGGCTTCCTGACCCTGAAGCTTTCTGCAGGCGAAGCGCAGCTCGCGCCCGAGGATCTGCTGATCGATACCGCCCAGAAGGAAGGCTTCGCGGCCAACCAGGACGGCGAGATCACGGTCGTCCTCGATACGAAGCTGACGCCTGAACTCATCGACGAGGGCTTCGTCCGCGAGATCGTCAGCAAGGTGCAGACCATGCGCAAGGAAGCCGGTTTCGAGGTCACGGACCGCATTCAGCTCTTCCATGAAGGCAATGCCCGGATCGAAGAGATCTTCGCGAAGTACGGCGACAGGATCTCCCGCGAAGTCCTGGCCAAAGCCGTGACCGGCGGCGCCACGGACGGCTACAGCAAAGAATGGAATATCAACGGCGAAACAGTCACGCTGGGCGTGAAGAAGGAGGCCTGATGGAAGGATATCATATTGATAAAGACAGGCTGAAAAGCCGAATGACGGAACTGATCAAGCTGGAACTGGTCCCGGACCTCAAGTCTGCGACCGAGGTCCAGATCTACAAGGCGCTTGCGACAGCGCTCAAGGAGCAGTTCATCGATGCCTGGAACGGGACCCGGGAAAAATGTCAGGATCAGGACCTGAAGCGAGTTTACTATCTGTCCATGGAATTCCTGATGGGCCGTGCGCTCGGCAACAACCTGATCAGCCTCGGGGCCGTGAAAGAGGTCCGGGAGATCCTCGATGAGCTGGGTGTCGACCTCAACTGCATCGAGGACCAGGAACGCGACTGGGCCCTCGGCAACGGCGGTCTCGGACGGCTTGCCGCGTGTTTTCTGGATTCGCTGGCGACCCTCGGCTACCCGGCTTACGGCTGCGGCATCCGCTACAAATACGGCATGTTCCGCCAGGTCATCAAGGACGGCTACCAGAAGGAAGTCCCGGACAACTGGCTCAAGAACGGCAACCCCTTCGAGGTCCGCAAGGACAACTTCACCCAGGAGATCCATTTCGGCGGCTATACCCGCGGCGAATACGGCGAAGACGGCCGCGTGCATTTCATCCATGAAGGCTATTCGTCGGTTCTCGCGGTGCCCTACGACACCCCGGTCATCGGATACAAGAACGGGGTAATCAACACCTTGCGCCTGTGGAATGCCGAGCCCGTAGAGCAGCTGGAAATGGCTTCTTTCGATGCCGGCGACTACGACCGCGCTGCCGAAGAGGAAAACCTTGCCGAGACCATCTGCAAGGTCCTCTACCCGAACGACAACCATATCCGCGGCAAGGAACTGCGCCTGAAACAGCAGTACTTCTTCGTTTCCGCGACCATCCAGCGCTGCGTGCAGCACTACATGGAACTGCATGAGGACATCCACGGCCTGCCGGACAATGCGATCTTCCAGCTGAACGACACGCACCCGACGGTCGCGATCCCCGAACTGATGCGTATCCTGCTGGATGACTACAGGCTGGAATGGGACGACGCCTGGAGCATCGTGACCCGCTGCTTTGCCTATACCAACCACACCATCATGTCGGAAGCTTCCGAGCAGTGGCCCATCGAACTGTTCAGTCGCCTGCTGCCGCGCGTCTACCAGATCATCGACGAAATGAACCGCAGGTTCGTTGCGGAGATCCGCCGCCGCTACCCCGGCGACGAGAGCAAGATCCGTGCGATGGCGATCCTTTACGAGGGGCGCGTCCGCATGGCGCAGATGGCCATCGTCGCGAGCTTCTCCGTCAACGGCGTGGCCGAGCTGCACACGAAGATCCTGAAGGACCGCGAGTTCAAGGATTTCTACGAACTCTGGCCCGAAAAGTTCAGCAACAAGACGAACGGCATCACGCAGCGCCGCTTCCTGCTGCACGGCAATCCGGCCGAGGCAGCCTGGGTCACTGCCCGCATCGGGGACGGCTGGGTCACGGACCTCAAGCAGATACACCAGATGCTGCCCTATGCGGACGATCCGGTGGCACAGCAGGAATTCCTGAGCCTGAAGCGCCGCAACAAGATCACCCTCGCGAAGTACATCCTGGAGCACAACGGCGTCGAGGTCGACCCCGACTCGCTCTTCGATGTACAGGTCAAGCGCCTGCACGAATACAAGCGCCAGCTGATGAACATCCTGCACGTGATGTATCTGTACAACCAGTTGTCCGATTTCCCGGACCGCGACGTGATCCCGCGCACCTTTATCCTGGGCGCGAAGGCCTCCTCCGGCTACCGGATCGCGAAGCTGACCATCAAACTCTGCAACGCCGTGGCCGACGTGATCAACAACGACCCGCGCACCAACAAGAAACTGAAGATGGTCTTCATCGAGGACTACCGCGTCTCGAATGCCGAGATGATCTTCGCCGCCAGTGACCTGTCGGAGCAGATCTCTACGGCCAGCAAGGAAGCGAGCGGCACCGGCAATATGAAGTTCATGCTGAACGGCGCGATCACGATCGGTACCATGGACGGCGCGAACGTTGAGATCGTCCAGGAAGTCGGCCGCGACAATGCGTTCATCTTCGGCATGAGCGCGCAGGAGGTCATCGACCGCGAGCGCTACGGCGACTACGACCCGACCGAGATCTTCCGGAACGACCCGGACATCCGCCGCGTCCTGATGCAGCTCGTCAACGGCTTTTACAGCCCGGACGATCCGGACCTGTTCCGGCCGATCTACGACTCGCTGCTGACCAACCGCATCAGCGGCAAGGCCGATCCGTTCTTCACGCTGAAGGATTTCCGTTCCTACGCGCAGGCACAGGAACGCGTCGATAAGGCTTACCGCGACCGGAGTGCCTGGGCTGCCATGGCGATCCGCAACATCGCCTGCTCGGGCAAGTTCTCCTCCGACCGCACCATCCAGGAATATGTCGACGACATCTGGCACCTGGAAAAGATCAAATAGGTGATGACATGATCGAAATGGAAAAAACATACGATCCGAAAGACATAGAGGAAAAGCTCTACCGCCGCTGGGAGGAGAAGGGCTGTTTCCGCGCGGATGCGGACTCCGATAAGAAACCCTATACCATCGTGATCCCGCCGCCCAACATCACGGGCCAGCTGCACATGGGGCACGCGCTCGACAACACCCTGCAGGACATCCTGATCCGCTTCAAGCGGATGCAGGGCTATGAAGCCCTGTGGCTGCCCGGCACCGACCACGCCTCCATCGCGACCGAAGCGAAGGTCGTGGAAGCCATGCGCGAGGAAGGCCTGACAAAGGAAATGCTCGGCCGCGAGGGCTTCCTGGAACGTGCCTGGGCCTGGCGGGAAAAGTACGGCAACCGCATCGTGGAGCAGTTAAAGAAACTGGGTTCTTCCTGCGACTGGTCGAGGATCCGCTTTACCCTGGACGAGGGCTGCTCGAATGCCGTGAAGGAAGTCTTTGTCAAACTGTATAACGAAGGCCTCATTTACCGCGGCAACCGCATGGTCAACTGGTGCCCGCACTGCATGACCTCCATTTCGGATGCCGAGGTGGAATACGAGGAACAGGACGGCCATTTCTGGCACCTGCTCTATCCGGTGAAGGAGACCGGGGAAATGTTGGAGCTCGCGACGACCCGTCCCGAGACCATGCTGGGCGATACGGCCGTGGCCGTGAATCCCGAGGATCCGCGCTATGCGCACCTCCACGGCTGCCACGTGATCCTGCCGCTTCTCAACAAGGAGATCCCGATCGTCTGCGACGAGCACGCGGACATGACCAAGGGGACCGGCGTCGTGAAGATCACGCCCGCCCACGACCCGAACGACTTCGAGGTCGGCGAGCGCTGCGATCTGCCGCGGGTGCGCGTCTTCACCTATGACGGTCACATGACCGGGGCGAAGGAAGCGGCCGAAGCGGCGGCGGAAAAGGCGGCCGGCAAGGCGGCTCTCGGCGAGCCTGAGGTCCTGGACTGCGGCAAATACGCGGGGATGACCGTGCTTGAAGCCCGCAAAGTGATCTTGGAAGACCTGGAAGCCGGCGGCTATCTGAAGTCCGTCGAAGCGATCAAGCACGACGTCGGCACCTGCTACCGCTGCCACACGACCATCGAGCCGATGGTCAGCAAGCAGTGGTTCGTGAAGATGGCGCCGCTTGCCGCCCCGGCCATCGAAGCCGTGGAAAACAGTACGATCAAATACGTCCCCGAACGCTTTACGAAGATCTATCTGAACTGGATGCGGAACACCCGCGACTGGTGCATTTCCCGCCAGCTGTGGTGGGGCCACCGGATCCCGGCCTGGTACTGCGAAGACTGCGGCCGGACGACCGTGGCCAAGGAAGCCCCGGAAAAATGCCCGCACTGCGGCGGCGCCCTTGAGCAGGATCCCGACACCCTTGACACCTGGTTCTCCAGCGCGCTCTGGCCCTTCAGCACCATGGGCTGGCCGGAGCAGACGAAGGATCTCGAGAAATTCTATCCGACGAACACCCTCGTGACCGGCTACGACATTATCGGCTTCTGGGTGAGCCGCATGATCTTCTCGGGCCTTGCCTATACCGGGAAGGCGCCGTTTGACACCGTGCTTATCCACGGCCTCGTGCGCGACTCCGAAGGCCGGAAGATGAGCAAGTCTCTCGGCAACGGCATCGACCCGCTCGACGTCATTGACAAATACGGCGCGGACGCCCTGCGCCTGATGCTGGTGACCGGCAATTCACCTGGCAACGACATGCGTTTCTACTGGGAACGTGTCGAATCCAGCCGCAATTTCATCAACAAGGTCTGGAATGCCTCCCGCTTCATGATGATGAACATGGAAGGCGTGGATATTTCCGGCGTGACCGAAGAGAGCCTGGCACCTGAGGACAAGTGGATCCTCTCGCTCCTGAACCGCGTGGTGAAGGACGCGACCGACAACATGGAACGCTTCGAACTGGGCATTGCCATGCAGAAGGTCTATGACTTTGTGTGGGAGCAGTTCTGCGACTGGTACATCGAAATGGTGAAGCCGCGCTTCTACCGGAGCGACGACGCCGCGTCGAAGGCGGCGGCCGCCTGGACCCTGAAGACGGTCCTGGCCACATCTCTGAAGCTCCTGCACCCCTTCATCCCCTTCGTGACGGAGGAGATCTACAGCTATCTGGAGACCGGAGAGGAGATGATCATACGGAGCGCCTGGCCGCTTTACGATCCCGCCCGCGAGTATCCCGAAGAAGAGCAGCGGATCGAATGGGCGAAGGACGTGGTCCGCGCGGTGCGCCTTGCCCGCGTGAACATGAACGTGCCCGCGGCCCGGAAGCCGCACATCTTCATCGTCTCCGACAATGAGAAGGTGCGGGAAGCCCTGAGCCTTGCTGCCCCGTTCATCACCGCGCTTGCCTCCGGCAGCGGCACGGCCGTGCAGGCCGACAAGAGCGGCATCGGCGAAGATGCGGTTTCCGCCGTGACGCCGGCCGGGACCGTCTATCTGCCGCTGGCCGAACTCGTGGACCTCGACAAGGAACGCGAGCGCCTGCAGAAGGAAGAAGAGCGCCTGCTCGGCGAGATCCGCCGTTCCGACGGCATGCTGAACAACGAGCGCTTCATTTCCCGCGCGCCGGCCGCCAAGGTCGAGGAGGAAAAAGCCAAACGTGAAAAATACGCCCGCATGCTGGCCGAGGTCCGGGAACATCTGTCCCGGCTGCAGGCGTAAGCGGAGCTCATAAGGAGGAACGGTAAATGACAGCGAAAAGGTCGCAGAAGATCGGCGTCCTGGATTCGGGCGTCGGCGGACTGACCGTGGTTCGCGCCATGCAGCAGCTGCTGCCCGGCGAAGATGTGATCTATTTCGGCGACAGCGCCAACGTGCCCTACGGCAACAAGGAAAGAGGCGAGATCCTGGCTCTGATGAACAGGATCCTGGATTTCATGGAGGAACACGAGGTCAAGGCGATCGCGGTCGCCTGCAACACCCTCTCGACACTCTACGACGTATACGCCCCTGAGCGGAAGACGAAGATCTTCAGCATCGTGGAAGCCGGCGCCGGGAGAGTCCTGGAGGATAAGCTTCCCGAGGTCGGGATCGTGGCGACGGATTTCACGATCAAAACCGGCTGGTATGCGAAGCTCATCCACGAGAAGGATCCGTCGGTGAAGGTCTACGGTGCCGGCAACCATCTGCTGGCGACCATTCTGGACCACGGCCGCTTCGGCGAAGTGCCGGAGAACCTGAAGAAAAACCTCGATGACCTGTGGAAGCAGGGACGGCCGGACCACATCATCCTCGGCTGCACCCACTATCCGATCGTGAAGGATCAGTTCGAGGCGCAGGCCCCGGGCGTGACCTTCATCGATCCCGCCTTCGAGATGGCGAAGAACATGAAGAAATGGCTGGAGGAAAACGGACTGCTGCGGCAGAAAAAGACCCACCACCTGGATATTTTCACGAGCGGCGATCCGGCCTACTACGGCGAAATGTGCAGACGGCTGAAGATCCAAAGACCCGACAGCCTGAATCAGAAGAGTTTATAAGTTAACGGCAGGCGGCCCCGCGCGGGCCGGCAGAAAAGAAAAGGAGATAAGCATGGAAAGAAAGAATGCCTGGCTTTCCTATGACGCTGCACAGAAGGAGAAACTGACCGAACTGTGCGAGCGCTACAAAGAGTACATCACCCTCGGCAAGACCGAGCGGGAATGCGTTGACCAGGCCGTGGAAGCGGCGGAAAAGGCCGGTTTCATTTCCCTGGAAAAGGCCCGGAAGAAAGGCAGAAAGCTGAAAGCCGGCGACAGGGTGTACGAAACCATCATGGGCAAGAGCATGATCCTCTTCACACTCGGCACAACGCCCCTTGCGGAAGGGATGAACATCCTCGGTGCCCACATCGACAGCCCGAGACTCGACCTCAAGCAGAACCCGCTGTATGAAGACACCGATTTCGTGCTGCTGGATACGCACTATTACGGCGGCATCAAGAAATACCAGTGGGTGACTCTGCCGCTCGCGATCCACGGCGTCGTGGCGAAAAAGGATGGCACGTCCGTCAAGGTCGTCATCGGTGAAGATCCGGCCGATCCGGTGCTGTGCATCACCGACCTGCTGATCCATCTGTCTGCGGACCAGATGAAAAAGAGCGGGGCGACCGTCATCGAGGGCGAAGACCTGAACCTGCTCATCGGCAGCGAAGTCGTCGAGAAGAAGGATGAAGGCGCGAAGAAGCCGAAGAAAGGCGAGAAGAAGGATCCGAAAGGCAACGTCAAGGACAACATCCTGAAGATCCTGAAGGACAAATACGGCATCGAGGAAGAAGATTTCCTCTCCGCCGAGCTGGAAGTCGTTCCGGCCGGTCCGGCCCGTGACCTCGGCATTGACCGCAGCATGATCCTCGGCTACGGCCATGACGACCGCATCTGCGCATTCACTTCGCTGGAAGCCATGCTGAACGTCAGGAAGCCGGAAAAGACCGCCGTCTGCCTGCTCGTGGACAAGGAAGAGATCGGCTCCGTCGGCGCGACCGGCATGCACTCCCGCTTCTTTGAAAATGCAGTGGCGGAGGTCATGGATCTTGCCGGCCAGTACAGCGAACTGGAACTGCGCAGGGCTCTCCGCAATGCGAAGATGCTGTCCTCCGACGTCAGCGCGGGCTTCGATCCGAACTATGCCGGCGTGAATGAGAGGAAAAACACGGCCTACTTCGGCCGCGGCCTCGTCTTCAACAAGTACACCGGTGCGCGCGGCAAGAGCGGCTCGAACGACTGCTCCGCCGAGTATTTCGCCGAGGTGCGCCGCATCATGGATGATGCGGGCGTCTTCTGGCAGACCGCCGAGCTCGGCAGGGTCGACCAGGGCGGCGGCGGGACCATCGCCTACATCGCCGGCAACTACGGCATGAACGTGGTCGACGCCGGCATCGCGGTCCTGAGCATGCACGCCCCGTGGGAAGCCGCCAGCAAGGCCGACATCTACGAAGCCGTAAAAGGGTACGAAGCCTTCCTGAAGGCTTGACTTCTGTCATCCTGAGCGAAGCGAAGGATCTTCTAACACAAACCGCCCTTCCGGTGCCTGAAGCCGGAAGGGCGGTCTTTGTATTGAGGTGTGGAAGAAGATTCGTGAGTGGGTCGTTCCGCTGACCGGCAGATCAGTCGCAGCCGCAGCCGGGGGTAAAGAGGGGATAGCTGTAGCCGTTTTCGATGTATTCTTCCGCGGCAGCAATGATCGTCTTCAGATCAGAGGTCGCGATGGAGGTGTTCTTCTGCTCGCGGGTTTCCTGTTCGGTCTTATTGCTGTTCTTTTTCATGGCGGGCTCCTTTCTGCCTTTTAGCTGATGAAATGTTGTATGGCGCCTGCGCGCCTTTTTTTCTTTCCGCCTTAAGCATAATCGATAAAATTATCGTTGTCCAACTGTTAAATTTTGTATATAATACAGGTGAAAGACTGTATCTTGAGGAGGCGGCCATGAACTTCCAGAGCATGAACTATTTTCTTCAGGTAGCGGAGAAGAGAAGCTTTTCGCAGGCGGCGGAGGCGCTCTACATCACGCAGCAGACCCTGAGCGCGGCCATTGCGTCCCTCGAAAAGGAAGTCGGCTGCCCGCTTTTCGTGCGGCATATCCCGCTCGAACTCACCTACGGCGGCGAACTTTTCCGTCAGTACGCACGGAGTATGCTGCAGATGCATGAACATATGCTGCGCGACTTTGCCGAAATCCGGGAGGAGGTCAGGGGGCGCCTGCGCGTGGGCATTGCCATCAACCGCGGCCGGCTGCTCATGCCGGCGGTCATCCGGGCTTTCCATGAGACCTGGCCCCTTGTCGAAGTGGAGATCGACGAGCACGGCAATGACGAGTTGATGACGGTGCTGGCCGAAGGCGGGATCGACCTTGCGATCGCGAATTTTACCGGGACACCGCACGGGACCGTTCTGGAAGATTTTTATACGGACGAGGTCGTTCTGGCCATCTCGGAAAAACTGCTGCAGGAGACTTTCGGCAGCCGGACGGAGGAAGTAAAAGCCGGACTGCTGGCTTCACAGGATATTCGTCTTCTTTCCGGGATCCCTTTCCTGATGAGCAAGGCGCAGGGTGTCGCCGGCAGGATCGGACGGAGCCTGATCCGGCAGGCCCGGATCACGCCCGCGGTCAGGGCGACCTCCGGCAACCTGGAGACGCTTATGGAAATGTGCGTACTCGGCGAGGGCGCCTGTTTCTGCGCGGAAAACCTGCTGCGGAACCTCTTTCCCGCCGCACGGGCGGAGGACCTTTTCCTGCTGCATTTCCCGGGAAGGGAAACCGTCTATTCCGTCCGTTTCGGCTGGCTGCAGGAGGAGAAGGAATGGAAGATCCGCCGGGCCTTCATCGATACGGCAAAACGGGTCTTTCCGGCGGGAGCGCTGCCGCTGTCCGCGGAGCGAAACTGAGCGGCAGGGCAAAGATTTCCCGCTCTGTTTTTGCAAAAACGGGTTTACTTATTATCAAAAAAACATTATAATGTTTCAGTCTGAAAGAAAATTTTAGCAAATTCAATACTTTTAGGAGGCGCTTATGAGTGATTTCTTAAACTGGCTGCCGGCAATTCTGGGCGTATTGGCCCTGTGCTTTGCGGCATACCTGATCGGGAAAGTCGGCAAGGCTGACCCCGGTACCGAAAGAATGCAGGAAATCGCCGGCCATATCCATCAGGGAGCGAAGGCTTTCCTGACGGCGGAATACAGGATCCTCGTGTTCTTCGTCGTGATCCTGTTTGTCGCAATCGGTCTCGGCATCGGCTGGGTGACCGCCGTCTGCTTCCTGGCCGGCGCGCTGTTTTCCACTGCGGCCGGCTATATCGGCATGAACGTGGCCACCAAGGCCAATGTGCGCACCGCTGCGGCAGCGAAAAACGGCGGACAGAATGCCGCCCTTTCCGTGGCGTTCTCCGGCGGTGCCGTCATGGGCATGTGCGTGGTCGGCTTCGGCCTCTTCGGCGCATGCATCATTTACATGCTGACGGGCAACCCCGATACCCTGTCCGGTTTCTCGCTGGGCGCTTCCTCCATCGCGCTGTTTGCCCGTGTGGGCGGCGGCATTTATACCAAGGCGGCTGACGTCG
>JAFRRD010000008.1 GCA_017428265.1 Lachnospiraceae bacterium | reverse complement strand
TACAATCGTATGTCAGCCAGAGGCCAGCTCGAGTATTTCATTCCCAACTGGGGAGATGCCGTCGTCTGGAGTGATCTGCATCGATCTTCTAAGTATCCTGATTTGTGGAGTTAGCCACCAACGCTTTTTGTCCTATAACCCCTGCATCACTTCCGGCGGGACCAGTACTCTCCGGTAAAACCCGTTTCCTTTCGTCCCTTCAACCACCGGATGGATATAGCGTTTCCCGACTTTCTTGCTGGTCACCCTTCGGCGAACCAGGATCTCAGAACAGTCCTCGGAAACGTCCTCCCATCTGAGTGCAAGCAGCTCTCCAATCCGCATCCCGGTCCAGAAGATCAGCCGGATTCCCAGATCGATCAGATGATCCCATTGCAGCTGAGCTAGGACCTTCTCCGCTTCTTCCTTGCTGTAAACCTGTGTACCGTCATATTCGGGCAGCTGCGACTTCATCGGTGTAAACAGTTTGCCGTTGCGCCCTATTCCCGCAATGAACGGGGCGATCGGCGTGTCCACAAGCCCTTCGTCCAGAGCATACAGAAACACTCCGTTGACGATCCCGTGCAGATTGGTGAAATCGTGCTTGGTCGGCGCCCTGTCCGCTACGATGATCTTCATCCATTTGCGGATGTCGTTCGGCCTGATCGTGCTGATGTCCTGTTCGATCCAGTCCGCATTCTTCAGGTATTTCCTGTAGCAGCAGTCATTGCGGATCGCTGTGGCTTCCATATGCTCCTTCACTCTGATTTTGTAAGCCCTCCAGATCGGATACAGTTCCTTGAAAGACATTGTCGGTCCTGCGGCAACTTCTCCGGTTCTCCGGTAGTGTGCTTCCAGAATGGCTTTTTCCAGGTCTGCTTTGCTGCGCCGTTTAATTGCTGTTTTTCTGCCTCCTTTCTTTGGGTTCGGTACCTTTGCGTACCAATACCTGTCCTTCTCGTTGTACTTCATCCAGTACTGACGAATGATCTCTTCCGCTGGCCTCAAGCGGGTGCCAGCCTCTTCCGCCTGCATTATATCATAAGATTCACCTTCATGGCTTATCTCCTTCTTCTGATCTGTAGTCATATTCCTCTCTCTTTATTCTCCTGTCATTTACTCTATTCTTTTTCCGTTCGGTCTGTTTACGTTTACGCGGTTTATAACGCGAGGGTTTCAGGGCGCTTCCCTGACGTCTGTCTCTGGCCGGCAAAACTTGTTTTTGCCGGACGGAGGCGTTGCTTGCTTAATTGATTCCATGCATGGGAAGCGCGCGCTGTTTACACACATGAGCACCGCCGGCGAGTGCGGTGCTCACGCCTTCCTGGCGCTTTTATAGGGCAGTAAACTGTAAACGGTGTCAGTTGAAATTGAATGGCACCTCCGATTCAAGTTCTTTCGGAATATCGTGAAAGCCTCCGCCAGGGTTTCTGTAGGCTCTTTGGATCCCGTACTCTCCGCCGAAGCGATGGGAACTGATTGCCGTCCAGCCGGGCGTGTGGCGGATTATCTCACCGATCTCTTTCAGCTCGTAGGACTTTGGCTGGCCAAGTTCATTCAGGGCTTCACGCCAGACCATCAGTCCGCAGATGTAGTCCGGCGCCGATGTTTCCATCCAGTTGCGGATGATCCCTGCTTTGCTGTCTTCCGGCATGAACTGCTGCTGCAGCTCCTTCAGGTGCTTTTCCATCGGTTTCGGAAGGCAGAGCGGCCGTTCCTTGTCCTTCTCATAGATCTGCATCATTTCCGCCCAGGCCTGGCGGATGTACTCCCGCGACTCCTCCTCGTTGTCCAGGATGTGTACCTCTGCCTTTTCCGGATCGATCGCCACCGGGATGAAACGCCGGTTCCCGCTGCGGTCCAAAGGCAGGAACTCCATACTGTTCGTGGTGCCGACAAAGACGCATTTCCGGCGGCGGTCCTGCGGGTACTTGTCATAGGCGATCCGGTGTGTTTCTTTCTGCCGGCTCAGGAAAGATTTGATTTCCTCAATGCTCCTGGCATTGGCAAGCGTCAGCATTTCCGACATCTCGATGATCCAGTGCCCCTGGAGTTTCTCATAGATCTTAGTGTCATCCAGTTTCTTCAGGTCGTCGGAGAACCAGTCATCCTCCAGCGCCAGGAAGCGGAAAAAGGTCGATTTGCCCGCCCCCTGATCGCCGATGAAGCAGACCATCTGATCGAACTTGCAGCCCGGAACCTCCAGCCTTCGGATGGCTGCTCTCATAAGAAGCAGCGTGACTTCCTCCGTGTACTCGCTGTTCTCTGCTCCAAGGAAATGGTGCAGCATGTTTCGGACGCGGGGCTTTCCGTCCCAGACGAGCGAGCGCAGCAGATCAAGGATCGGATGGTAGCGCTGCTGGTTTGCCACCACGTCGATCGAGTTCTGGATCTTTTTTCCGGGATTCAGTTCATACCTCGCCTCAAAGCGGCTTTCGATCTCGTGCAGGTCGGTATCCGTAAAGGGTGAGCCAGGCTCTCTGTGCCAGGGCACCTCACCCACCAGATCGATCCTCCCGGTGAGCACGTTCCAGCGCAGCTTGCCGCCGATATCCGGGTCCAGCATCAGCGCCTTCGCGCAGTTGACCATTGTTTGTCTGACTGCTCCGTTTTTCGTTCTTTCCATTGCAGCCAAAACATCTTCGCATGTTGTTTCAAGTTGTTTTTCCATAATTCTTTTCCTCCTTTTTGTTGTTTTTTCTTTAGTGTTGTATTGCCTGATGTTTTCTTCTTTTGTGCTTCATAAAAACTCCTCCACTTGGTAGCCAGTGAGAGAGCAAAAAATACAACCCTGTTTGAGAAAAATATTTTGTTTCTGCGGTTGTATTTTGTTTTGCACTGTCTGCGGCTCCGTTCCCTGCCCGGGAGTTTCACCCCGGCGTCGCATCGCTCGGCCTATGCTTCATCGCAATGTCGTATCTTCGGCTGCAGTCAGCTATTCGGTTGTCAAGGTGCCGGAGGGGCGGCTTTGTATTTATCCCCTCAAGTGCTGGAGCACGAGAAAGGCAAAAATATGCATATCAGCGAAGATTTTTTGAAAAAACTTTGTACTTCGTAAAAATCCCTCCACTAAATAGCCAGTGAAAACTGCAAAAATTTAATGGTCTGGAGCAAGCTTTTGAAAATAATCCACATACGGGCTAAAACGATCTCAAAAGGAAAGGCGACCTTGTGCCTTTTTTAGATGTTATAAATCGCTGTTTTTTGTTTTCTGCGCAGCTCGCTTATTCATTGGTTCATGAAAGGCCCTCGCATATACCCCTCCATAAAGGAGCCTTCGAAAAAGGCCAAATTATTAGCGTATTTGTGCTTTTTTGAAAAATATTCCACAACGGTCCTCAGCTGATTTCAGATGAGCAGCTGACCTTTGCCCTCTGTTAGCAGCTTCCTTGATCCGCTTGAAAACCCCCTCCACTTGCTAACCGGTGAGATTGTGAAAAAAACAAGCCTGTTTTGAAAAAATATTTGATTCTTGGCTTGTTTTTTGCTTACCTAGCCAGCGGATCCGCTTTCGGCCGAAAATACCCCCTCAAAGGCAAGAGCACGAGAAAGGCGAAATTATTCCAGTTAGATGCGATTTAAGAAAAAATTTAGAAACACGAAAACAGACAAAAAAGGACCTGCATCAGTGAAGGTTCTTCCTTTATGTTTTTTATTGTGTTTTCAATCCTGATTTGTTATCCTAGAGAAAAGATCTGTTGAGGTGATTGGGATGGGATGGTTTATTAAAAAGAGCAAAACCGTTGGTCCTGTTCGGTTCAATTTATCTAAATCCGGGATAGGAGTATCAACTGGAGTTAAAGGATTCCGAGTATCAAATGGCCCCAAGGGATCCTATCTTAACATGGGGAGAAATGGCCTATATTACCGGAAGAAAATCAGTTCTCCTGCGAAATCGTCAGTTGTATCCCGCAACTATGGTCCGGCTCGCAATACAGATTCCTACGGGGCATTATCTCCCAACGATGCCATCAGAATTGGGGGCAATTATTCCGAAGACGATTATTACAGCAAAATAATTATTCAAAAGACAAAAGCCGCGAAGGTACGATTCACTTTATGGATGATCGTTTCCTTTGTCACAGCCTTTTTTTCGCCCATCATTCCTTTTGTGCTGATGTTTATCGGTGTATGCCTATTCCCTTATTTGTTTGCTGCATCCATTCGCTACGGCTTGGATGATAATGCTTATATGCGATGGACTGTATTTTTAAATGCATTTGATCAGCTAAAAGAAAGCAAAAAAATATGGATTGTTGAAGCAGAGCAAAGACAAGCAAATTCAAAATATCATTCAGGTGCAACAAATTCGATTTCGAGGAGCAAAGCAAGAATAAACAAAGTCAGATTAAATAAAGCCATTTTATTCATTAGAACTGACGTTAGCACAGCCGTAATAAAGAGCAGGCGGTGTACAATGCTGTTCCTTCCTTCAAACGTTATTATCCAGAAAGGGCTTAGACAATACGTCCTGTCCTATAATCAGCTCCTCATTCTATCTTCAACTCTTGATTATGTTGAGTCCGAAAGAATACCAAAGGATGCTACAGTGGTTCGTTATGCTTGGAAGTATGCAAACATTGATGGTTCTGCAGATAAAAGATTCAATAACAATCGGCAAACACCGGTATGCCGATACGGCAAAGTATCATTCTCTTCAACTTCTGCCGATATAAAAATACTTACTTCGAATATTTCCTCTGCCCGTAATGTTGGTACTGCTTATACACAGTATCAAGCGTTTTATCGGGATGTCATTCATAACAAACGTAATGTCCTCGAAGAGCCTCCCTGCTTTAGCCAAAGCAACACGGTTCCGCCTATAGCCAATGCATATGACTCTTCGGCAGCTAATGGTTCTGATTCCTTGCTTTCAGATATGTTAGACAATCTTACAGAGAGAAGTGAGCAGAAATGAGTTGGAATAACAAAGAAAACCTTCATTCATGTTATAAGCGCATTCTGAGTGCTTTTATGAAAAGCGTTCCTTTCGTTGTAGCACCGGCAACAATTAATCAGATAGATACTTATTGCCGTACATGCGCCTTATATTTATGGCATAAAGCAGGGCGTGATGCAGCCGAATGCACCAACGATTTGAATTGTATTTACAGTACTGAAAAGCTTCAAACCCAATACTCAACTGATCAAATAGCACACGCTTTTTCTCTTTTGTCTAAACGAGATTATGTGCCTTCTATACCAGGCTTTTTTACTGATCTCATAAAAGAAGATGTTCATAATCGAAGCAGTTATTCCCGCAAATTGCTTGAATGCCTGACTCTTGTTTTTTTAGCCTTTGCAACAACCACAGAACCGCTTGATGAAAAAAAGAGCCAGAGTATTCAGGAAATCCGGAATTCCCTTGCTCAGGCTTGTGATACCGCTAATGTGATACCGTATAATGCCCCGTTTGCATTACGTGATTTTATTCCTAAAAAGAAAACACAATCATTACTCAATGTTTCTGTCACAAACACTGGCAATAATACGCCTGATATCAAGGATCATATTTCTCAGGCTTCTGTAAAAACGCCTGAAAAGAAAGAACACAGAAAGTCTGCTCTTGCCGAATTAAACCAATTGGTTGGATTAAAAACAGCCAAAAAAGAAATACAGGAATTATATGATTTTGCCCAGATCCAGCAGTATAGGAAACAGCAAGGTTTGCCTTGTTCTGATATTTCCTATCATCTTGTGTTTTCAGGAAATCCTGGAACAGGAAAGACGACCGTTGCCAGGCTGGTCGGACAAATATACAAAGAGATAGGTGTCGTTAATATCGGCCACACCGTTGAAGTATCCGCAAAAGATCTTATTGCAGGCTATGTTGGGCAAACCGCCATAAAAACAGCGGAAGTCATTGAAAAAGCGCAGGGTGGAATACTTTTTATTGATGAAGCCTACACATTGCTTGACAGAAATAATCAAGGATATGGTCAGGAAGCCATTGATACCCTGTTGAAAGAAATGGAGGATAAACGGGACCGTTTTGCAGTAATTGCTGCAGGATATGAAACATTGATGGATCAGTTTATCAACTCCAATCCGGGATTAAAATCCCGATTTAATCGCTATATCCATTTTGATGATTATTCAACTGATGAACTGATGACTATATTCAAGTCCTTTTGCAAAAAAGGCGCATATGTCCTCGATGAAGAGGCTATCCCTGCTATCGCAAAATACTTTGAGAATGCATCAGCTGATCGCAGTTCCTTTGCGAATGCGCGTACGGTTCGAAACTATTATGAAAAAACCATTTCCAAGCAAGCCAGCCGCGTTTCTTTGATAAAGGACAAGACACCAGATGTTCTTTCACTAATCAAGTATGAAGATGTCATCTGGTGGAAAGACGAAATCTCCGACAAAGAAGATTCTCTGGAAAAAGCACTCGAAGACTTGAATGCACTGGTTGGTCTTTCAACGGTAAAAGAAGAAATATCAGACTTGATTTTGATGGTGAAGCATCAACAATTAAGGAAGGCACAAGGACTAAAGAATCCGTCTTTGTCTCTTCATTTATCATTCGTGGGAAATCCCGGTACGGGAAAGACTACGGTTGCCCGTTTAATTGCAAGAATATATAAATGCCTTGGGCTTTTGTCAAAAGGCATTCTGGTTGAAACCGACCGCAGCGGACTCGTAGCTGGTTATGTAGGCCAAACCGCCATCAAAACACAGTCTGTAATATCATCTGCGCTTGGCGGTGTGCTGTTTGTTGATGAAGCATATGCATTGGCAAGCGGAGGGCCGAACGATTATGGTCAGGAAGCTATTGATACCCTGTTAAAAGCCATGGAGGATAACCGCAACGATTTTGTAGTTATTATTGCTGGCTATGAAGATTTGATGGATCATTTTATTCATTCTAACCCGGGTTTAGAATCTCGATTTAACAGATATATTCATTTCTCGGATTATTCTGTGAATGAAATGATATCCATTTTCAAATCCTTCTGTTCTACAAACCAGTACTCTTTGTCCGAGAACGCTGAGCAAGAGTTGACAAATTATTTCATAAAAAACACATCCGCTTCAATTGGAAATGGCAGAGGTGTTAGAAATCTGTTTGAAAAGGTAATAACGCAACAAGCCAAGCGAATTGCGGGAAGCAATGATATTGCTCCTGAAGAAATCAGTATTATTACGGGGCAAGATATCCAAGCCGCATCAAATAAGAGGTGATTATCAGTGAACACGGAAAGCAATAGCGCTTATATAGCCGTCAAAGGAAACAGCGAACCGGCGCCTAATCTTTTGACCAGCAAGGAATATCTGGCTGCGCAAGGAAATCTTCTTGTTCCAATCGGCTTAACAGAAAAAGGAGAAGCCATAGTTAGGGATATTGATGCAATTCCCCATCTTTTGGTCTGCGGTGCTTCGGGAACCGGTAAAACATCTTTTGTGCAAACGATACTGGCTACACTCATTAGTCGGTATTCCGATAATGAAGTCCAGTTTGCGATCATGGACACAAAAGGTGTCGATTATTCCGTTTTCTCCGCATTGCCATATCTCAGCATTCCGGTCTCTACGGATAATACTGTGGATACTTTTTCATTATTCCTCAGCAATGAAGAAAAACGACGGATCAGGATATTTGCAAATCTTAGGTGCAGAGACCAGTCCAGTTATAACAGATCGTGCGATAACAATGGTTTGGAAAAGATGCCTGCATTATTTGTCGTAATTGACGATCTTTCACTGGTAATCTCAAATCCTGATTTTAAGAGAACTCTTACGGAGTTATTAAGTACCGGCAGAACACTTGGAATCCATATTATTGCCGTGACTTCCATTGTTTCTTCAAAAATGATTACGAAAGAGCTCCTTTCGTGTTTTCCCTATAGGATATCCTTTTGTGTTTCTTCAAAAACAGATTCACGGTATATTTTGGAACAATATGGCGCCGAGCGATTGCCGGTCCCCGGAGAAATATATTTCAAGGAGCCGGCAGCGATTATTCAGTGTAAATGTGCATATGCTTCTTTTACTGACATACAAACAATGATTTCAGAAATATCTCCTCGCCACAGCTGCGATTATAATTATTTGGCTTCTTTAGCAGAGTCATTCCTGGGTGTTGATCGAAACAAGTCGTCTGAAAATGAGGAGAAAGCCTCTGTTATAGAAGAATATGATTCCTTGCTTCCGGAAGTGGCAGAATATATTCTTTCTTCAGGAAAAGCTTCTATCGGAAACATCCAAAGAGTTTTTAAACTTGGTTTTAGCCGAGCATCACGTTTAATGGACCAGCTTGCCAAACTTGGCGTTGTTGGGCAAGATAACGGCGGTAAAGAACGAGCAATCCTTACGACCATGGAAAAGTGGAAAGCTTCCGGTATTGAAAAAAGTATTATGCCTGTTCAGAAGACGACTCAAACGAACACCGCAAATAACACCCCGTTGCGTAAACCGATTATCCCACTTAGAGATTTTCCTCTCTTTTCCGTAGGGGAATACACGATGGAAGTCAGCGAGAATTGCATAAGAATCGGTTTTCCTACACAAACAGCTTATGGAAAGGCCATTACTACAGCTTCCTTTGATGGCCCCGGGATCACAAAACTGGTTTATAAAGCCCCTCGATTATTCTCGAAAGGATTATTGCAGTTTTACCTGAAGCCTACTGTGAATATGAAGAATAATGCGCCAGATCTATTCATCGTACAAAAAGATGATTTATCTCAGTATCTTCGAGTGGAATTTGATAAATCTGCAAGCGAGATTACAAAAAGATTTATGCAACAAATTGCCGAAGATCTACACATGGAAGTATCAACAAAATAAACATTGACATTGATTAACAATGCGCCGGAGAAAACACTATGAATAACACATTTCAGTTGATAGAAGGTGCTTCTATATCAAATTTTTCCGAACTTAGAGAGGCGTATCAGGTATCTGACGGCAGATTGGATTCAAACGTCAGCGCAGAAAACATTCCGCGAGTATTTGAGGCTTTTCTTGGCCAAATGAAAGAAGACGAGCCATTGTATCTTTTTATTGAAGTGCCTTGCCGTGAAGATGATGAATTAAAACTAAATCCTCCTCTATCGACGAGCAACCACACCATTGAAAAGTATCACCGAGATGTATATTACTTGGACGGATATGATCGTGAGACTATGCTGATGTTTTTAGATAGTGGAGTTGGTGAAATATTAATTAATGACGGATTTGTGTATTTTGGATTTGGCTCATTGGATTCGCACATTGAGTTGGGTAAGTATCAGTATAATATGCTTACAGGATATCTCAATGGACAACCAGAACAATGTTTATCTGATCTTTTTGATAAGCTCGGTATTCCGCGTGTATCAAAACTGATTACGGCATGGCAATTATTCTCTAATGACAACCCAGGGATTTGCCGAAAATATGAGTTTGAAGGCAAGGATATATATACACTAATTGAGCAGATGAAAGAGCTTGGCATGTATAAAGCAGAAACACGGGAAGAATGATTAGTAAAGATAACATATAAGGAGAATAATAGAGGCATTTATACAAAAAGAAGCACAAGATATGAAAATCATTAGAGTCAAAATTACAGCTGAGTCGGGGCGTGTCCCGGCTGAATATGAATTTCGAGACAGCCTTATAATCACCGAGAATTCTATCGAGTATGAGTGCAGCCCCTATATGCCGTCAGACACAAATCCCGTCCAATCATGGGCATACAGAACAAACAGGCCTGAATTCGCCAGGCAATTTAAGCTTGCTGTTATAGCGCTGAAAAGGTTTTTCGAGAAAACACCCGAAAGCGCTCACGTTGATATGCCGTTTGTCAGATTCCAGGTGACAGACAATAATGACACCACCATTGAGAAACGTTATATGATTAATCCAAATGAATATAGGGAATGCTTTGCTTGTATTATGAAAATGGTGCCCCCTTCTGAACAGATTCCCTGTATGTTGCAAATGCCAACAGATCAACAAGAAGAATGACCGTCGCTTTCGGTACCATCGATCTAATTTGTTTTTACCAGAGGAATCATATGAGACTTGATGATTATATAGGCGTTAAGATTTCTTATGAGCATGGCGATAAGTCGCTGCCCCATCTCAAGGATCTCATATCCAAGACGCCAGATCCGATGAAAGACAAAATAATGAGTTATCTGAAAACTCATTGTATCCTTGCGTGCCCAGGGATAATCAGAGATGAAATCGATCCATCTCAAACAATCGGTTGCGGCGACGTTTTCTCTGACGGGACATATGTTTGGAATGACGCTGATTATAATTATGTGGACCGTTATAATATTCCCTTACCAGATGAGTTCAGGAAGCATATTCTGGCGAATTATGATCAAAGGATGGCGAGACATTCTTTGTTTCACTTGATCGATCGCGTGGAGATTCTCAATAACCCTTACCTGGGTTACATCTACGAGGTCAGCATCGAGAAATCAGGAGTGATACGTTACAGGAATAATACTGATTGCAGGGACGGAGCAGTATTATTAATCCACGCTGACGATGCTAAATACATTATCGATCCTATGATGACAGAACTCTTTTGCTATGATACTGACAATCACGGCCGAGCAATGATTGATGGCTATCATTGGCAGATTCGCTTTTATCAAAAGGACGAATTAATTGAAAAACTCATATGCTGGCCTCACGAAGACAAATGGAGGTATGAAGAGTTTAAAAACATAGTTGAATTTGCCGAAAGATATATACCCAAAGACCTTGGATATAGGCAAATGAATTTTTACGAAGGAAGACCTGGCATCTAAAAGGAATCTTCAGTCAACAAAAAAGGATGCCTAAGCATCCTTTCTTTGCAGGTCTCCCGGAGTTACACCGGGACTTCAGCAAAAACTGCGTCCTCCTTCTTAAACGAACGCCCTTGTTCTGTTTGTATAAGTTCACTTCTGTTTATGTAAAACTGTTTGCATTTTCAAGCACTTTCCCTGTGGCAGCATCAACAATAATATTAAAGTAGCAGGGAATATCATTTATCTCTGAACTATATGTCATTTCACATAAATACACACTTTTCCCTGAGATCAACGATTTTGTAACTGAAACTGAATCCTCCTCTAATTTCATATCTTCACGTTTTTTCGTCTTTAAAAAGTCTTCCGCAGATTTTCTTGCAGCCTCAAGAGCTTTTTCGGGTGTAATTATGTCTTCTTCTAAACGCGGCACTTGCGTTTTTTGAAATGCCGCACAAATCAAAACTCCATAATCGTCTATTTCAATGTCAGCAACCGAAACCGAATTACCATCTATAAAACATTTATACTCACTATTTGTTTTCGGCTCTTCTTTTTCCCTTTCCCGGCACATTTGTAATATTCTTTCACCTTTTACCGCGACCAGTATAGCATCTGACTTTTTCTGGATATCCTCCTTGGATATGAGATTTGTCTCTGCCTCGTGAGGCGACGAATTATAAATATATGCTAGTTCTTTTCTTCCCAAGTCATAATAGAAATGGTATTCTCCAGAAATAAACTCAGCGCGGCCTTGATTAAAGCTGTGATCGTCGACCACACCTTTATACGTGATTATAGCGTTTTCAAGCCCTATTGCTTTTGTGACTTCTTCAATTTGTAATTCTGCTTCTTTTATAACCTTTTTCATTGGATCGCTTTTCATAGCCACTATACCAATTATCAGGACAGTGGCAAATGCGGTCATGCCAATCAGCAATATCTTCTTTTTCATCTCCGCCTTCCTCTCGCTCTTAGTTCTGTTTATGGTATGCATTAGTTTAAATGTTCTTTTTGACGATAATGACGTTTTTACATTGCCCTTCTTTTGCTTTTTGATCATACGATCCATCCGGGCCTCAAACCGCGGAGAAAAGCGGTGTGAAGACTCTTCGGAACTGCTGAACGCAGCGGCATCCTGTTCGATGGAAATGATCAGCGCTTCTCGCAGTTTATCCTTATTCATGGCTTTCCTCCTTACACAGTTTCCATAAAAGCTGTCTGGCCTTCTGCAGCCGCTTTTTAACGGTGATTACCGGCGAGCGGGACGTTTCTGCAATCTCTTTGACCGACAGTTCCAAAACATAACGCTGGATTAGAACGTCCCGGTATTTTGGCTTCATACTGTTGATGATCCGGACCAGCGCTTCAACATCCAAAGCATCATTCAGCGCATCCACAAAGGAATCGTCGGACAACACTTCTTCCGGCAGATCGTTCGGGTCCACCGGGGACTCTTTTCGGACGCTTGCCTTTTTCAGATGGTTCAGTGCCGTGTTCCTGACCGAAGTCAGAAGGTAGTAAAGCAGGGTTCCTTCCTCTGATAGGCGGACAACCGTGTCCATATGCTTTCCAGCAAGATTGAGGAAGACCTCCTGAACGACATCTTCTGCATCAGCCTCATGATGAAGGCACGAAAATGCAGCAGCATACATTGTACCCCGATACTGTTCGTACATATTCTCGAGTAATATCTGTTCCGCTTCACCAAGCGGAACAAAAAGCCGGCTTTTCATAATTGCCTCTCAACTGATATCTCTCTATATGATAAACAAACCAAATGACGAAAAGGATATTTTTTCGATGCGATTGGAAACAGATTTCAGTATTATTCATTGTCATTGTACTCTTTTTTGCAAGAAACGCCAATAAACCGATTGCGAAAAAGAATTAAGAATAACTCAGCAATTGGGATCAAAAGAGGCTGCATTTGACTGCAGCCTCCCATTATTTTATGAGTTACTTTTAGTGGTTACCTGTTCTGCAAATGGGAAGAGACTGGATCCTCCTTTCTATATTTATTTCGATTATTTCTCGATATTTTCACTTGCTTGCAGGCGATTTTGACTTGGTGGATCTTTGAAAAGTCGAACAAATGTTCGGCTTCGATCCCCCTATGCTCCATAAAAACACAGGACGGCCAGACGGCCGTCCTGTGTTTTTATTGTCGCACGGGGAGCGGACCCCGGTGGGGTTCTCTGTGAGACCCGAACCGCGCAAGCATAGCGCCGCGCGGTTCGTTGGTCGAACTATCCAGCGAGGCACGCTGCGCGTGCCGAGTCGGAGATTCCCCTATGCTCCAAAACCATCCTCCGAGTCGGAGATCCCCCTATCTCTCATATGTTCTCACACTTTCTCCTGATTTATGCTATACTTCTTTTATGAGACTCTTTATTTCCATCAATTTATCCGATGAAATGCGCACCGCCCTGGTGGACGCGCAGAACGACATGTACGAGGGCGGCGTCCGCGGCAGTTTCAGCCCGGAGGAGAACCTCCATCTGACGCTCGCCTTCATCGGCGAATACCCGGATCCGGAGGACGTGCTGGAAGTTCTCGCCGGCATTGAGATCCGGCCGTTTACGATCACGCTTGACCGCTGCGGCGCCTTCGGCGACCTGTGGTGGGCCGGCCTTGCCCCCTCTCCTGCCCTCGACGCGGTCGTGCGCCGGGTCAGACGGGCGCTTGCCGACAGCGGCATCCCCTTCGACCGCAAGCGCTTTTCACCGCACATCACCCTGGTGCGCCGCGCGGAAAACGGCTTCCCAGTTGAAGTGCAGCCGATCTCCATGACCGTGGACCACATCAGCCTCATGCGCTCCGACCGCGGAAAACAGGGCATGATCTATACAGAAATCGGAAGGATCTAAACGGAAAGGAGGCCGCTATGGCCAAATACGAACTGTCACTGCAGACGGATTTTGACGAATTCGTTGCGGAGATCAAGGAAGGCGTCGAACGCAGAAGCAGCACGATCTCTCTGGAAGAAGAAACGGAAGTCACGGCAGGGGATGTCCGGATCCACGTCGTCGCCTACGAGCGCTACGCCTATATGGGGCGCAACCGCTGCAGCCTGAACATTACCTTTGTCGGCTGTGACGGAACCGTCCATCTGATCGGGATTGGTACCGGCGGCAGCCAGGCCGTGTTCATAAAGCTCAACACCTGGAGCGAACAGGCTTTCCTGGATACACTGGAATACGCCGCAAACGACTATATGCGGGACCATGACATCGAACCGCTCTATGTCAGCACCGACGAAGAAGATGAAGGGGAGACCGAATAAATGAAGACCTTATTCAAAAACGGAGAGATCTATGACGGCAGCGGCAGCAAGCCGTTTATCGGGGACGTGCTGATCGAGGACGACGTGATCATCAGGGTCGGCGGAACGATCGAGGAGGAGGCTGACCGGGTGATCGACCTTTCCGGCTGTCAGATCTGCCCAGGCTTTATCGATGCGCATTCCCACAATGATTTCTTCTATGACCGCGAAAATGCGGAGAAATACTACAGGCCCTTTATCGAGCAGGGCATCACGACGCAGATCACCGGCAACTGCAGCTTCTCTCCTTTCGGTGCGGACAATAACACGCCTTACCGGGACAAGCTCGGCGGCGGCCTCTTCGACACGCTCCATCCCTGCAGCTTTGCGAAATTCAAAGAGCGTGCGAAAGACAGACTCTACGTCAATCTGGCGCCGCTGATCGGCCAGGGGTCCGTGCGTGCGGGCATCGCCGGCTACGATCCCGCGCCGTTTACGAAAGAACAGATCGACAAAGAGCTCTCCTACGTCCGGGAAGCCATGGAAGGCGGCGCCTTCGGCGGATCCTTCGGCTTCATGTATGAACCGGACCGCTATGCCAAGGAGGATGAGATCACCGCTTTCGCGAAGGAGATCGCGAAGTATGACGGCATCGTGACGATCCATCCGCGCGCCTGCTCGATCGTCAGCGCAGACTATCCGCTGCTCACGAAGAAATCCCATCTCGAACTGGGCCTGGACGAAGCCGTGGACATCATGACCCGCTCCGGCTGCCGCCTGGAGTACAGCCATCTCATTTTCACCGGCCAGCGGAGCTGGAAGCTGCTCGACAAGATGCTGGCCACCTTCTATCGTGAGCGGGAAAAAGGGAAGGACATTGCCTTCGACAATTATGCCTTCCACTACGGCGCCTCCGTCATCACCGTCGTCTTCCCCGAATGGTATGCACAGCTTTCGAAGGAAGATGCAGCCAAGCCAATAAACCGCTTCAAGCTTCAGCTCACCATCCTGATGTACCGGAAAGTCCTCGGCATCGACTGGGACGACATGGTCGTCGCCTACATTTCCGACGAGCATCCGGAATACGAAGGCAAGACGATCCCCGAATGCGCCGCGGAGGAAGGCCTGTCCAATCTCGACATGTACCTGAAGCTGGTCGACCTGTCGGGCCGCGCGGGCAGCATTTATCTGGGAAAATACTACAACGACGAGATCGTGCACCGGCTGATGGAGGACGAACTGTCCGTCTTCATGACGGATGCCTGGGTCGAGGACAAGGGCCTGCAGAACATTGCGGCCTTTCAGACCTTCCCGCAGTTCTTCGTACTGGCAAAGCGCTGGGGGATCCCGGCTGAGAAGATCGTGCACAAGATGACCGGCAAGACGGCCGAGCGCTACCGCATCCCGGAGCGCGGCTTCATCCGTCCGGGGTATAAGGCGGATTTGACCGTCATCGATCTGGCTAAAATGAGTGTCAACGAAAAGAAGCCGGATGCCCGTCCCGGCGGGATCGTCCACGTCTATGTCAACGGACGCGCCGTGCTCGAAAACGGCGAATATAAGGGCGGCTGCGCCGGCAAAGTCCTCACGAAAGGCTGAAGGCATTTCCGGCACGCCGAAAGAGCGGTTCTCCCCTTGCGGGAAAGCCGCTTTTTTGTGCATTTTCTGCAGATTTTCCACACTTCCGCACGGCTTTTTTCCGTGACGGCCGGGCTTTGTCTTGACAAAGATTTATCACGGATTTATATTGATTATGAACGCGTTCATAACGAACGGCGGAACGATAAAAGCCGAATAAGGAGGCAATATGAGCAGTTTCAAGGATCTGCGGATCGTGGACAATTTCTACCAGACGTCGCTCTTCTTTCCCATGCCTACCGTGCTGATCAGCACCATCGCGGCGGACGGATCGACGAGCCTGGGCCCGTACAGCCTGGTGCAGCCGTATTACGTCGCCGGCAAGGAGTATTATGCGATGCTCCTCAACTGCCGCAACTCGTCCAATACGGCGCAGCACATCCTGCGCACGGGCAAATGCGCCATCAATTTCATCCCCGACGACCGCAAGTATTTCAAATGGGCAGTCAAGCTTTCCTGGCCGGGCGACACGCCGGCGGAAAAGATGAAGGACTGCAAGTTCACCCTGGAGAAGGGCATCGCAGATGACAGCGAAGGCCCGCGCCCTCTCGTGGTGCAGGAAGCCTTCCAGGTCATCGAATGCACCTGGATGCGGCACCTGGACGGCGCCGACCGTGACGAGCCGGGGCAGATGGACGGCTATGAACCGCCGTATCACGATTTCAACGGCATCACATCCAAGTTCGGGGCGACCTTCATCCTGCGCGTGGATAAGATCCTCATGAAGGAGCAGTACTACAACGCGATCGTAAACGGCGTGACTGCGAAGGATTTCCCGAAGATCCCGGTGGACTACGGCTACCGCGATTCCAAGAATTTCTGGTACACCCGCTTCCCGGGCTTCGGCAATTTCAGAGGCGCCATTCCCGAGCTGCTGCCGGTCCGCGCGACCACGGTGCAGAACGTCATGTATGCTGCGGACCGCATCGATCCGGAGATCAAATTCACCGAGGATGCCTGCGCGAAGCTGGTCAACGTGCCGCGCATTTTCCTGCCGACGGCCCTTAAGGGCTGCGTCGCCTGGGCAAAGGAACACGACGTGAAGCTGATCACCGCGGAACACATGGACATCATCAACGATAAGAGAGCCAAAGAGAAGAATAAATGACACGAAGTGTCATCCTGAGCGAAGGCGCATCGCGCCGGAGCCGAAGGATCTTATTCATGATCTGACAATAAAACAGAAAGGACAATTATATTTATGAAAGTCGTACTTGCGGGTGCATTCGGAAACCTGGGCAGAGAGATCCTGAGATCCCTGTGTGAGAAAGAAAACTATGAAGTCATCGCGGCCGATCTGAAGGAGCTGGAGCTCCCCGCCCTGAAGGGCAAATATACCTTCGTGTCCATTGACGCCACGAATCCCGAGACCATGAAGGGCCTGTGCGACGGCGCGGAAGTCGTCATCACGACCATGGGCCTGACAGGCGCCTCCACCCGTTTCAACAACTATGACATCGACCTCAAGGGCAACATGAACCTGTACGAGGAAGCCAAGGCCGCGGGCGTGAAGAAATTCAACTACATTTCCGTCATTTCCTGCGACGAACCCGGCGCCGAAGTCGTCCCGATGCTGCACGCGAAATACCTCGTGGAGCAGGAACTGAAGAAGCAGCCCATGGACTGGATCATCTACCGTCCGACCGGCTATTTCTACGATATCTGCAAAGTCTTCAAGCCCTATGTGGACAAGGGCAAAATGCAGCTCTTAATGGGCTACGGCAAGGTCAGGGCCAACGTCGTGGACTGCCCCGATTTTGCGGACTTCATCGTGGAGCACATGTTTGACACCAACGTCACCTACAACGTGGGCGGCAAGGAGACCTACACCTACGAAGAGATGGCCCAGATGTGCTTTGACGCGGCCGGCAAGCCCCTGAAGATCAAATGGGCGCCCATCTGGCTGTTCGGCATCCTGGCGAACCTGCCGAAGATCAAAAAAGCGGGCAAGCATGACATCATCCTCTTCTCCCGCTGGACCCTGAGCCACGACCTGGTCGGCGACACCAAGGTCGGCGAACACAGCTTCTCGCAGTACATTAAGGATTACTTCAAACCTTAAGAAAGGACTTAAGTTATGGTATTCCCTCCTCTTACATGGGTACTTTTAGTCGTTGCGGCGGCGCTCTGCGCCATCGGCTTCATTAAATTCGTATGGTTCATGTCCGTCGGCTACGGCCTTGCCGTCGGCGGCATCGGCGTTGCGATCTTTGCGATCGCCTGCATCCGCGGAGACCTCACCCCTGTCATGGCCGTCCTGTGCGGCCTGCTGCTTATCTACGGCCTGCGGCTCGGCCTCTTCCTGCTCATCCGTGAAATGAAGAGCGCGGCCTACCGCAAGACCCTGAATGCCCAGACCGACAAGCCCGTCCCGATCTTCGTGAAGGTCTTCATGTGGGTCTTCATGGCGGTCCTCTATGTGATGGAGACCTCTGCGATCTGGTACCGCGAAGCGACCGCCTCGGACGGCCCGCAGCTCTGCGCCTGGATCGGCGCCGCCATCATGGTCTGCGGCATCCTGCTCGAAGCTTTTGCCGACAAGCAGAAAAGCGCAGCCAAGAAGATCGACCCGAACAAGCCTGCGATGGACGGTCTGTACAAGATCAGCCGCTGCCCGAACTATTTCGGCGAAATGACCTTCTGGACCGGCGTCTTCGTCTCCGGCTGGTGCATCCTGAAAGGCTGGCAGTGGCTCATTGCCGTCATCGGCTACGTCGCCATCATCATGATCATGATCAGCGGCGCGCAGCGCCTGGAAAAACGCCAGAACAAGAACTACGGCAGTCTGCCCGAGTATCAGGCCTACGTGAAGAAGACCCCGATCCTCGTCCCGTTCATCCCGGTGTATCACCTGGTGAAGGACAAATAAGGAGCTGCATATGTCCGTCCCTATGGCAATCGTTGATTACATCCCGGTGCTTTTCTTTATCATTTCGGCCGTCGTGATCCAGCGCACGCTGTATGATAAAATGAGCAAGGGTGCCTTCGCCCTCCTGTCCGCCGGCACCATCATGGTGATCACAGCCGGTCTCATGAAGGCGACGTGGAAACTGCTCTATGCCCTCGGTGTCTGCGATTTCGAGCGCCTGAACCAGGCATTCTTCCCCATGCAGGCAGTCGGTTTCCTGCTGGCCGGGATCGCCGTCTGCGCACTGCTCTTCTTCCGCCAGAAGAAGACCGAAACACTCGCCGCTGCCGGCGCACCTGCGGTCTTCTCGGGCACCATGGTCTTTGTGGCCATGATGGTCCTGGGTAGCCTTGGCTACTGCGGCGGCCTTGCGCTCTATGCAAAGCGTCAGAACAAGAAAACTGCCCCCATCCTCTTCCTTGCGGCTTTCGTCTGCCTGCTCGCGATGGGATATCTTTCCTCCCGCGACTTTGAGAAGCCGGCCATGAACTGGATCGCCGAGGGCGTCAACCTCGTCGGACAGCTCGTGCTGCTTGTCGCGGCGATCATGCTGGCAAAGAAAGAGAAGGCGGCTGAGGCTGTATAAAGCCTGCCTCACCGACGCTGTCCTGTTAAAAGAGGCAGCAGACGCCGCTGCCTGCACAGACCCGGCATTAAGACGCCCGGTCTGACGGCACATGCGCCGGCAAGCGCAGGCTCCGGATAAAAAACCGCGCATTCCTCTGCGCGGTTTTTACCGAGGTTCAGCGAAAATGCATCCGGCATTTTCGCGGTTCACGAGGCTGCCGGCAAGCCTGCGTGAAGCCGCCGCATATTCGTGCCGTCCCGGGCGGATTACCGCCGGGGATGGGGAGGCCAGCGGCGGCTGCTGCAGTATCTGATCAGAAAGGAATCATTATGCAGGAAGTTATCATTTCGGGAATGCAGAGCCTTTACGGGCTTGAGCATGTGCCCGGCAATGTCCACGCCAAGATCGACAAAAACGGCATGCATTTTTTCATCACGACCTATAAGGTTAAAGGCTTCGGCTATCTCTCCGTCATCGACATGAAAGCCATGTTCGGCCTCATGAAGATGGAGAGCGTGGTCCTGAACGCGACGCACAGGGACCTGCCGCTGTACTCCGGCGACCTGATCAAAGTCGCGGGCAAATGCACTCTGCTGCAGGAATTCTACAACACCATGATCGATCCGATGACCGAGGATGCGAAGGCACCCTACCGGAAAGTCAAGGAGAAATACAAAGGCCTGGCGCCCTACGAGACCGGCCCGCACTGGTACGACGACATCCGCTACGATTTCACGCTCGGCGCCACAGGCAAAGAGTTGAAGGACAAGGAGCGGACGATCACGAAGGATTACTTCGACGCCTATCTGGAAAACGTGGCAATCGCCCCAGCCTGCGATCCGGAGGAAAAGAAGGCGAAGACCAAAGCCTATGTCGACGGCCTCTTCAAAAACGGCGGTCCGGCCGTGGACCAGTTCAAAAAACTGATCGGCGATGAAGCCGCCCGCGAGGTCTTTGAGAAATATGTTTTCTGCTGCCGCTAGGCCGGAGAACGATAGAAGGCTGAGGGGGAGAGTTCTCCCTCCCGGCCTTTTTGATGAAAGGATAAAACAATGCGAGACATCTTACTGAAAAACGGCCCGGTGATCGCGGGCGTGCTGGCCGCGGCGGAGCTGGTCATTGCCCTGCTGCTCCTCGGCCGCTATGGAAAGGAAAAACGCCCGATCCGCCTGCTGATGGCCCTCGTTGCCCTAGGCCTGTTCTATGACGCCGCCGTCCTTGCCTGCGGAAGTTTTCTTCCGGAAGACATCCTGAAACCGCTCAGCCAGCTGCGCTTTGTATTCCACGGCGTGCTGATCCCGCTCCTTCTTCCCATCTGCGCGGAGGCGCTCGGCTGGAAAAAGACTGCGAAGACCGTTGTCTGGATCGTGACGGCGCTGCTGATGGCCGGCGGGCTTGTGAGCGGCATCGTGACAAAACTGGAGCCTTCGCAGACGGCAGGCATCACGCGCTATCTTTCCGGCGAAGGCACCCCGGCGCTTGCGGACCGCTTCACGAGGATCCTCTCCTACGGGACCGTCGTGCCGCTCATCGCGGCCGGCATCGCCGTCTGGATCAAAAAGAAAGATTCCTGCCTCTTCCTGGCCGGCTTACTGATGTTCGCCTTCTCGGCGCTCGGCCCGGCCACCGGCAATTTCGACCTGATCTTCCTGATCGGCATGTTCGGCGAACTCTTTATGGTCCTCTTCTTCCTGCTGTATAAGGGGCGCAGGAAATGAGCGCGCAGGAAAAAGGCGGAGCGCGGAAAAGCCGCAAAGGCCTTCTGATCGCGCTGGCAGTCCTGCTGCTTGCCGCGGCCGCCATCCTGTTCTACACGGCGGACTATTCGAGAGCGGACGCGTCGGCGCTCCGGGTGCTCGAGGAAGGCGTTCCCGGCGTGAACATCGAGCAGGCTTCGGACCGGATCGTTTTCACGCCCGAAACACCGAAGGCAGGGCTCATCTTCTACCCCGGAGGCAAGGTCGAATACAAGGCCTACGCGCCGCTCATGGCAGAGTTGTCAAAGGAAGGCATCCTCTGCATCCTGCTGAAGATGCCCCTGAACCTCGCCGTCCTCGATATCAATGCCGCGGCGGGCATCCCGGCAGAGTATCCGGAGATCGGATACTGGATGCTGGCCGGTCACTCCCTCGGCGGCGCAATGGCGGCCTCCTATGCCGCGAAGCACAGCGACGAACTCGACGCACTGGTCCTTCTTGCCGCCTATTCCACGGTGGATCTGACATCAGGTGGTCTGGAAGTCCTCAGCGTCTATGGCTCGGAGGACGGCGTCCTGAACCGGGAAAAGTACGAGAAGTACCGCCCGAACCTGCCGTCTGACGTGCGGGAGACCGTGATCGACGGCGGCTGCCATGCGTATTTTGGCGCCTACGGCGCTCAGAAAGGCGACGGGACGTCGCGTATCACCCGCGAGGAGCAGACCGCACAGACCGTACTCGCGATCCTCGCCCTGCTCCCGCAATAAGTAATTCTCCTCTCGGCGCCGGCCTCCTGTCGGCGCTGTTTTTTTGCATTTATCTGCCGCCGGCGGCGTTTTTTGTGCTATACTGAAGTTGTATTCCTGAACAGGGAGACCTCACATCATGACTCTGAAAGACCTTACAATAGGCAGCTCGGCTGCCGTGACCGCCGTCGGCGGCGAAGGCGCGCTGCGCCAGCACTTCCTGGACATGGGGATCATTCCCGGCGCCGAGGTGACCGTGGTTAAATATGCGCCGATGGGCGACCCCATGGAGATCCGCATCCACGGCTACGAGCTGACGCTCCGCCTGAACGAGGCGGGGCAGATCGACGTCGGGCCGCTGCCGGAAAAAGCCGCGGACAGCGAGCTTCCGGTTTCCGATATCGGCAGCGAGCACCCCGGCCTCGGCGAGGGCGGGCGCTTCCATCCGAAGGGCAGCGGTGATCCGCTCCCGGATGGCACGCTCCTCACTTTCGCTCTCGTGGGCAACCAGAACAGCGGCAAGACGACCCTCTTCAACCAGCTGACCGGCTCGCGCCAGCACGTCGGTAACTTCCCCGGTGTGACCGTCGACCGCAAGGACGGCGCGATCCTCGGGCAGGAAAACACCCTCGTCACTGACCTGCCGGGCATTTATTCGATGTCGCCGTACTCCAGCGAGGAGCTGGTCTCGCGCGATTTCGTGCTGAAGGAAAAGCCGAAGGGCATCATCAACATCGTCGACGCGACCAATATCGAGCGGAACCTCTACCTGACCATGCAGCTGCTCGAGATGGGCATCCCCGTCGTCGTGGCGCTGAACATGATGGATGAAATGACCGGCAACGGCGGCTCCGTCGACGTGAACGCGATGGAGGCCATGCTGGGCGTTCCCGTGGTCCCGATCTCCGCCGCGAAGAACCAGGGCGTGCACGAGCTCGTGGAGCATGCGCTGCACATCGCGAAATATCAGGAAAAGCCGGCCCGGCAGGACTTCTGCGACCAGAATGACCACGGCGGGGCGGTCCACCGTTCCCTGCACGCGGCGATCCACCTGATCGAAGACCACGCCGAAGCCACCGGCCTGCCCGTGCGCTTTGCCGCCGACAAGGCCATCGAGGGCGACGAACTGATCATCGATCAGCTCGGCCTGGACGCAAACGAGCGGGAGACCCTGGAGCATATTGCTCTGCAGATGGAGAAGGAGCGCGGCCTCGACCGCAGCGCCGCCATCGCAGAGATGCGCTTTGCCTTCATCATGAAGGTCTGCCGCGCCTGCGTGACCAAGCCGCACGAAAGCCGCGAGCGGGCGCGCAGCCAGAAGCTGGACAGACTGCTCACCGGCAAATATACCGCGATCCCCATCTTCATCCTGGTCATGGGACTCGTTTTCTGGCTGACCTTCAACGTGATCGGCCTGTGGCTGCAGGATCTGCTCGCCGCAGGCATCGAAGCCCTCACGAAGACCGTGGATGCGGCCCTCACCGCCGGCGGTGTCAACGAAGCCCTGCACAGCCTCATCATCGGCGGCATCTTCGAGGGCGTCGGGAGCGTCCTTTCCTTCCTGCCGATCATCGTGACCATGTTCTTCTTCCTCTCCCTGCTTGAGGACAGCGGCTATATCGCGCGCGTCGCCTTCGTCATGGACAAGCTCCTCAGAAAGCTCGGTCTGTCGGGGCGGAGCATCGTGCCGCTTCTGATCGGTTTCGGCTGCACGGTCCCGGCCGTCATGGCCTCGCGGACCCTGCCCAGCGAGCGCGACCGCAAGATGACCATCCTGCTCACGCCCTTCATGAGCTGCACCGCGAAGCTCCCGATCTACGCCTTCTTCGTGGACGCTTTCTTCGCGGACCACAAAGCGCTCGTCATGATCGGCCTGTACCTGACCGGCATCGTGGTGGGCATCCTGATCGCCCTGCTGTACAAGAAATTCTTCTTCCGCGGCGAGGCCGTCCCCTTCGTGATGGAACTGCCGAACTACCGGATGCCCAGTCCGAAGAACGTCGCCCAGCTCCTCTGGGACAAGGCGAAAGATTTCATCCAGCGCGCCTTCTCCGTGATCCTGATCGCGACGATCGTCGTCTGGTTCCTGAAGACCTTCGACTTCCGCTTCAATATCGTTTCCGACCCGCACACCAGCATCCTGGCCTCTCTTGCGGGCCTGATCGCCCCGCTTTTCAAACCGCTCGGCCTCGGCGACTGGCGGATCGTCACGTCGCTCATCAGCGGCTTCATGGCCAAGGAAAGCGTCGTCTCCGTTCTTGAGGTGCTCTTCGGCACTGAAGGCGGTGTCGCGGCTGCGCTCTCCGCCCTGACCGCCCTGTGCCTGCTCGTCTTCAGCCTGCTGTACACGCCCTGTGTCGCCGCGATTGCTTCGGTGCGGCGTGAGCTCGGCCGGAAATGGGCCGCCTACGTCGTCGTCTGGCAGTGCGTTGTTGCCTGGCTCTGCGCCTTCATCGTCCGCCTGATCGGGCTTGCCGCCGGCATGTAAGGAGGGAAAAATGGGTCCCGTCGATATCATCCTCATCGTCATCATTGCGGGGGCTGCCTTCCTGGCCCTCCGCCATCTGCACAAAAAAAAGCGCAGCGGCGGCTGTGGCTGCGGCTGCGCGGATTGTCAGGCAAGCTGTACATCAAGGCGGTCAGAACAGACCGGCCAGAACAAATAACCAATGGGCGGCGATGCCGGCGACAAGGCCGCCGACCGTGTGGCTGATCAGGGCCTTGCCGGTCATTTCGGTGCATCCGATCGTGCTCATCATGGAAACGTGGGTGCTCAGGTACCCGCTCCAGCACATGCACATGGCCGTGAAGACGGCGATGTCGTTCGCACCGATGAGCTTCGTGACGACGAGCTGTCTGGCCATGGTCAGGGACGCGCCGGCTGCGCCGAGCGCCGTGATCGGCACGCCGATTGCCTCCGGGGAGGTAAAGCCGAACAGCGGCTTTAAGATGAAATCGATCTTTCCGGCAAGCGCCGGCAGGAGCGCGACACCTTCGTAGGCCGCACCGGTATAGCCCCCTTCGGGCATGCCGTTCGTCATCATCAGTACCAGCGTGCAGATGAGAAGCACGCCCGGAATGATCTCAAAACCCATCTTGACGCCGGATTTCCCGCCGTCCAGGATCGCCGAAAGGAAGCGGTATGCGACATTGCCCTCACGGACAGGCCGCAGCTGCTCCTTTTTTTGGTCCACGCCTTCTTCATGCTCCGGCATCCAGGCGTCCCTGCCGTACTGCTTCGCCGAGAAGGCGACCATGAGCCGCGTGCTGACGATGCTCCCGAGCACCGCACCGATGAGGCCGATCAGCACCGCCGTTCCGAAGTTTTCGCCGCCCAGGCCCGAAAGCCCCAGCATATAGGTGCAGACGATCATGCCCATGCCGAAAGCCGTCGCAAGGTTCGTCAGGGCCGGGAACTGGTAGCGTTTGAAAAAGCTGCGGAAGTATTTGTCGTCCGCGAGCGTGAGGACCGCCGGATTGTCCGAAAGGAAGGTCGTGATGATCCCGACCGAGGCCGCGCCGGGCAGGTCGTAGACGGGCCGCATCAAAGGATAAAGCAAACGGTTGAATAAAGAAATGATGCCGAACTCCGTGAACAGGGAGGAGACCGCCCCCATGATCACGCACATCGCCATCAGATAAAAGACCGTTTCAATTAAAAGGGAATAGGCCGTGTTGATCATGGTATTGATCGCATTCATCAGCCCCATTTTCCAGCCGAATGCGGCAAAAAATGCCACAAAACACACGAGAAACACAAAGTTCTCGACGCCGATAGCCTTCTTCTTCATCTTCCTGCCTTCGCAGCTGCCTGCACCGTAATTGCGGTGCCGGGGCTGAGCGTTTTATTTATTCTTTGCTCCGAACTGCTCTGAGCAAAGCAATTATAGGCTTGTCCCGCCGTAAAGTCAATAAGAGGTCACGTTTCTTCGGCGGTCTCCGCGCCGCCCCCCTCTTCTTCCGCGTCCCGCCACATCTTCCGGATGACGACTGCCGTGTAGGCCAGAAGCAGGACCGTTGCCGCCGCCCAGCCGAGCGGGAAACTGTTGTAAACGATCTGCAGAGAGGACGGATCCCGTGCCGTCGCGACGGCCAGATAGATCTGCCGCAGCACGACCATCCCGGTCAGGGTGAGAATCATGGGCATGCGGCTCCTGCCGTAGCCCCGCAGGTATCCGAGCAGGACCTCACGGAGCACGATGATGATATAAAAGAGTGTCAGAAAACGGGTCATTCCGGCCCCGGCCTCGATCACGGCCGCGTCCTTGCTGAAGATCCCGACAGCTGTTTCGGCAAAAGCCCGCAGCACCGCGGCAATAGGCAGCGTGACGGCGGCGCAGAGGCCGAAACCGTACCAGAACCCTTTTCTCGCCCGCTTATTATTCCGCGCACCGAGGTTCTGGCTGACGAATGTCGTGGTCGTCATGGCCAGCGATTTGCACGGCAGGACCGCAAAGCGATCGACCTTGTTGGCCGCGCCGATACCTGCCGCAACGCTTGTCGGGAAACGGTTGATGTAGGACCAGACAAAGATATTGGAAAATGAGATCAGAGCGTTCTGCAGGCCGGCGGAAAAGCCGATCCGGACGGAAGACAGCACCGTTTTCCGGCCGTCCGTCCAGGTCTCCTTCATGGCGATGCACGGCGCCTTGATGCGGCGCCGCAGCACGATCGCCACGAGCAGCATGGACAGACCCTGCGCAAGGATCGTCGCGATGCCGACGCCGGCCGTACCCCAGCCGAAGACAGCCACGAAAAGAACGTCCAGAATGATATTCAGGACGCTCGTTACCGCAAGAATGTAAAGCGGCGTGCGGGAATCCCCGATCGCACGGAGGATGCCCGTTCCGCAGTTGTAGATGACCGTGAACATCAGGCCGGCCAGATAGATCCGAAGGTAGGTGATCGCCTCGCCGTAGATGTCCGCGTTGCAGCCGGTCAGATCCAACAGGACCGGAGCCAGGAGGATCCCGAGGACGGACACAACGACGCCGAGCGCGATTGAGAAGGAAAAGGCATAGCGGACCGCCCGCTTCGTCGCCTCTTCGTCACCGCTCCCGAAGGCCTTGGCCGTGACCACCGTGTTGCCGATCGACATGCCGTTGAAAAAGCCCACCATCAGCTGGACGATGGGTGTGCAGACGCTGACCGCCGCCAGGGCCGCATCGCTGACGAAACGCCCGACGACGATCGAGTCCACGCTGTTGTAAAGATTCTGCAGCAGCTCGCTGATAATGATCGGTACGGCAAAGAGGATCAGCTTGCCGATGACCCCGCCTGTCGTAAAATTGATCGTTTTCTGCTGCTGATTCTGCATTCTGTCCTTACGCGGCCTGTTACTTCTTCCGCGTCAGTTCAACGTCATTCATGCGTTTTTCCGAAATATACAGCGGTACCGTTTCATGGATCAGCACGGCCGTATCCAGGCCGTACCACTGCTCTTCCTTCCCGGCCAGGTCGCGAAGCAGGTATTTGCCCCGGAGGATCAGGTCCTGCCAGGCCGGAAGGCCGCTCTTCATCGGGATCTTCTTCCGGATGAACACGAATTTGAAATCACCCACCCGGTCATTGTCATAAACGGAGAAGCGGCGGCGCTGCTTCGGCATCTCCCCGCTCTCCACCAGTTCTTCGACGATCCTGCGCAGATACAGATTGATGCTCTGCTCTTCTTCAAAGCCGAGGTTCAGCATGACCCGGAAGATGCAGTCCGTTCCGTAAGTCTTCAGTTCATATTCCTGGCCCCGCGGCACGTCCAGCACATTGATCTTGATGAACCAGAAGGCCTGCGCGCGCTTGACGTCCTTGTCGAGAAGCGAATAGAGCACGTCGTGGTCCACCCGGTCGATGTCGTCGCCGTAGCAGACGTAGACGATGTTGTCCGCGGTGAGAGGGATGCTCTCATCCGCCTTCAGTGCCTTAAGTTTGCCGACATAATCCGCCAGCGGGACCCTGCGGGTGTACTGCCGCTCCAGAAGGCAGCCGTATTTCCAGACCAGCATGAGGATGATCAGGATCAGGGCCAGCCCTTCTGAAATGTAGCCGCCGTCCATGAATTTGTGGCTGCTGCCCTTGATGCATACGAGTTCCAGCCCGCCGATGAGCAAGGTGCAGACGACCGACAGGAGCGGTCTCTTCTTCACCTTCCATAGGTAGACGGACAGAAGGATCGTCGTCATCAGCATAGCAACGGCAATGGCCAGGCCGTAGGCATTCTCCATGCGCGTGCTGCTGCGGAAAAACAGGACCACGAAGACGCAGCCGACAAAGAGCAGGCGGTTCACCGAAGGGATGAAGACGCTGCCCTCATGGCGCGGGGAGTAAAGGGTCTCCGTGTGCGGCAGGACTTCGCGGCGCATGGCCTGGGAGACCATGGTGAAGGCGCTGACCACGACGGTGTGCGAGACCGCGAAGGCGACCAGGACGGCCAGGATCACGGCCACGGGGCGCATGGCCTCGGGAAGCATATAGAAGAAGGGATTGAAGTCTTCGACGGCGGCCAGCGAACTGTCCTTCGCCGCATCCAGCAGATAGGCGCCCTGCCCCAGATAGCTCAGAAGCAGGCAGATCTTGACGAAAGGCCAGCTGGCGCGCGAAGCGTCGCGTCCCGCATGACCCATGTCGGAGTAGAATGCTTCAGCACCGGTGACGACCAGGAATACGCCGCCCATCAGCCTGATGCCGGCATTGTTCAGGTTGCTCAGGAGGAAGCGCACGCCGACGGTCGGATCAAAGGCCCGGAGGACCTCCGGATGCCGCAGCAGGACGGCCGTTCCCGCACCGCCGATAAAGAGGAGCCAGAGGAAAACGATCGGGCCGAGCGCCACCGTGATGCGGTTGCGGCCGACGCCCTGGCTGATGTATAAAAGCAGCACGATGGCAAGGATCAGCAGAAGCTTTTTCACGTCGCCCTCACCGAGGAACTCACTGGTTGCCGGCGCCGTTTTCATCCCTTCGACCGCGCTCGTAACGGTAATGGACGGGGTAATGATGCTGTCGGCGAGCAGCATGCCCGCACCGACGATCGCCGGGATCCGGAGCAGTTTCCGCTTTCCCTGATGCGGCCGCACCATGAAATAGAGGGCAAAGATGCCGCCCTCGCCGCCGTTGTCCGCCCGCATGACCAGGAAGATGTATTTCAGCGTCGCGAGGATCGTCAGCGTCCAGATGATCAGCGACAGTGCGCCGAGCACGAATTCTTCGGACACGTTCGAAAGGCCTCCGTTGTAGCGGAGGATCGTTTTCATCACAAAGAGCGGGGAGGAGGCAATGTTGCCGAAGACCACGCCGATTGCCAGCAGAAATGCGGTAAATGCGCTGCGTTTGTGTTGTGTCTGGTGCATAGAGAAGACATCCTTTCCCGTTTTTCGGACAGCCGCACTGCATGCGGACATGCGAAAAGCGAGAACTGATTTTTTTATACCATAAAAAAGGACGGCTGCACAAGGAGATTTTCCTTTTTTACGCAGACGTGGTATAATCCTAAGGTCCGGGGCCGGTTTTCCGGTTGCAGGAAGCTCAGGCCTTTCCGGGCGGGAGGTGCTTATGTCCTTGACTATCGGTCTTCTGAATGATGCGTTTCCGCCGCAGATCGACGGCGTTGCGACGGCCGTCGTCAACTACGGCCGATATCTGACCGCGCACGGCCACAGGGCGGTGGCCGCGGTCCCTTATGTGCCGGAAGCCGACGACAGCGGTCTTCCCTTCCCCGTGATCCGCTATCCCAGCCTCGACACCGCGAAGCTGATCGGCTACCGTGCCGGGCTTCCTTTCGATGCGAACGCTGTGCAGCAGCTGAAGGACGCAAAGCCGGACCTTCTGCACTCCCACTGCCCCTTCACGAGCCAGATGCTGGCACGGACGCTCCGGGCCGAGCTGCACGTGCCCCTCATTATGACCTACCATACGAAATATGACATCGATATCGCGAATGCGATCCGCTCGAAGCTGCTGCAGGAAAGCGCGCTGAAGTTCCTGATCGCCAATATCGCTGCGGCGGACGAGGTCTGGACCGTGAGCCGCGGCGCCGGCGAAAACCTGAAAAAGAACGGCTTTCAAGGGGACTGCATCGTTATGCCGAACGGCGTCGACTTTCCTCTCGGAAGAGTTGAACGGCCGCTTATTGAAGACACGACAGGAAAATTTTCCTTTCCGGAAGGCATTCCCGTCTTCTTATATCTCGGGCGCATGATGTGGTACAAAGGGATCAGGATCACGCTGGACGCGCTCAAAAAGGTCCGCGGAGCCGGTCATGACTTCCGTATGGTCTTCGTGGGCGGCGGGATCGAGAAAGATGAGATCGTTCGGTATACCGAAAGTCTCGGCCTGTCGGACCTGGTTTTCTTTGAGGATCCTGTCTATGACCGCGAAAAGGTCCGCGCCTGGTACTGCCGTGCCGATCTGTTCCTCTTCCCTTCCACCTTCGACACCAACGGGCTCGTGGTCCGTGAAGCCGCCGCCTGTGCCCTGCCGGCCGTCCTGGTCGAAGGCAGCTGCGCTGCCGAGGATTCCGAAGACGGCGTGAGCAGCTTCTTCATCGAGGAAAATCCCGACTCCATGGCCTCTGTCCTGATCCGCCTCCTGCAGCAGCCGGAAACGATGAAGCGGGTCGGCCGCGGCGCACAGGAGCATCTGTATCTGTCCTGGAATGACGCCGTCTCGGCTGCCGAGCGCCGCTATGAGACGGTGCTGGAAAACTACCGGGCCGGCCGCTGTCCCGTGCACGAAATGCCGGACGACATCTTCTACAGCGGCATGGCCGGGGTGTTGGATCTTCACAACCAGCTCTCCCTCCGCCGCCGGCAGACGGCGGACCGCATCGCAGGCTTCATCCGGAACGCTTCCTTTGACGGGCTCGGCGATTCGATGCAGGTGGACGATGCCACCGTTGAGGAGGCCGCCCGCCGCTTCTTCCTGGACTGAAACCGCCTCACGCAGCATAACTGCCTCACAGAACAGGACCGCCCGGTGCTTCCTTCAGAAGCCCCGGGCGGTCTTTTTATCGTATCATTCTATTCGTTTTTCTCTTCCTGTCCGTCTGCCGTATTGACGTCGTTCATTTCCGGCGCTTTTTCCGCTTCCCGGTTGACCACTTCGGCCTCACGGTAGGTGGGGATCACCAGGCTGAAGGCTTTCTTCATGCTCTTCCCACCCATGTCGTAATCGTCGATCGCGCTGCACAGGATCTCCATCTTACGCGCCACTTCCGCGCGGGAGTAGGGTTTGTCCTTCTCGATGAAGATCATATCGTTTTCGGTCTTGGACAGCGTTTCCGACTTCATCAGCAGCTCTTCGTAGAGTTTCTCGCCGGGCCGCAGGCCGATCTCGCGGATCTCGATGTCTTTTTCGGGTTCCAGGCCGCTCATGCGGATGACGTCCTTCGCCAGGTCGTAGATCTTCACCGGTTTGCCCATGTCCAGTACGTACAGTTCGCCGTTCTTGGCCATAGCGCCGGCCTGCATCACAAGCTGCGTGGCCTCGGGGATCGTCATGAAATAACGCACGATCCGCTTGTCCGTGATCGTGACCGGCCCGCCTTCGGCGATCTGCTTCTTGAACAGCGGGATCACCGAGCCGTTAGAGCCCAGCACGTTTCCGAAACGCACGGCGGCAAAGCTCGTAGCGCTGTCCGTGCGGCTCTGCACGATCATCTCGCACATCCGCTTGGAGGCGCCCATGATATTCGTGGGATTGACCGCCTTGTCCGTGGAGATCAGGATGAACTTCTCCGCCCCGCACAGTTCCGCGGCATTGGCCATGTTGTAGGTGCCGCAGACGTTGTTCTTGACGGCCTCTCCGGCGCTGTATTCCATCAGCGGCACATGCTTGTGCGCCGCGGCATGGAAGATCACCTGCGGCCGGAACTCCTTGCAGATCGCATTCACCCGCGCCGCATCGCGCACCGAGCCGATGACCACTTCCATGTCCAGTTCGCTGCCGTAGCGGCGTACCAGTTCCTGCTGGATGTCATAGGCATTGTTTTCGTAAATGTCAAAAATGATGAGTTTCTTCGGCTTGCATTTGACCAGCTGACGGCAGAGTTCCGAACCGATGGAACCGCCGCCGCCCGTGACCATGACGGTCTTTCCTCGGTAATAGGAAAAGCTTTCTTCGGATTCAACATTGAGCGGCGAACGGAACAGCAGGTCTTCGACCGTGAAATCACGGATCGCCGGCTTTTCGCGCTGCTGCGAGCTTTCGGCGCTGACCAGCGTATCATAGACCCTGACCCGGCAGCCCAGATCCGAATAGTGGTGATACAGCTGGCTCAGTTTCTCCGCATCCGCACTGGAGATCGCAATGATCACGTCCCGGATATGTTCCAGCTGGATCCGCTCATCCCCTGCCTTCTCGGAATAGACATGGCAGTCCACCAGGTTGTAATTGACCTTGTTGTCGTCCTTGTCAATGAAGAAAGCCGGTTTATAACTTGAATTCGGATTTTCCTTCAGATCTTCCGCGAGCAGCACGCCGAGCTGTCCGGCGCCGACGATCGCGACAGGCGTCTTCTCTTTGACGTGGCTTCGCCGGTTGTAGCGCTTGTACATCACGCTGTAGGCGAAGCGCGCGGACAGCGCCAGCAGGCAGATCAGCGTACCGATGATGATGGCCTGCTTTCCGCCGAGATAGTTGCTGATGATCAGTTCCTTGACGGTCAGGCGCAGGATCACATAAGCCACGGTCGTTGCGGTGCCGTCGGCGATGACCAGCATCAGGTAGGCCTTGGCGTTATCGTAGCGCCAGATGTTGCCGTAGATGCCGAAGACCGTGCGCAGCAAAAGAACAAGCCCCGTCTGCAGCCCTGCCTGCAGCAGGAAAGCTTTCCTGCCCGCCGGGGCCGCACGGAACGCGGCTTTGTAGATCAGTTCATAGTAAAATAAAGCCACCAGGATGCAGCAGATCAGGTCGAACACCGCCAGTGTCCATTTGCGATTATAGCGGCCGTTGAAAAGCCTCCCGCCCAGTGCCTTCATCATAACGTCAGATCCTTATAATTCCAATAAATCATAAATAACAGATGAATTATAGCAGAACATCCGCCTTTTGTAAAGCATTCACGAAAAAAGCCGGCTAAGTGCCGGCTTTTCGAGTCAAAAATCAATTTTGACAAGTCTTAAATGTCATAGGTCTTATCAATTGCCTTCAGTTCCTTGAACGAGTCGATCTCGATGATGTCGCTCGCGAGGCAGGGACGGACCTCGACCTGGTAATGCTCCGGGAAGATGCTGAAGGGCACCTGATCCCAGTAGCGTTCCTTGCCGCCGGGCATTTCGTAGGCCGTCTTCAGGTCGTCCGCCAGCTTCCGGCCGGCTTCCGCGTCCCAGTACGAGATGCCGACTTCCTGATAAACATCCAGGCCGCCGACCTTCTGGCTCGTGATGACGCCGTTCTTTACGGTGAAGCACCAGTCGTCGCTGCGTTCCATGCGGATGCCCAGGAAATCCGAAGTGTAGTGGTATTTCGTCACGATCTTCGGGTTGCTGATGACCAGGTCGGCCTCGAACACGTAGGCATTCTGCAGCAGGTAGCGTGCGCAGACCGCCGAAGAGATGTTGTTCGCATCGTTGTAGGCCGGATTTTCCAGGAAATGCACCATCGGATACTTGTACAGCAGCTGATCAAACTGTTCGGCGAGGTAGCCGCGGACGATGTAGATCTCATCGATCCCGGCCTCGAGGCAGGCATCCAGCAGGCCGTCGATGATGCGCTTTCCGTTCACGCGCACGAGCGGCTTCGGGGTATTCAGGGTCACCGGCACCATGCGGGAGCCGAAGCCGGCAGCCACGAAGACCGCACGCTTGGCCGCATAGGGTTCCATGGCCGACAGGCCGTGGGCCGTCACGGCGCCGCCGTGCACCAGGCCTTTTTCCGTCAGTTCCCGGATAGTACGGTTCACCGTGCTCAGCGAGTAGCCGGTGACCTCTTCCAGGCGGCGCTGGCTCAGCCGTTCTTTCGTGCTGAGAATGGCATTCAGGACATCAAATTCTTTACGAGATAAATTGCCCATTTTTCACGCTCCGTCACTTATTGTTTTGCGAAATGGCTGCGCTGTTTGAAATAGAAGGCGGCGCCGAGTGCGATCCAGATCAGCAGCATGATGTAGGATTCCTTGCCGAAATGCACGCCGGACAGACCCGGGATCGGGATCAGCTGCAGGATCATGAAGGCTACGGAGAAGGCAACGCCGAGGATACCCATGACCTTCAGGAAGGCCGTGCCGTCGCCGAAGCGCTTGATGGTGATCAGGGTCGCCGCAGCAGTGAAGAAATAACCGATCGAGGCCCCGATGGCCGCCATGTCGACGAACCAGCCGAGAGCTTCACGGCCGAGGATCGGGCCGGACAGGGAGATCAGGATGCAGAAGATCATGGCGTTCTTCGGGGTGCCGAACTTCGGATCGACTTTGCCGAACCATTCCGGAAGGTAGCCGTCGCGGCTCATCGAATACATCAGACGGCTGGTAGCCAGATAGAAGCCCATGATGCCGGAAAGCACCGCACAGGAGACCGCGAGGCCGACCAGGACCTTGCCGGGCGTGCCGAGCAGCATTTCCGCGGCCGCGAGCAGCAGCCAGGGGGTGGACTTCGCTTCGACGATCAGCTCGGGCCAGTTGTTCAGGGCCGCCGCAGCGATCGTGTTGTTGGCGGTATAGACGAAGCAGCCGAAAAGGATGGCGACCAGCATGATCAGGCTGACCTTCTTGTAGGAGAACTTGAATTCCTCAGCGGCCTGCGGGATCGTATCAAAGCCGACGTAGGCCCAGGGCGCGATGGCAAAGGTGGCCAGGATGGCAGACGCAATGCCGAGGCTGCCGCCGTGCGCGAACTCATCAATGCTCGTAAACGTGCCGTTCGTATAGGCGGCTACGGCGTCGGACTTGGCAAAGCCCCACCAGGGCGCCATGTTCGCAACGCTCGTCTTGCTCGAAAGCAGGGCCGCGACCGTCAGGGTCAGCACGGAACCCGCAAGCATGACAGCCAAAACGGTCTGCACGATGCCGGCCTTCTTCACGCCGATGATGTTCAGCGTGCCGAATATGATCAGGATCGCCATGGCGAAGAGCATTTCACCCATCCAGACGTCGAAGCCCGCGATCTGGTAATGGAAACCGAACTTCAGGATGTCCGCCGCGCCGTCCAGGCCGTCCACGATCAGGCCGATGGCCGTCGAGTTCATCGGGACGTTGGTCAGGTACGCCGCCACCAGGAACCAGCCGCAGACAAAAGCTGCGGTCCGGTTGAAGCACATCTTGGTAAAGGTGAACTCACCGCCGGCCTTCGGGTACTTCGGGACCATGTAGGCATAGCTGAAGGCGATGATCATCATGACCAGGGCGCCCATGACCATGGCGATCGCCGTGCCGGCAACGCCGGAATTCGGCAGGAATTTCTTGCCGGGGTTGATGAAGGACCCCCAGCCGATCACGCAGCCAAAGGCGATAGCCCACACGTGCATGGGGGAGAGCTGCTTGCGCAGGCCGGGTTCGTTCTGTTTCATTTCAGGGGTCTGATTCGCTGCCATGAAATTTCTCCTTGATAAAAAACATAAACGAGAGGCAAAGACCGCCAGGTGTTTCATATCGCCGTCTGATCTTTGTCTGCTGAAACAAATATAGGGGCTTGAGCCGGTTTTGTCAAGCCCCCATCTCCTATTTTACGCGAATATGTACATATTCACGAACATTTTTCATCATTTCCGCCAGATGTTCCTCATCGTCGAAGCGCAGGATCAGCGTTCCCAGCGACTCATTGGCGGCGCTGAAGCCGCCGACCGCATCGCCCGGGCTGACCCAGAGGTCCCGTTCCACGATGTTCTCCGCGATCGAAGGATCGGTCTCCAGAGCTTCGAAGATGCCCGGCTTTTCGCTGTGCAGGATCACTTCCGCAAAATGCCCCCGGTAAGGCTTCTGAGACACGTCGTTCAGCGGCAGGCCCACCGCATCACGTACGACGGCTTCGATGAGGTCGACGCCGGCCGCATGGCGCAGGCATTCCGCCAGCCGGTTCCCGCCGCCGCGCGGCGAGACCTCCATCAGATAGGCCTTGCCGTCGGTCCCTTCACGGCATTCGACATTGTAGAGCGCCGTCCGCATGTTGAGAAGGCGCAGCAGCCGCTGCAGTTCGTTTTTCAGTTCTTCCTGGTGTTCCTCGCTCATGGACGAGGGCCAGCTGAAGCCCGCCGGCGCATAAGGATTCTCGCAGTCGGGGTCGAAGCGCTGGTTATTGAAGGTAACGAAGCGCAGCTCGCCGTTCACGGAAAAGCAGTCCGTGTCCGAAGAAAAGCCCTTCTGCGTGATGAAATCCTCCACGATGAACTCGCCGCAGTGGGAATAGTCCAGCGCGTGCGCGACCGCAGCGGGAAGGTCTTCCGGCCGGTCCACCCTTGTTACGCCCTTGCTGCCCGCGGAATCCGTCGGCTTGACGATCACCGGCCAGTGAAAGAGCGAAGGGTCTGGTTCCTCTCCTGCCCTGTACTGCCGCGCCGCGGGAACGGTGAAGCCGTGCTCCGCAAGGAAGCGGCGGAAGCGCCCCTTGTTCTGCAGAATGCAGACCGATTCGTAAGGGCCGACGTTCGGCAGGCCCATTTCCTCCGCGACGTAAGCGGCCGTCACTACGCCGGGATCGCAGGCAAAGGACACGATGCCATCGATCTCGAGGCGCCTTGCCGCCTCCAGCGTGGCCTCTTTGTCGATGATGCTCACGTTGCAGTATTCATCGGAGAAGCGGTGCGCATAGTTGTCCGGCAGGTAGTCGCAGGTGATCACGTAAAGGCCCAGCTTATGCGCCGCTTCGATGACCGGCAGGGCATAGCGCGAACCGCCGAGGATCATCAGTTTTTTCTGTTTATTGTCTGCTTTTGTCATTGCGTGTCCTCAGATGATGAATCCGCCGTCGACGCCCAGCACCTGGCCCGTGATGAACGAGGCCTCGTCCGAAGCGAGGAAGGCGACCGCCGCTGCGATGTCCTCAGGCCTGCCGAGACGGCCGAGCGGGGTCTGCTCCGCCAGGTCCCGCAGCGTCTCTTCACCCAGGACCTGCACCATGTCGGTGTCGATGACGCCGGGTGCGACGCAGTTCACGCGGATGCCCGAAGGCGCAAGTTCCGCCGCAAGCGATCTGGTCAGGCCGATGATGGCATGCTTCGTCGCCGAGTACGTGGCTTCGCAGGAGGCACCGTGGCTCCCCCAGATCGAGGAGATGTTCACGATGCAGCCGCTCTTTTCATGGATCATGTGCGGCAGTACCGCCTGAATGGTGTGGCGCATGCCGCCGATGTTCACGGCAAAGTAGCGGTCCCACATCTCGTCGGACACGTCCTGGAAGAGGCTCTGGCCGGCGACGCCGGCATTGTTGACCAGAAGGGTGATGGGGCCGAAGGCTTCCTCACAGGCTGCCGCCATCGCGCGGACCGCCTCCGCATCGGCGACGTCCGCCTGAAAGGCGATCGCATCGCGGCCTTCTCCGCGCAGTTCGAGGACCAGTTCCTCCGCCTTATCTTCCCGTTCGATATAATTGATGCAGACCGCGTAGCCGTCGTGGGCAAGGCGCGCCGCGATGGCACGGCCGATGCCGCGGGAGCTTCCCGTGATCAGAGCAACCTTTCTCATACTTCTCTCCTTTTTCCGCTCAGCGCGCCGCAGTCTCATCCGCCGCAGGGTACTCATTGCAGAGCAGCCGGTACGGCGGCTCGTCTTCCTCTATCCTTGGAAAACGGCCAACCGGCGGCTCAAAACGGTTGTCCGTGACATCGTCATTGCACTGACTGACCTCTCCCAGGAGGACCGCGCCTGTCCCGGGCTCGACCGAAAAATCGTGGTACAGCCGCTGCTGAATGTGGATGCTCTCGCCGGGCACGAGCCGGATCTGCGTCCCTGCCGGAACGGTGTACGTCCGTCCGTCGCAGTGGACCGTCACGTCACTTTCCCGGTCGATCGACTCATCCGGGAGGGAGTTGTATACCCGGATCAGGACGTTCCCGCCGCCGCGGTTGATGATGTCCTCGGTCTTGAACCAGTGAAAATGGTTCGGTGCATACTGCCCTTCCTTAAGGTACAGCAGTTTTTCCGCATAGACCTTGGGATAACGCTCTGCCATCGCCCGGTTTCCGTTTCGAATGGTGATCAGGGAAAAACCGATCCTGTCAAAATCCCCCATGCCGTAGTCCGTAATGTCCCAGCCGAGCATGCAGTCGCGCACCTCGTCGTATTCATGTCCCTTGCTTTCCCATTCCTCAGGCGTGAACCGGCAGAAAGGCGGCAGGTAACAATGCTCCTGCGCGCACATGGCTTCCATTTCCCTGAGCGCCCTGTTGATCTCGGAACGTTTCACGCCTGCTCTCCTCTCCGATAAAGCAATGATCCGAACCCGTCTCCGTTCGGGAAGGGGTTCGGATCATCTTTTTTCAGTGCCGGTGGTGGGACTCGAACCCACACGCCCTCGCGGACAACAGATTTTGAGTCTGTCTCGTCTGCCGGTTCCGACACACCGGCGGGGCATGCCTTCAGTATCTTAGCACGCGCGCAGGTGCTTTGTCAACGGATTTGCGGCACAGGGGCGCCCGTCAGATTTTCGGAAATCTCAGGACCGCCTTGAACAGGTCGCCGTCCGCCGAGACCAGGAACTTCCCGCCCTGCAGCTCGGTCAGGCTCTTTGCGATCGCAAGACCGAGGCCGCTGCCTTCGGTATTCCGGGAGGCGTCGCCGCGGGTAAAGCGCTCCGTCAGTTCCTCCGTATTCACGGCGTCGAGCGGCTCGCGGGAAGTGTTCCGGAAAGTGATCACGGCATCGCCGCCCTCCTGCTCCAGGCTGAGATAGACACGCGTCCCGGCAAGCGAATATTTGACGATATTGTTCATCAGGTTGTCGAAAATGCGCCACATCCGCCGCCCATCCGCCATGATGCGGATCTCCTGCTCCGGCTGCTTCGTGATCAGGGTCAGGCCGGCCTTATGGAGTTTTTCCTCATACTCCCCGGCCGCCTGCTCCAGGAACACTGCCGCGTCACAGGGGACAAGGTCGATGTCCAGGTCGCCGGAGGAAGCCCTGGAAGCCTCCACCAGATCCTCGATCAGGCGTTTCAGGCGTTCGGACTGCCGCAGCAGGACCTCCGAATACTCCGTGATCTTCGGGTTGTCGCAGGATTCCTTGCTTATCAGGTCGGCGTAGTTTATCAGAGAGGTCAGCGGAGTCTTTAAGTCGTGCGAGACGTTGGTGATCAGTTCGGTCTTCATCCGCTCGCTCTTTAACTGTTCCTGCACCGCGATCGCCATGCCGCCTCCGATGCTGTTCAGATCCTCTGCATGTTTTTTCAGGTCGAAGGGCAGGCCCTTCGTATCGGTCTGATACGCCAGGTCTCCGGCCGCAAGCGCTTCACCGCCCTTCTGCAGGCGTCTTAAGCAGAGCGCGAAATACAGAACGAGCGGGATCAGGATCAGATATTTGATCAAACTGAGGAGGATCAGCGGGCCGCCGTCAGCGGCAGCTGTGACATTCAGCTCCACTATTGCCAGAACTCCCAGAAACAACGCGGTCTTCCCTACGAGCGGCAGCCCCCGCAGAATGCTCATGTTGAAGGCGTGAAGTTTTTTCAGCCCCTTCCACAGCCAGGCCAGAGGCTTTGCCACCAGGTATTTCAGAATGCGGAAGGTCAGGGTGTTCCGAAGCAGCGTGCGCGTTTTGACGCGCCCCGCCGCGCTCATCGAAAGCCCGATCAGGATGAGCAGTCCGACGGCAACGGCACCGATGACCATGAGCAGTTCGGCCGTGTAATCGATGGGCACGATCCAGTCGATAAAATACACGATCCCGAGCAGCACCGCGGCACTGACGGCAAGCATCAGCTCATACGGGACTTTATGCAGCAGGCCGGGGACGGGATCTTCCCGTTCCGGGCGCCGTGCAGACACCCGCATCAGGGCAATGAAACTGATGACCGCGAGCGCCAGCGCTGCCAGCGCGATCACCGCGTTCCACCAGCCGAGCCGGCAGGCCCTTACGATAAAACGGCTCATGAGGGCATAGGAGGAATCGTATTCCATCGTCACGTAAACATCGTAGGCCGCTGCATTTACTCTGATCTCACGGGGAAGTTCTTCAAGTGAAAATGCAATTCTTACGCCCCCGCTGGCTGATGAGCAATAGAAACGGTAGGTGTTTTTCCGGTAGATCTTCTGCGTCTGCGGAAGCGTCCAGGGTCTGAGATAGATGACCTCTCCTGTGTCTGTATTACTTGCATAGAACGCCAGATTCCGCTCATCGAGAGCCGCGCCGCTGGGTCCGTTCAGCATCGTGTTCAGAGCATGCCATGCCTGTGACTGAAGGCGCGGCTCAACAAATTCCTCCAGGGCTTCATCCTGCGTACGCAGATAAACGTATCCGTCGTCGTTGGCGACCGCAAGGCAAGTCCCGACTGCGCAGGCTGCCGTCGTCAGCAGCGAAGCGATGCAGATAAGGATCAGGATCAGTTTGCCCCACCCCGTTCTGAAAAATGCTTTCATCACACTCTCCCCCTTTCCATTTTGTAGCCCTGGCCGAAGACCAGTTTGATGTAGCGCGGCTCAGCCGGATCGATCTCGATCTTCTCCCGGAGGTGCCGGATGTGGACCGCGACCGTATTGTCGGAGCCGAAGGGCTTTTCCTTCCAGACTGCCTGATAGATCTCCTTCGGCGAAAAGACCCGGTCCGGGTTCGCCATCAGAAGCTTTAAAATGTCGTATTCCTTGGGCGTCAGGGAGACCTCCTCGCCGTCCAGGGTCACCGTCTTCGCCCTGTCGTCCAGCTCGATCCCGCCGATGCGGAGGACCTCTGGCTGCGCCACCCCGCTGCCCAGTTTCAGATAGCGCCGCAGCTGCGAGCGGACCCGCGCACCGACCTCCAGCGGGTTGAAGGGCTTGGTGATGTAGTCGTCGGCGCCGACGTTCAGTCCGAGGATCTTGTCACTGTCCTCGCTTTTGGCCGTGAGCAGGATGACCGGGACATTGCTGATCTCCCGGATCTTTGCGAGCGCCGAGATCCCGTCCATTTCCGGCATCATGATATCGAGAAGCACCAGATGGATCTCCTGCGAAGCCAGGATCTCCAGCGCCTGCTTCCCGCTGTACGCTTCAAAAAGCGTCCGGTCCGGGTCGGCCAGATAAATCTTCAGCGCGTTCACGATATCTTTTTCATCATCGCAGATCAGAATGTTGGGCATGGCGCCACCTCCTTGACAAGGCTATTCTATCCCATCCCGGATTAAGAAAAAAGGTAGGGCGGGATTAAGATTTGATGAAGATGGCAGAGAATTTTAAGAATTTTAAGAATTTTGTTAGCACTCTTTAATGGTGAGTGCTAAAAATCGCTTGACTTCCCGTTTTGAGGCTCTTATAATGTAGGCAGAGGCCTGAAAAGGGCCTCCCGGAAGCCGCTGAAAAAGCAGCGCCGTCCGGTCCGAAGAAAACAAGGAGGAAACTCATGAATCTGGATAAATACACTCAGAAAACCCTGGAGGCTCTGCGCGCGGCGCAGGCGCTGGCTCTCGAGCGCGGCAGCATGGAGATCCGGCCCGAACACGTCTGCTATGCCCTGGTGACCCAGGACGGCGGGCTGATCGGCTCGCTGCTGACCAAGATGGGGGTGGACGTCCCCTCTTTCACGGCCGCTCTCGAAGATGAGGTCAGCCGCATCCCCGGCGTCTCCGGCCCCGGCCGCGAACCCGGCAAGATCTACGTTTCGAACGACACCGAGCGCGCCCTGACCTTTGCGGAGCGCGTTGCCAAGCAGATGAAGGACGAATACGTCTCCGTCGAGCACCTGATGCTCGGCCTCTTTGAGCATTCGACGTCCGCTCTGAAGAATCTCTTCAAGCAGTACAATGTCACGAAGGAAGGCTTCATGAAGGCCCTCGCCTCCGTCCGCAACTTCCGCGTGACCAACGACAACCCCGAGGACACCGTGGATGCCCTGTCGAAATACGGCACCGACCTCGTGGAACGTGCCCGGAACGGCAAGATGGATCCCGTGATCGGCCGTGACGCCGAGATCCGTTCCGTCATCCGTATCCTGTCCCGCAAGACGAAGAACAACCCCGTGCTGATCGGCGAGCCCGGCG
>JAFRRD010000052.1 GCA_017428265.1 Lachnospiraceae bacterium | reverse complement strand
GGTATGGCGGAACAGGTAGACGCAACGGACTTAAAATCCGTCGGCAGCGATGCCGTGCCGGTTCGAGTCCGGCTACCCGCACAGAAAAACAGCCCTGAGAAGGGCTGTTTTTCTGTGCGGGTAGCCGGACGTTTTTATCTACTCTTTCTTCCCTGCCACGATCCTTACTATGATACAGACAATAACAAGAGGAACGAACACGATCCCCCGCACCAATAACCCTGTATACCAGGGCGCGGACTGCAGGTCATAGACTTCGGGATGAAGCTTTGTCAGATAGAGATAATCATAGATCCCCCACCCGATATAAACCCCTGTGAGCACGCCCGCGATGATCACTGCAGCCTTCCCGACTTTTCCTGCCATGCTGTCTCCTTTCCGATTTCATGCCACAAACAAAGAGCATAGGTTATAATCTTTTTGTATTGTACACCATTTTCAAAGATTTTCAAAGAAGCGGGGTCGGCGGCCGAAAGACTCCGTAAGATCATTGCATAAATTTCCTGCTTCGCCTATAATATGAGCAGTTTTTATCGAAAGGAGAACTGAGAACCCGTGAACAAGAAACTTTTTGCCATCCTTCTTCTGCTCGGCGTTCTGGCGGGCTGCTGTGCCTGTTCGCGGGACCCCGGTACTGCGGGAAGCACTGCGGATATTCAGGAATCCTCCGGCTCGGTTTCCGCTCAGACTTCAGACCCTGGCACTTATAACGGCTCTCCCGTCATGACGATGGGCTCCTCCTGCGCCCTTCTTGCCAGGTATAATCCGTATGCCCTGCTCCTTCCGGCCGATTCCGATCCCGCAAGGACCGTCATTCTACAGATCAGCAGCGGCGCAGCGGAAGACGTTCTGACCGGAGACAAAAGCTCTTTTGCCGTTCAGCAAGATGACGGCAGCGAATGGCACACGGTATGCGATACGATCACGGATGACAACTCCCTGACCGTCCGTCCGGAAACGCAGGTCTTCCAGACCCTGGACTGCGGGGATACGTTTGACGTAAACGGCGACGGGCACTACCGCGTCGTCAAGCGTCTCACCGTACAGGGGGAGAAGCTGTATTATACTTCGGATTTCTACGTTCTGAGGCATTCCGACCCGAAAATGCTTCAGAAGAGCACTTACAAGATCAACCCGCGGAAGGAACTCGCTCTCAGCGTCCGGTACCCGTCGGTGACGCTGGACGGCGGTTCGAACATCGCGCCCGGATACGTTGACCTCACCCTGTCCCTCCTTATGGATACGGGGATCGATCCGATCTGCGGCAATTCGGCAGACTGCATCATCGAAGAGCTGATCGACGGGGAATGGTACACCGTACCGCGGCCGGACTATTTCATGACCCTCGAGGGATACACGCCCACGCTCACGGAACCCGTCCACCAGACCTTCTTCCTCGGCGGCACCGTGCAGCATCCCGGCCATTACCGGCTCCTGAAACCGGTCATCATCGGCAGAGGCAGCGCGATCGTCCACGAGTATTACGCCGCCGAATTTGATGTGGCCAGGGAACTTCCGGACGGCGACTAAACGACAGCAGCACCGGACACCATTTTAAAGCCCCTCAGCGGGGCTTTTTTGTTTGGCCGGGCGGCAGTTCGGGCAGCGGCACGCCCGGCCGTGCGATCGCTTTCGCGCCCGAAAGTACTTTATCGAGATGCAGTGGACTTTGCCTGCCGCAGTGCTATAATCATTTGCGGAAAGGGCAACCCGCCCGTGAACGTACTTACCGGCCGGCTGCAGGCCTTATTTGCCTGCGCGGCCTTATCCCAAGGAGGAAAATGATGGAGCCTGTCATCACCATGCATCTTGACGACGTCCTGCCGGAATACCCGGCCATGGACCCGAAATACCGCCGCGCGCCGAAGCGTGAATCCCACCTTTCGGACGCCGACAGACGGCTTGCCGTAAGGAATGCTCTCCGCTACATCCCGAAGCAGTTCCACGCGCAGATGGCCGAGGAATTTGCCCGCGAGCTGGACGAGCGCGGCCGCATCTACGGCTACCGCTTCCGTCCCGAGGGCAAGCTCTGGGGCCGGCCCATCGACGAATACAAGGGTGCCTGCATCGAGGGCAAAGCCATCCAGGTCATGATCGACAACAACCTGGATTTCGACGTTGCGCTCTACCCCTATGAGCTGACCACCTACGGCGAGACCGGGCAGGTCTGCCAGAACTGGATGCAATACCGTCTCATTAAGAAATACCTGGAAGTGCTGACTGACGAGCAGACGCTGGTCGTGATGAGCGGCCACCCGCTCGGGCTCTTCAAGTCGCATAAGCTGGCGCCGCGCGTTGTTATCACGAACGGCCTGATGATCGGCACCTTTGACGACCAGGAGAACTTCAACCGGGCTGCAGCGCTGGGCGTTGCCAACTACGGGCAGATGACCGCCGGCGGCTGGATGTACATCGGGCCTCAGGGCATCGTGCACGGCACCTTCAATACGCTCCTGAACGCCGGGCGGCTTAAGCTCGGCATCCCGACCGACGGGAACCTCGCCGGACGGCTCTTCATTTCCGCCGGTCTCGGCGGCATGAGCGGCGCCCAGGGCAAGGCAGCGGAGATCGCCGGCGCGGCTGCCATCATTGCCGAAGTCGACGAATCCCGCATCAATACCCGCCTGGAGCAGGGCTGGGTCTCCCATAAGACGGCGGACCTGGACGAAGCGCTGCAGATCGCGCATGAACATCAGAAGGCCGGCACCCCCTGCGCGGTCGCCTACCTCGGCAACATTGTGGACCTGCTGGAATACCTCTATCGGAACGGCGTGCATGTCGACCTCATGAGCGACCAGACCTCCTGCCACGTGCCCTACGACGGCGGCTACTGCCCGCAGGGCCTGACCTTCGCGGAGCGCACCAGAATGCTGGCGGAAAATCCGGAGCAGTTCCGCAAACTCGTGGACAAGTCCCTCCGCCGCCACTATGAAATGATCTGCGCCTTCCACGAAAAAGGCACCTATTTCTTTGACTACGGCAACAGCTTCCTCAAAGCCGTCTACGACGCCGGCGTGAAGGAAGTCTGCCGTAACGGCGAGAACGACCTTGACGGCTTCGTTTTCCCGTCCTACGTGGAAGACATCCTGGGGCCGTGCCTTTTCGACTACGGCTACGGGCCGTTCCGCTGGTGCTGCCTGTCGAGAAAGCCCGAGGATCTGGACAAGACCGACGCGGCAGCCGCGGAGTACATTTTCAGCCACAACCGCCGCTACCAGGACTACGACAACTACGTCTGGGTCCGCGACGCGAAGAAAAATAAACTGGTCGTGGGCACCCAGTGCCGCATCCTCTATCAGGACGCGATGGGACGTCTGAACATCGCCCTGAAGTTCAATGAAATGGTGCGAAACGGCGAGATCGGGCCGGTCATCCTGGGCCGCGACCATCACGACACCGGCGGCACCGATGCGCCTTTCCGTGAGACCTCGAACATCAAGGACGGCTCCAATATCATGGCCGACATGGCCGTACAGTGCTACGCCGGCAACGCCGCGCGCGGCATGAGCTACATTGCTCTGCACAACGGCGGCGGCACCGGGATCGGACGCGCCGTGAACGGCGGCTTCGGCATGGTCCTGGACGGCTCCGAGCGGGTCGACACGATCCTCCGGATGGCGATGCCCTGGGATACGATGGTGGGCGTTGCGCGCCGCAGCTGGGCCGGCAACGAAAATGCCGTCGCGACCGCCGCGGAATACAATGAGATGCGGAGCGGCAGCGACCTGATCACGATGCCGTACGAGGCCGATCCGGAGCTCGTCAACGCGGCCGTGGACAAAGTCTTCGGGAAGAAATGATCCGATGAATAACTGCTCAGGCTGCGGCCTGCAGGAAGGTTGAAAACATGGCAAAACTGCTGATCACCAATATCGGCCTGCTGGCGACGCCGGCGGGCAGGGAAGCGAAGGCCGGCGCGGCGCAGGGCGATATCCTGAAGCTGGAGAACGCCTGGATCCTTGCGGAAGACGGCGTGATCCTTGAAGTCGGCACCGGCGAGCCGCCGATGACGGAGCCCGGGAACGGCTTCGAGATCCTCGATGCGGGCGGCCGGTTGGTCACGCCCGGGCTTGTCGATGCGCATACCCATCTCGTCTTCGGGGGCTTCCGGCAGCATGAGCTGGCCGACAAGCTCCGCGGGAAGACCTATCTGGAGATCCTTGCCGCGGGCGGCGGGATCCTCTCCACGCTGAAGGCAACGAGGGCGGCCTCCGAGGCACAGCTGACAGCGAAAGCCCTGGCGGCTCTCCGCGAAATGCTCTCCTTCGGTGTGACCCTTTGCGAAGCGAAAAGCGGCTACGGCCTCTCTCTTGAAGAAGAATTGAAGCAGCTCCGGGTCGTCCGGAACCTGCAGGGCACGCAGCCCGCGGAACTCGTTTCCACCTTCCTCGGCGCACACGCCTTCCCGCCGGAATATAAGGAAGACCACGAGGGCTACGTCCGCCTGATCTGCGAAGAAATGATTCCGGCCGTCGCGGCCGCAGGCCTTGCCGAATACTGCGACGTCTTCTGCGAGACCGGCGTATTCACCATGGAGGAAAGCCGCCGGATCCTGGAATGCGGGCTCGCGCACGGCCTGAAGGCAAAGATCCACGCCGACGAGATCGATGCTCTCGGCGGGGCGCAGCTGGCCGGTGAACTCGGCGCGGTGAGCGCGGAACACCTGATCGCGGTCACCGAAAAAGGCATCGAAAGCATGGCAAAGGGCGGCACGATCGCCTGCCTCCTGCCGGCGACCAGCTTTTATCTGGGCGCAGACTATGCCCCGGCGAGAAAATTCATCGAAGCCGGCGTCCCGGTCGCGCTCGCGACGGACTACAACCCCGGTTCCTGCCCGAGCCTGAACCTGCAGCTCGTGATGAATCTCGCCTGCCTGAAGGACCGCATGACGCCCGAGGAAGTGCTGACCGCCGTGACCTTGAACGGCGCAGCTGCCGTCGGTCGCGCGGCGACTCACGGGAGCCTCGAGGCCGGCAAGCGTGCAGACCTCGTCATCTGGAATGCCGCGGATCTCGATTTCATCTGCTACCGCTTCGGCAGCAACCTCGTCCGGACCGTCGTGAAGGGCGGGGTGCCCGTATAACACGCCTGTCATCCTGAGCGAAGGCGCTTTTCCCTCTGTCATCCTGAGCGAAGCGAAGGATCTTCATCCTTTTCAACCATCAAATATCAAAGGAGCCTATGTGCCATGATCATTCTGGACGGCACTCATCTGACCATTCCCGACGTGATAAAGGTCGCGCGGGAACATGAACCCGTCAAACTCTCCGAAGCCTCCCGCCGCGCGGTGGACAAAGCCCGCGCCTTCGTGGACGAAAAGCTGGAACAGCAGGCTGTCGTGTACGGCCTGACCACCGGTTTCGGGAAATTTTCGGACAAATATATCCCTGAGGACGAGACCGCCGAGCTGCAGGTCAACCTGATCCGCTCCCACGCCTGCGCCATGGGCGATTCGCTGCCCACGAAAGTTGTGCGTGCAGCCATGCTGCTCAGGATCAATGCCCTCTCCCGAGGCAATTCGGGCATCCGCCTGTCGACGCTTGAAACGCTTCTCGCCATGCTGAACGCGGGCGTGCATCCGGTCATTCCCGAAAAAGGCTCGCTCGGCGCAAGCGGCGACCTGGCGCCGCTGGCGCATATGGTCCTCGTGATGCTGGGCGAGGGCAAAGCGGAATACAAAGGCACGGTCATGCCCGGCGCGGAAGCGATGAAGGCCGCCGGCATCCCGACGGTCCAGCTGGCCGCCAAGGAAGGCCTCGCCCTCATCAACGGGACCCAGATCATGACGGGCATCGCCTGCAACGTCGTCTGGGACGCCCTGCAGCTCGCAAAGACCGCAGATATTGCCGCAGCCATGACCTGCGAAGCCCAGCTCGGCATCAAAAAAGCCTACGATCCCAAGCTCCACGCGCTGCGCGGCCAGAGCGGCCAGATGAAGACCGCGGCCAATCTCCTGCGTCTGCTTGAAGGGAGCCGTCTTGCCGCAGACCTGCAGCCGGACAAGGTGCAGGATGCCTATACGGTCCGCTGCACGCCGCAGATTCACGGCGCCAGCCGCGACGCCATCGCCTACGTGTGGGACATCGTGAGCCGCGAGATCAACGCCGTGACCGACAACCCGATCATCTTCCCGGATGAGGACGAAGCCATTTCCGGCGGCAACTTCCACGGCCAGCCCATCGCCCTCGCCATGGATTTCCTGGGCATCGCTCTCGCGGAATACGCGGACGTGTCCGAGCGGCGCATCGAACGCCTCGTGAATCCGAACCTTTCGGGCCTGCCCGCCTTCCTCGCGAAAAACGGCGGCCTGAATTCGGGCTTCATGATCGTGCAGTACGCGGCGGCCTCGATGACCTCGGAAAACAAGGTGTATGCGCATCCGGCTTCGGTGGATTCGATCCCCTCTTCGGCCGGCCAGGAAGACCATGTGAGCATGGGGACGACCGCGGCGCGCAAGGCCCGGCTGATCCTCGACAATTCGCGGAAGGTACTCAGTCTGGAACTCTTCTGCGCAGCGCAGGCGCTGTGGCTGCGCGGCGACGATAAGCTCGCACCGGCGACCGCTGCCGTTTACCGCTGCATTCGCAAAGAGATCCCGCCGATCGAAAAGGATGTGGTGATGCATCCGCTGATGAATGCGGCGGAAGCCATGGTCAAAGACGGACGGATCCTGCGTGCGGCCGAGTCAGTCTGCGGAGAGCTGGAGTAAGATTATTTGGCGTCACAAGACAGCAGCGCCCGGTGAAAGGCGCCTTAGGCAGGCCTTTGGCCGGACGGTCAGCGGCACATGCGGAAGCAGGCGCCGGAGCCGGACGAAAACCGCGGCATCCCTGAAAGCGGTTTTCGCCGAGTGCGGAGGGGGAATGCATCAGGCATTCCTGCGACTCACGAGGCTGCCGGAGCGGAGGCGCCTGATGACGCATTTCGTGCCGCTCCGTACGGGCAGACAGCCTGTCGGGGAGTCCTCGCCGGGCAAAGCCCGCAGGCGCGAATCAAAAGATCCTTCGCTTTGCTCAGGATGACATAGCGGGGGCCTCGCCGGGCTTGCCGTTGTTATGCGCTTACCAGAAAGGAACAGAATGATGAAACTTGTCGAATGTATCCCGAACTTCAGCGAGGGGCGGGATCAGGAAAAGATAAATGCGATCGTGGCCGAGGCGCAGGGCACCCCGGGCTGCACGGTACTGGACCTCCAGTCCGATTCTACGCACAACCGCTGCGTGCTGACCTTCGTCGGCGCACCGGACGCCGTGGAGGAGGCCTGCGTGAAGATGGCGAAGAAGGCCGCCGAACTCATCGACATGCGCACCCATCAGGGCGCGCATCCGCGCATGGGCGCTGTGGACGTGATCCCCTTCGTTCCGGCCATGGACATAAGCATGGAGGAGTGCGTCGCGCTCTCTAAGCGCACCGCGGAGCGCATCTGGAAGGAAGCCGGGATCCCGAGCTTTCTGTATGAAGACTCCGCCACGCGGCCCGAGCGACGGAACCTCGCGGACTGCCGCCGCGGCGAGTTCGAAGGCATGCCGGAGAAGCTCCTGCAGGAAGACTGGGCGCCGGATTACGGCGAACGCGCCATCCATCCGACTGCCGGCATCACCGCGATCGGCGCGCGTTTCCCTCTCGTCGCCTTCAACGTCAATCTGGACACGGACGACGTTTCCGTCGCGAAGACCATTGCCAGGACCATCCGCGCCTCGGGCGGGGGCTTCCGCTCCTGCAAGGCCATCGGCCTGAAGCTGGAGGACCGGAACATCGCGCAGGTCTCCATGAACCTCGTCAATTACGAGGACACCTCGATCGTCATGGTCTTTGAAATGATCCGTGCGCTGGCGGAACGCTGGGGCGTGCGCATCATCGGTTCCGAGCTGGTAGGGCTCGCGCCGGCCAAGGCGCTGCTCGACTGCGCAGAATACTACCTGAAGCTGGAAGGCTTCGATGCCCGCAGGCAGATCATGGAATACCACCTGATCGGGCTCGGCACGGAGGAATGAGATGAACGAAGAACTCGTCCTGGCGGATCTGGTCCGCGATTATTTGAATCTCCTCGGCTCGGACGCCCCGGCACCCGGCGGCGGCTCGGCTTCGGCCTTTGCCGCGGCGCAGGGCTGCGCGCTCGCCCGGATGGTCTGCGAGCTGACGAAGGGCAAAAAGAAATACGAAGACAGTCAGGAACTGGTTGAAAACGCCTCGGAAGAACTGGGTTCGCTCTGCGCTTCTCTTCTCTCGCTGATGGATGAAGACACGCAGGCCTTCAACGGCGTCAGTGAAGTTTTTGCCATGCCGAAGGCCACGGAAGAGGAAATATTTCTTCGAAAGACCGCTCTGGAAATGGCTCTTCGCGAATGTACCAAGACACCTTTCCGCGTGATGCTGCTCGCCGATCAGGCACTGCAGACCGTCAGCACTCTCGTGGGCCGGACGAATGCGAGCGCCGCGAGCGATCTCGGCTGTGCCGCACTGAACCTGAAAGCGGCCATTCAGGGCGCCTGGCTGAACGTGAAGATCAACACCGGCTCGCTCCGCGACCGCAGCTTTGCCGCGCAGTACGAGAAAGACGGCGAGGCGATCCTTTCCCGCGCCCTCCCGCTTGCCGACCGGATCTACGAGGCTGTTCTGGGCAGCCTGTAAAAAAGAGGAAACCGCCCTCGTAAAACTCCTCATATCAAAACGCCCGATGGCTGAAGCACAAAGCTCCGGCCGCCGGGCGTTTTTCTGTCTTTTCCCTCTTATTCTCCTATCCGCCAGCTTACAGTGAGATTTCCCTGACCTTCAGCTTTGACGAAGCCTGCCGATCGGTAAAGGGCGATCGCCGGCTCATTGTCAATGTCGACCAGGAGCATCATGTCCTTTGGGCGGTTCGCCGCAACTGCCGCAAGCAGGAGTTTCCGGCCCCAGCCGCGGCGGCGGTATGCTTCATCCACAAATAGGTCGTAAGGTTCGTTCTCCTCATAACAGTTGGTGATATCAATGTAGCCGACGGCTCTGCCGCCGTCCAATGCCAGAAACACACTGAAACGGTCCGGCCTTGCGATCACCTTCTCCGCCGTCCAGTAAGCCTCTTTCCCGTGCAAAGAAATGTACTGCTCACGGTATTCCTCAGACAGCGGCACGACGCCGGATGTGTCCGCTGCCGCAGCGGCTTCGGACGCCCTTCTGTCCAAAAGCATCTTGACCTGCTCCGGTTCGAAGGAAGCGTCCTTCTGACGCAGCAGGTCCCTGAGCAAATAATTCTTCGGGTTAAATACGAAGTCCGCCTTGAATCCGTGATAATTTTCCTGAAGCCACGTAAGTATCTCTTCGTAAGCAGATATATCGCGGGAAAGTCCGACGATCATTTCGATATACTTTTCTTCTTCGATGATCAGGAACACGAAGAGGCCGGTCAGCGTTTCTCCCTCATACACGCCGAGCACATGATCGTTCGGCTTTTCGAGTGAGCGCAGCAGATTGACCTGCATTTCCTCATCGTTGGCCAGCATGGGATCGGCAAATTTCGGATCGCGGCACAGTTCATCGATAAATCCCATGCAGGGATCAAAAGATTCGATCTTGCGGATCATCAGCATTCCTCCGTTTAAAATGGAAAGGCCCCGGCTGCGGGTGTCTTTCAGACCGCCTGACCGGGGCATTTTCGTTACTGCTGCAGCTGCAAGGCGATGTCCTCGTAGAACTTCAGGCTCTCGGGATTCGACAGCGCATCGCGGTTGCCGACCGGGCGGCCGTTCAGGATCGCCGTGACCGAGCTTTCGACCTTCTTGCCGTTCAGCGTGGTCGGGATCTCCGGCGTCTCCAGGATCACGGCTGGGACATGCCTCGGCGAAGCCTTGGTGCGGAGCGTAGTCTTGATCTTTTTGATCAGAGCGTCATCCAGGGCATATCCGGGCTGGCATTTCACGAAGAGGACGATCCGCTGGTCGCCGGCGATATTCTGGCCGACCGCGAGCGAATCTTCGACTTCCGGCAGCGAATTGACCTGGTTGTAGATCTCCGCGGTGCCGATGCGCACGCCCGAGGGATTCAGGATCGAGTCGCTGCGGCCGCAGAAGGTCAGGCCGCCGGTATTGCCGTGCAGGATAACGTAGTCGCCGTGGCGCCACACGCCCGGGTAGACCGTGAAATAAGCGTTGAAATACCGCTGCCCGTCGGGGTCGTCCCAGAAGCAGATCGGCATGGAGGGAATGGGCTTCTCACAGACGAGTTCGCCCTCTCTGTCACGGATCGGGTGCCCGTCGTCATCGTAGCATTCGACCTTCTCGCCGAGGCCGAGGGCGGACAGCTCGCCGGCCACGACCGGGATCATCATGTTGCCGATGCCGAAGCAGCCGTTGATATCGGTACCGCCGGCGATCGAATTGAAGTGATAATCCTCCTTGATCTCGCGGTAGACGAACTCCCAGCCGGCGTCCGAAAGCGCCGAGCCCGTCTGGGAAATGGCGCGCAGGGCGGAAAGGTCCGCATGTTCCTTCGGGGAAAAACCATGGGCGATCAGCATGTGGATGTAACTTGCGGAAAGACCGAAGTCGGTAACACTCTCCTCTTCCAGCACCTTCCAGATCGCGGCGTCGTCCGGGTAAGACGGGTTGCCGTCGTAAAGCACCAGCTCGGAGCCGGCGCCGAGGGCGGCCGCCTGCCAGTTCCACATCATCCAGCTGCAGGTCGTGATGTAGAGGAGCTTCGAGCCCTCCTGGATGTTGCAGTGCAGGATCAGTTCCTTCAGCTGGTTCATCAGGATGCCCGCGTGCGACTGGACCATGCATTTCGGCTTGCCGGTGGTTCCGGAGGAGAACATGACGACGAGCGGGTGCGAGGCTTCGACCTGTTCGAAGGCGAAATCAGCGGGCGCCGGAACCAGGTAGTCCTCATAGCGGACCGTATCCGGGATGTCGCTGAAATCGTCCCCGCCGGCATAGTGCACCACGACGATGCGCTGAAGCGAAGGGATGTTCTTTGCAATCTCGCGCACGTTGCCGTGGGTCGAGAAGGTCTTGCCCTTGTAGCGGTAGCCGTCCGCGGTGACGAGGATCTTCGGCTTCACCTGGCCGACGCGGTCCGTCGCGGCGATGGCGCCGATATCGGTCGCGCAGGAGCACCAGACGGCGCCGACAGAGGCCGCGGCCAGCATCGCGATGATCGTCTCCGGCAGGTTCGGCAGATACCCTGCGACAGCGTCGCCGGGCTTCAGTCCTTCCTTGCGGAAAGCAGTCGCCAGGTCCTTCGCCTGCCGTAGCAGCTCATGCCAGGTCATCTCGCGGCGCTCATAGTCCTCGCCGCGGAAGGTTATCGCAGTCCGCTCCCTGTCGCAGTAGCGGAGCAGATTTTCCGCGTAGTTCAGGCGCGCGCCGACGAACCATTTCGCGCCGGGGAACTTATTTAAGTCATCGACGACCGCATCGAACGGCTTCGAGCAGACGATGTCAAAGTAGTGCCAGAGCTCGTCCCAGAAGGCCGGGATCTCCGTGATCGACCACTGATACAGGTCCTTGTATTCCCTGAAGTCCGTGCCGCGGTGCGCATTCACATAACGCATGAAATCCGCCATCCGGCAGCCGTATTTCACCTCATCCGAAGGTGTCCAAAGAACTTTCTGCATATCGTAACCTTTCTATATTATCGGCAATCATTTCCTTCCGCTGTCATCCTGAGCGAGCGCAGCGAGTCGAAGGATCTTCTCTTCAGGATCCTTCGTCGGCCTCAGGCCTCCTCAGGATGACACGTCGGCGGCAAAGCCGCGGCGTGTCATTTGATCCCTCTTCTCACCATTTCCTTCACGCAGAAAGTGGCGACGTCGTTGGCGAATTTGCCCGGGCCGAAGCCGGCGTCGAAGCCCAGCTCCTTGGCCAGTTCGTGCGTGATGCGAGCGCCGCCGCAGCAAATCACGTGGTTTTCACGCATGCCCTCGGCCTCCGCCAGTTCGATCAGCTCGGTCAGGTTCTGGATGTGGATGTTTTTCTGCGTGACGGTCTGGCTGACGAGCAGCACGTCCGCATTGATCTCGCGGGCCTTCGCGAGGAATTCTTCGTTCGGGACCTGCGAGCCCATGTTGAGCGCCTCGATCATTTCGTAGCGTTCCAGGCCGTAGTGCCCCGCGAAGCCCTTGCGGTTCATGATCGCGTCGATGCCGACGGTGTGCGCGTCCGTGCCGGTCGAAGCGCCGATCACGACGATCTTCCGCCCGATGTGCTCGCGGATGTACTCGTCGACCTCGTCCATTTCCATGGCCTTGTCTTCGATCGCATGGATCTTGATCTTCGTGTAGTCGACGCTGTGCGTGCAGGAGCCGTAGACCACATAGAAGGTAAATTCCTTGTCGAGCGCGCGGGCATAGGCCACGTTCGGCTCGGACAGGCCCATCTGGCGGCTGATGAGGCGCGCCGCCTCCATGCCGCGGTCATCGTTCGGGACGGGGAGCGTGAAGGAGACCTGCACCTTGCCGTCGTTCATCGTGTCGCCGTAGGGCTTCAGCATCGTCAGGTCGAGCGTCTTGTCGAAGTCCTTCGCGGACATGTCGTAAAGTCCGGAGCTCATGCTTTCTCCTCCTTCCGCATTTCTTCAACGAAGGGGTTGAAATAGCCGTCACCCTTGCGCACGACGCCCTCGAGGCCCTTGCCGCCGTCGAGCGGCCGTTTGATATCGGCGAAAACGCCCTTCTCAAGCGTGGCGAAAAGCCCGATCTGCTCGATCTCGCCGAGCAGGTCCGCCGCCTTCTTCAGCACTTCTGCCGCGCGGCTGCGGATGATCCCGCCTTCCTTGAACTCGATCTCGCTGCCGAAATCCGCCATGGTCCGGAAAATGTACTGCGCGTTCTCGATGGCGAGGGCACGGTCGCTCATGAACGGGGTGTGGATGGCCTCGGTCATCATGCCGAGCAGGTGGATCTTCTGGCCGGTCAGGATCGTAACCATGTTGAAGAGGGCATCCTGCACATGGCCGCGGAAGATATTTCCCGTCATAAACTTGGTCGGAGGCATATATTTCAGCGGTGCATTAGGAAATATTTCCCGAGCCATCTGGGCCTGCGCGAGTTCATACAAAAAGGCATTCGGCAGGTCGGGGTCCATTTCGAAGGCGTGGCCGAGGCCCATCTGCTCCTCCGGAAGACCCGCGCAGCGCGCAAAGGCTTCGTTCAGGAACTGGCTCGCCAGCACCGTATGCGCCTCTTCGTAGGCGTCGGCAGTGGTCAGGTAGTTGTCCTCGCCGGTGTTGATGATGACGCCCGCGAAGCTGTTGATGACGCGGGAGAAATATTGGTCGATGATCGTCCGCTGCATGTTGATGTCGCGGAACAGGATGCCGTAGAGCGCGTCGTTCAGCATCACGTCCAGGCGCTCCAGGGCGCCCATCGCGGCGATCTCCGGCATGCACAGGCCCGAGCAGTAGTTGCAGAGGCGGATGTAGCGGTGCTGCTCCTCGCCGACCTCGTCCAGCGCCGCGCGCATCAGGCGGAAGTTCTCCTGCGTCGCGTAGGTGCCGCCGAAGCCCTCGGTCGTCGCGCCGAAGGGCACGAAATCCAGCAGGCTCTGGCCGGTGGTCCGGATGACGGCGATGATGTCCGCCCCCTGCTTGGCCGCCGCCTTCGCCTGGGTGATATCTTCGTAAATGTTGCCGGTCGCAACGATCAGATAGATGTACGGCCCCTGTTTCTCGCCGAATTCACTAAGATAATCCTGCCGCTTCGAGACGTTCCCGCGGATCCGTTTCAGCGTTGCCTCCACGACAGGTGCGAGCGCCGCGCGGATCTCCTCTTCGCTTCTGACCGGCATGGCCGCGAGGTCGATCTCACCGCGGTCAATGCCTTCGGCGATCTCCTGCGGGGAAAGGCCGAGCTCCGCCATGGCATTGCCGATGCGCAGCGCGGCGCCGTCGCTGAGAATATCCTTCGCGCAGAGATGGTCCACGGCAACGTTCGGCAGCGGAACGCCCACGTCGTTCACGCCGTCGATGCCGAGCAGACGGCAGACGGTCCGTTCCACGGCGACCGTGGTGTGCCGGTCGATAAAGCGCTGCGTATCCTCCGCGACCTTTGCTGCGGAAGCCCGGGCACGCCCGACCAGCGCTTCGTCAAGTCCCAGTTTGCTTTTCATCGGCATTTCCTTTCTAGTTGCAGCTGCCGCGCTTCGAACGGGCAAGATCCTTCGGCTCAATGCTCAGCACCTGGCTGTGTTCCAGCCTGGCCACGCCGATCAGATCGTCTTCCCGCTCGCCCCGGCAGTATTCGCACTGACAGGTCTCTTTATAGTTTTCCGGCTCGGTATAGGTCGTGATCACGCCCTCGAAGTTGCGCAGGATGATCTTGCGCGGCGTCTGGGAAATGACGTAGTCCGGCATGACCGGGATCTTGCCGCCCCCGCCGGGCGCGTCGACCACGAAGGTCGGTACGCAGAAACCGGAGGTGTGGCCGCGCAGCGCCTCGATGATCTCGATGCCCTTGCCCACGGGCGTCCGGAAATGCTCCAGGCCCAGCGACAGGTCGCACTGGTAGATGTAATACGGTCGGACGCGCATTTTCACGAGCTCGTGCATAAGTTTTCTCATGGTAAAGACGCAGTCGTTCACGCCGGCGAGCAGCACACTCTGGTTGCCGAGCGGGATCCCGGCATCGGCCAGCATTGCGCAGGCGCGTTTCGATTCTTCGGTCACTTCGTTCGGATGGTTGAAATGCGTATTCAGCCAGATCGGATGGTATTTTTTCAGCATCGCGCAGAGTTCGGGCGTGACACGCTGCGGCATGACCACCGGCGTGCGGGATCCGATCCGGACGATCTCGACGTGCTCGATCTCACGGACGCGGGAAATGATGTATTCCAGCCTTTCATCGCTCATGACGAGCGGGTCGCCGCCGGAGATCAGGACGTCGCGGACCTCCTCATGCGCCCGGATGTAATCGAGGCAGGCTTCGATCTGGTCCACCGGCACGGCCTTATCATGCTGACCGGCAAAACGGCGGCGCGTGCAGTGGCGGCAGTACATGGAGCACTGGTCCGTCACCAGCAGAAGCACACGGTCCGGATAGCGGTGCGTGAGCCCCTTGACCGGCGAGTCGGCATCCTCATGCAGGGGATCCAGCAGGTCGGCGGACGACTCATGCAGTTCCGCGGCCGTCGGGATGGCCTGGCGGCGGATCGGATCGTGCGGGTCGGCGGGATCGATCAGGGAGAGAAAATAAGGCGTGATCGCCATGCGCAGGACGCCGAGGCATCTGCGGATGCCTTCCTCTTCCTCCGGGGTGATCTCGAGATATTTTTTCAGGTCTTCGATCGTTTCAATGCGGTTTCTGAACTGCCAGTGCCAGTCGTTCCACAGCTCTTCCGGAACATCGGCAAATAATCCGTTGCGGGTGATCATATCTGTATGCTCCTTTCCTGCCTTACACGTACTTTTTATCAAACAGCTCTCTGAGCTTTTTATTCTCTCTCAGCACGTTCAGGGTGATCTCGGCGTGGTCTTTCGCATAACCGTTGCCGATGATCATCGTGATGTCCTTGCCCACGCCTTCGGCACCGAGGGCCGCGCGGGTAAAACTGGTCGCCATGGAGAAGAAATAGACGGTACCGCCTTCACGGACCGGCAGGATGGCGCTCATCTCGCAGGCTTCGACGTTGACGCAGCAGATGGAAATGTCGTATTCCATGCCGCCGTTGGCTTCAAGCGCTGCGTTCAGTACCGAGACGGGTTCGGTCGCGGAGGCCACGATGACCTTGTTGTAGACGCCAAGTTCCATGAGAGCAGGGACCTGCTTCGGATTGCGGACCACGCCGACCACGTTGCCTTTCGGGCCGACCTTCTTCATGGCTTCGTAGCCGCAGAGGACACCGGATTTGCCGTTGGCGCCGAGGATCAGCACGCTGTCTCCTTCCTTGGGCAGGCGTCTCGCCTGGGCAGGCGCGCCGGCCACATCCAGGGCCGCGAGAGCCAGGGCTTCGGACATGTCGTCCGGAAGTTTCGCATACAGGCCGCTCTCGAACAGCACCGCCTGGCCGATGATGTCCACGCGGTCGATCGCTTTGTGGATGGCCAGGATCTTATCGATCTTCAGAGGGGTCAGTGACAGGGATACGAGCGATGCGATGCGGTCGCCGACCCTGAGGTCGCGATCTTTCAAGTCATCGCCGATATAAGCAACTTTGCCGATGAACATGCCGCCGGAGCCCGTCACGGGATTCTGCTGCTTGCCGCGCTCGCCCACGATCGAGAGGATCATTTCCCCGATCTTCTGCTCATCGCCGCCGCAGGCCTCCTCGATCTGCGTGAACGACGCCGAGTCGATGTTGAGCGAGATCACGTCGCAGATGATCTCATTCGAATAATGTTTCGACATGTCGTTGTCGATCTTCCATGCCGCCTGCGTCAGCACGCCCTTCGGCTCAATGACGCGGTGCGCCCCGTACTTGTCACCCTTTAACTGTTCCATATCCGTCTCCTTATAAGTTAAGAATCTTTCTTGCTTCCGCCGGGCTCGCGATCTCCCGGCCGAGTTCGCGCGCGAGCCGCACGACCTTGCCCACCAGTTCTCCGTTGCTCCTTGCCAAAACGCCGCGGGATAAATACAAATTGTCCTCAAAGCCCACGCGGACGTTGCCGCCCATCACGATGCCGGCCGCCGCCATGGTAAAGGCATGCCGTCCGATCCCGGTCACGGTCCAGGTGCTGCCCGCGGGGATCTGCCGGACCATCCAGTCCAGATTTCCGACCGTCGCCGGCGTGCAGCCGGGCACGCCCAGCACGAAATTAAACTGCATCGGCGCGCCGGGCACCTCGCCCTTTTTCGCCATGGTCAGGATCGTATCCAGATGCCCCATTTCAAAGCACTCGTACTCGGGCTTGATGCGGTTTTCCATCATCCTATTACCGAAGATCCGCATCATCGGCATGGTGTTGTCGAAGATCTCGTCGCCGAAATTGCAGGTGCCGCAGTCCAGCGTCGCCATCTCCGGGAAAAGCTCGGTCGGCTGCAGGCGCTCTTCGGCGCTCATGCCGACGGCCCCGCCCGTAGACGGGATCAAAATGACGTCCGGAATGACGGCCTTAATGGCATCGATGCACTCGCGGAAACGTTCGCGGTCCTGCGTCGGCGTACCGTCGTCCCGGCGCACGTGCAGATGCACGATGGCCGCGCCTGCGTCATAGGCACTCTTCGCCTCGCGGACGATCTCTTCGACCGTATAGGGAACTGCGGGATTCTGCGCCTTCGTGACCTCCGCGCCGCAGATCGCCGCCGTAATGATCAGTTTTTCCATGATATCTCCTTTTGTAAGAAGATCCTTCGCCGCTTCGCGCCTCAGGATGACATGTCAGTGCGCGATCCTCTGCTTGTCCTTCGGCACCACGCAGGTCCCGCTGGCGCGGCAGACCACGATCGGTTCCGCGAGCACGTCGCAGGCGCTCTCGTTGACGTCCGGACGCGGCACGATCACCTTGCGCGCCTCGAATTTCATTTTGCGCGAAGTATTGCCGATCTTCACGATCTCGCCCTCGGCCTCGATATAGTCCCCGGCATAGACCGGCGCCAGGAATTCCACGTTGTCGTACGCACAGAACAGGCCTTCGTCGCCGTCGTTCCTGATCAGCAGTTCGGTCGCCACGTCACCGAACAGATGCAGCATGTGCGCACCGTCCACGAGGTTCCCGCCGTAATGTGCGTCTTCCGCTCCCATGCGGACCCGGATCAAAGATTTCATATCATTTCCTCCAAAGAATAAGCGCTATCGAGATCTTTTCTCAATAGCGCTTCATGCACGGCATGACAGCAGCCGGCGCTGGGCTCGGACTGCCAGGAAAGCGGGCAGGCACTCCGCTTCCCTTCGGCGAAACGACCCTTCATCTTTCTCCGGAACTGCCTGTTCCCGCAGGAAAAAGACTACCCTTCGCTTCGCGCCTCTATTTGATGTTATTTTCACGTAAAAAAGAACCGTCACGCGTTTTTCCGTTCATAGAATAATAAAAATGCCGCAAAATTGCAAGCGTTTTTCGAAAGAAAGCGTGGTTTTTACGCATCTTTTCCCCGTGCGCACACGCAGCCGACTGTGCCGAGAAGAACAAAGAGGATCTTCGGCCAGAAACGGTACGCGACCGCGTACACAAGACTGAAAATACCCTGTCCCAGTACGCCGTATCTCGGTCCCGCAAGCGGCGTTCCCGTGGCTGTCAGGACCGTAAGAAGCGCTGCCGCCGCAAAGAGCCCCGCAATCAGGACCGTCCCGACCATGATCCTCCGATTTTGCCGGAAAAAGCGTTCTTCCGGCGGAATATAGCAAAGAGCGACGCCGGCCGTGCTCCAGCCGAGAAGAAAAACGGCGGGGCAAAGCAGGACCGTTTTCCAGAAACAGTATACCAGGATCCGCTTAAAATCATCGGCAGCAGGAATCCACTCCATGCTTGCAGACGCTAGGATCAGAATCAGGACTATCAGGATCAGCGCACCGATCCACAGTGTCCAGGCATGCCGCTTTTGCTCATCTTTCCCGTCTCCGTAAAAAAGGGCCTCACTGTCGACCTCCAGTGCTTTGGCGAGCGCTTCGATCATCCCGAGGTCCGGCGACGATTTTCCTGTCTCATAATTGGAAATGGTCTGCCTCGTGGTAAATACCTTTTCCGCCAGTTCCTCCTGACTGATCTGTTTCTCCTGACGGATGTTTCTGAGATGTTGACCTATCGTGTTCATGTTTTCTGCCTCCCTTCGACGGCAGAATAATCCGAATAGCTGCCGATAGCAAGCAAAGCAGGGCTTTGCCTGCGCAAAAGCATTCTGCCGGCACCGCATGGCCAGGAACATCTTTCAGTATCTTCTGCTGCCGGAGAATCGCTCATCCGTCACGTCATATACACGGATCCCGCGCTCTGCCGCGAAGCATTTGCGGTAGTACGCGAACAGATCCCGGAAACGGTACAACCTGTCGCCTTCCGGATCACCGTACATTTCCGCCAGCTCCGCAAAGGCGGGAAAGGCGGCATAGTATGCGTCGTCAAGGGCTTCCGTTTCCTGCAAGGCGGACAGAGCGTCCATTTCTTCATACCGTTCCATATTGTTTGCACGCAGGGAAATCAGAATCATCCTTCTTTCTTCGTGCAGCGGCTCCGCCGCCTTCAGCCACTCTGCTTCCGTCCGAAAGATCCTGCCGTTCAGCAGCGCCCGTGAGGCCGGAGAGAGTTTTTCCAGATCCTGCTTCCTGCAGCGGATGGCGGCAAGTATCTTCCCCCGTCCTTCCTCATGCGGAATGAACAGGTGGATCTTTTCGCAGCCGGCACCGTACAGACAGGAGGTCAGTTTATCGATCTGTCCTGCATTTTCTGCCGTCAGCGGGATGCCGGCATCGAACGGAATACCGGCATGTCCTGCGGCCTGCATCATCCGCAGGATAAGGGCATGATCGCCTTTTCTCCCGGCAAAGCGATCGTGATATTCCGGAAGTCCGTAGAGCGTAAAGTTCAGCTGCCGGATCCCTTCCTCCCGCAGAAGCACCATCAGTTCGCCGCATTCGGCTTCGTCCCGCATCTTCATGCCGTCGCATTGCAGGAATTCTGCCATGGGGCTGCTCAGCCGGCGCAGAGTCCGAATCGCATTCCGAAGGTCCGGATGCTCCATGGAATAGCCGAAGGCAAACGAAGCGCGGATCTCCGGGCGCTGCTCCCGCAGTTCGCCCAGCCATCGCTCCGCGAGGCGAACCGAGCGTTCCCAGGGTGCGCCTTCCGCGCTGCCGTTCCAGGACAGCAGACAGTACCTGCAGTGATCCATGCAGGGCACACATAAGCTCTGTATTAAAACGGATTCCGTTTTCATCCCATTCCTTCCTCAGCAGTTGCCCGTATACACGTATTCAAGTTTTTCGCGCGCAATATCGGCCAGATGATAGATCAGCCGGACACTGGTCGGACGCCGGTCGGTCATCTGAAAGCGCGGGAAAAAGCGGGAAATGTGCAGCGGAACACTTTCGCCGTCCGGCTCCCTCAGGCCGCTCACCCAGGCGGACAGTTCGCGCATCTCGTCCTCGGAATCATTTTCTCCCGGCACGATCAGGGTCGTCAGCTCCACGTGGGCGGTCTTCACCGCCTCTTCGATAAAGGCCATGGTCATCGCGCGGCTGCCGCCGAGGACTTCACGGTACCAGCGGTCGGTAAAGCCCTTCAGGTCGATGTTCATCGCGTCGATGTACGGGGCGATCTCGTGCAGGATCGGCAGCTCGGCGGTCCCGTTCGTGACCAGGACGGTCTTCAGCCCGTATTCTTTGGCAAGGCGTGCCGTATCACGCACGAATTCATACCCGACCAGCGGCTCGTTGTAGGTGAAGGCGATGCCGATGTTGCCGCGTCTTTTCGTCCGCAAGGCGATCTCCACGAGGTCTTCCGGGGTGAAAACTTCCGCCTCTTCGGCGTACCGCTTCGCTTCCTCCGACCAGGAAATATCGTAGTTCTGGCAGAAGGGGCAGCGCAGATTGCAGCCGAAACTTCCCGCGGAGAGGATCAGGCTCCCCGGGTAAAAGCGCGCAAGCGGTTTCTTTTCGATCGGGTCCAGTGCGAGGCCGGTGATCCGTCCGTAATTAAACGCCTCCACCCGGCCTTCGCGGGCAGTCCTTCCGCCGCAGAAGCCGAGCGCGCCGTCCTTTATCTGACAATGTCTGAAACAGACGCTGCATTCCGCCATGATTTTCCCTCAGATCCGTCAATAATGCCGCACCACCTCGAAACGCTCGAGGTCTGCGTCCTCGTTCTCCCGGATGCCGGCCTTGCGCTTGGCGATCCGGATCTGCTCTTCCACGGTATCTACGCCATCGAGATCAGGAAGCAAAAGGCCTCGCTTCCGGCCGCGCGTCACGATCACGCCGTAGCGCTTCACGTCCAGTTTGTCGGACGAATCGATCGGCTCGGCGTCGCCGAGGACGTCCACGCTGATCTCCAGGTATTTCAGTTCGTCCGGAGTGATCGGCGAAAAACGAGGGTCGCGCGAGGAAGCGCTGACCGCGTTCTGAATGATCTCTTTCGCGAGGCTGCTTTCCGTTGCCGCTACCGTCCCGATGCAGCCGCGCAGCTGCCCGTTCTTGTGAATGGAAACGAAGGCACCGGCCCGCCGCTTTGTCAGTTCTTCCGGGAGATCCGCCGGCAGCGGCAGGACGCGCCGGTCCCTTACCCAGCTTTCCACGGATGCCCGCGCGAGCTTCACGAAAACGTCGCTCTTTTCGGCTTTTTCCGCCAGTTCCTTTTCAACCCTTTCTTCATAGGCCTGCAGGAAATGCCGCCCTTCATCCGGCCCTTCCGGATAAAAGCTGCAGATCCCGTAGCCGACGCCGGTCACGTCCTGATGCGAAAATGCCTCCGCCTTCACCCGCACGCCGTCGAAAGCCCCGGCCATGATCACGAAGGAGCGGTGGCCGCATTCCGCGGCCTTGTCGCAGAAGGTTTCGTCAAAGTCAAACAGTTCCCCGAAAGCGGCCCGGCTGGCGACGTCCATGATCCGGCGATCGTATTCCGGGCCTTCCGGCGCATAGCCGTAGGGGCCGTAGGTCTGCAGCTTGTGGGAAAGGTCCCCGCTCGCGACGAAGACGGTGCGCCTGCCGGTATCCTCTACGGCGCGGGCGATCATCTGCCCCAGACGGTAGTGGTCGCTTAAGGAAATCCCAGACAGGCCGATCCGGACGATCCTTCCGCCCGAGTATTTCCGGCGAATGAACCACAGCGGCACCATGGTCCCGTGGTCCAGCTCCGCGTCTCTTTCTCCGAGCGTCCCGGCCGGGAAGCCCGCCGCGTCGGCAAGCGTACAGATCCGGTCGCGGAGCAGCGTATCGTAATCCTCTTCAAAGCGGACCCGGCCTGCGCCGAAGCGCCGGAAGGACCCCTTTGCCCCCTTTCCGGGAGAAATATGGAAATAGTCCGCATACATCACGCTGTGCGGACTGGTGATGATGATCGTCTCCGGCTCAAGCGCCGCGACCTCATCAGCAACGCGCTCGTAGGCATTTATCGTTTTCCGTATCTGCTCCTCTTCGCCTTTTCCGATCTCGGGAATGATCAGAGGCGGATGAGGGACCATGAATCCGGCAAGGATCATTTTGCTGCCTCCTTCAAAATCTCTTCGGGAAGGCCAAGCAGGCGGCTGATCGCGATCGCATCCCGCGGGCATTTCGTCCCCGGTTCCACCTCGATCAGGCCGTAGTCCATGGCCTGTTCGATCAGGCGCAGCCGGTCCGTCCCCGTGCCGGAGACCGTGCCTTCCGGCAATTCCTCCAGTTTTTTCAGGCCCTTCACCTGATAGTGCCGCACCGCGAGCGCCGCAGTATTGTCGTAATGCGTCGTCAGCAGAGTCACCGCGTTCTGCTTCGAAAGAAAGCTGACCGCGGCCCGCGCGATCGCTTCACCCTCCTCGGTATTGGTCCCGCGGGCAAATTCATCCATCGCGATGAAGGAAAGGCCCTCGCCGAGCCGCGAAACGGCTTCGTTGAAGCGCAGGATCTCGCCGCCGAAGCTCGAAAGGCCGCGCTCCGCGTTCGAAAAGTCGCGGTTGATGAGTTCCAGGTTCGCAAACAGCGGCACCGCGGCCCTGCGGCAAAACACATAGCAGCCGCTGAGGGCAAGAAGGGTGTTCAGGACAACGGTCTTCAGGGCAATGCTCTTGCCGCCCATGTTGGCGCCGGTGATCACCGTGACGCCCCGGGACAGTTCCGCGCTGATCGGAACGAAGGCTCTGCCGCGCGCCTTCAGGGCTTCCGCGACCAGCGGGTGTAGCGCATCCTCCAGGGTCAGGTTTTCACCGCCGACCAGAGGCCGGCTGCAGCTAAAGCGCCGCGCCAGGAGCGCCTTGGCGATCGCGGCATCCAGCCGCCCCGCCGCCTCGGCATCATGTTCCAGGTCTGCCAGATGCGGCCTCAGCGCTTCGCTTATGTCCCGATAGATCTCATTTAAGGCTTCTTCTTCTTTCAGGACCGCCTCCTGCCGCGCGGCAATAAGCTGCGGGCGATTGGCTTCTTCGGTGCGCAGGCGCAGTTCGAGAGCCCGCTTTTCACTGCGGGCCGCCTGCAGCGTGGGCGTGCGCGCGTCTTCGATATAAAAACTGATGCGGCTGCTGTCTTCGGGATGAAGGATGCGGATCGCAGGATCCGGTGCAATGAAACCTGCGCCGTGCAGCCACTCATATCCCGGCAGCGCCTCCGCCTTTTTGATACAGTCCCGAAGGCGCAGGCAGAAAGCCGTCAGTTCGTACAGTTCCACTTCGGTCAGGCTCCGCTCCCGGCAGACCGCCAGGGTCCCGCGGACCTCCTTGAGGCCGGAAAGCGCCTGCTGCAGGGACAGGACCGCCGCTTCGTTTTCGGAAAGCGCAGCCAGCAGGACGGCCACGTTGTCCAGTTCCCGCTCCAGTTCCGCCTGCTGTTCCGGGCCGTAGAAGCCTTCCTCCTTCAGCCGGGCGATGCCGTAGGGAGAAGCCGGCTGCAGCCAACTGCGCACGGTATTGAATCCCAGCTCTTCTTTCTGTTCAAACGTCAGCCGGATCATGGCTTTCCTCCTCCCTCATCACGTTCAGGACCGGCACGCCGACCGCCTCCTGCATCCTCTCCCGGAATTCGTCCTCCGGGAAGCGCCAGCCGCCGGCCGAGAGCGGATTGACCGTCACCGCAGCCAGCCGCGATGCATTCCTTACGGCAAAGCTTACGCCGCGCCGCGTGAGCGCTTCGAAGGTCCCGCGCTGCAGCATCAAGCAGCCGGCGTCGCGCGCGAGGACCGTCAGCCCTTCCTTCCGCACGGGGCTTTTCAGCAGACTCGCGGCCTGCGACTCGGTCAGTGCGCCGCTCACCAGGAGGGTCTCCTCTCCGGTATCGCGCGGAAGCGCATTCAGGTCTTCGGCAGCGCTGCCTGCCCCGTCTTCGCCGAACAGGGTAAAATGTCCCGTTTCTTCTCCGGGCGCTTCCTCTTGCGGCAGGCAAAGGATCTTTGCGGCAAAGGCCGTTTCCGCAAGCACCCGCTCCAGGCTGCGGTCAAGCGACGCGCCGGTCGACAGAATGACGGCCCCGTCTTTCGCCGCGGCCGCCGGGCTCCTGCGGGAAAGCGCCCCGTCGATCAGCAGGCGGCCTGCCCCGAAGCCCTTCAGCATCGCTTTCAGCGGCTCCAGATGGCTTACGATCGCCGGCCCGGCGAGCTGCACGAAGCCGTCGCTCCTGGCCCGGAAGATCATGACCTCGCCGAGGCTCGTGTACAGGCCCGTGCCCGAGAGGATCTCGCGGGAGACGTCCGCAAGCGGCAGGAGTTCCCGTGCCGTCGCCGCCAGCATCCCTTCGTACATATAGATCGGCGGCTTGTCCGTGCCGGTGACAAGGTCCCGGCTCTCGCCGTCACGGCCGATGCTGGTCATTGCCGCGGGCGCGCCGCCCTCTTCGGACAGTTCGCGGATCAGACGGCAAAGAGCCGTCGTCTTGCCGGCATTTTTGCACATGCCCAGCATGACCACGGTCTTCGCATCCCCGATCAGTCCGCTTAATCCTCGGTTCTTCATACCGTCCTAAGCATAGCACGCTTTGCCGCCCGCGTCCACCCCTTTCCCGCCGCCGGGGCGCCTCGCGAAGCCGCCCGAAACACCGAAAAAGCCTGTCCTTCTCATACCCTCAAAACTCCTCAAAAACCGCCTGTCCGGTTTGACAAGAAGCGCCGTCCGCCCTATAATAAGAGTTTAGACAAAAAGCGTTCAGGAGGCATCATGAGAGGTCTTGTCCATATCTACTGCGGCGACGGAAAAGGCAAAACGACGGCGGCCGTCGGGCTGTCCGTCCGTGCACGCGGTGCCGGCAGAAAGGTGCTGTTCGTGCAGTTTTTCAAGGACGGGAAGAGTTCGGAGATCGAAGCGCTCCGCGGGCTCGGCGTCGAAGTCCGCGTCGTCACGGAGAACCTCGGCTTCATCTGGGACATGGACGACGAAGAACTGGCCCACGCGAGGAAGCTCTACACCGACCTCCTGCTGAATGCCGAAAAGGAAGCCGCCGACGGCTACGGACTTCTGGTCCTCGACGAGATCATCTCGGCCGTTAACTGCGGCATCGTTCCGGAGCGCGAGCTCCTCGACTACATCATCTGCCGCCCGGAAGGCCTCGAAATCGTTCTCACCGGCCGCGATCCTTCCCCCGCTCTCTCCGACGCCGCCGACTACATCACCGAAATGCGCAAGCTCCGCCACCCCTACGATGACGGCGTGATGGGCCGGAAAGGAATTGAGTTCTGAGAAAACGGGTGCGCCCGATACTATAACACACCAAGGAGGTATTGCCATGCAGAAAATCCTCAAGAAAGCCTTCGCAGCCGCGGCACTCGGCGGCGCATTCCTGGTCCTGATCCTTCTGCTCAGGACCGTCGACGTGAAGGCCATCGGCCCGAACGGGTCCTCCGTCGGTTTTGCCGCCTTAAACGGCGCCTTCTTCAAGCTGACCGGCCGGATCGACTCGCTCTACAAGCTGTCCGAGATCATCGGCTATCTCGCGCTCCTGTCCGCCGCATTCTTCGCCTTCCTGGGGCTGCTGCAGCTGGTCAAGGGAAAGAAGCTGAAAGCAGTCGATAAGGACCTGTATCTTCTCGGCGGCTTCTACGTCGTCGTGCTGGCCATTTACCTCCTCTTTGAAAAGGTCGTCATCAATTACCGGCCGGTCCTCGAGGACGGGCAGCTGGCGGCTTCCTTCCCTTCGTCCCACACGATGCTCGCGATCACCTTCTTCGGCGCCGCCGCGCTGCAGTTTCAAAAACGCCTGAATGACCCGAAGATCCGCAGCGCCGTCGTCATCGGCTGCCAGTTCTTCGTTCTTCTGACCGTCCTGCTGCGCCTCTTCTGCGGCTGGCACTGGCTGACCGACGTCATCGGCGGCATCCTCATCGGGACCGCGCTGCTGCTTGTCTACAGCGCCCTGGAGGACCGTCTCCACAGCGCCTGACCGTTTTCCGATTCATTTTCCAAAGGAGTTTTCATATGAGTCTGATCGTTTCCCACCTGCATAAAAAATACGGCAGCAAGGTCGTCGTGGAGGACCTTTCCTTCACCATGGACCGCCCCGGCGTCTACGCCCTGCTCGGCACCAACGGCGCCGGCAAGACCACTTCGATCCGCATGATGCTCGGCATGCTCGCCAAGGACGGCGGCGAAGTCCTCTGGAACGGCGAGCCGCTCACCACCGATTCCTGCAACATCGGCTATCTGGCCGAGGAGCGCGGGCTGTACCCGAAATACGCTCTGATGGATCAGCTGATCTATTTCGCCGGGCTGCGCGGCGTTCCGAAGGAAGAAGCCAAGGCCCGCATCCGGTCGCTGGCGAGACGGCTTGAGGTCGAGGAATATCTCTACCCCGAAAAATATACCGCTTCTTCTGCCATGCTCGGCCAGAAAAAACAGGCTCTGCGCTTCGGCGGCGTCAGGAAGGAAAAGCCGAAGCTTGCGGAGCAGCTCTCCAAGGGCAACCAGCAGAAGATCCAGTTCATGACCGCCCTCCTGTCCGATCCCGAACTGATCGTGCTTGACGAACCGCTTTCCGGCCTCGACCCGGTGAACACGGACCTCATCCGCGACGTCATCCGGGATGAGATCGCGAAGGGCAAATACCTGATCATGTCCTCGCACCAGATGGCGACCGTGGAGGAATTCTGCACGGACATCACCATCCTCGACCGCTCGCATGCGGTGCTGCAGGGGAACCTGAACGACATCAAGAAAAGCTACGGCCGCGTGCATCTGCACCTGAAATGCGAAGCCGACGCGATGCCCTTCATCAGTGCCGCCGGCATCACGGTCCTTTCCGAAAAGGAAAACGAGTACGAGCTGAAGGTCAGCGGCGAGGAGCAGGCCGGCGGTCTGCTGAAGGCCCTGATCGAGGCCGGCGTGCCGATCATCACCTATGACTTAAGAGAACCTTCGCTGCACGAGATCTTCGTGGAGAAGGTCGGGGAGGAACACGTCCATGAAGCGTAATACCTTTGCCGGAACCGGGAAGGTCTTCCGCTTCACGCTGGTGCAGCTGCTGAAATCCAAGGCGAACATCCGGTCCATGATCATCATGTTGATCCTCGCCCTGGCTTCCATCCCGCTGCTGTCCCTGATCAGGGGGAATGCGGGCGAAACATCTTCCGTTTCCACGATCTACATCGATAATCAGTCTTCGGTCTCCCTGACCGGCCTCCCGAAATATCTGGAGGAGTCGGGTTACGGGTCCGTCGACGTCAAAGAAGGCGAAATGCCGGAGAAGGCAAAGGATGCTGCGGCATTCCGTATCGCCCCCGGCGAAGACGGCCGCCTGAACGTTGAGACCGCTGCCGGATCCTCGGCCGGCGACCTCGGCACGGCCTCTCTCATCGCCTCCTATGTCTACCGGCAGCAGCTTCTGGCCGCCGGCTTTACGGAAAAGCAAATCGACACGCTTACCTCAAGCCCCGATCACTGGGCCGACACTCGGAGCGGATATGTAAAGATCTATGAACCGGCACCGGGTGAAAACGGCGAGCTCTCTCCGATCTCCGACGAAGATTTCTCCTTCGATCAGGGCCGCTACAACGTGCAGCTCGGCTTCTCCGTGCTGCTCATGATGGTCTGCATCCTTTCCGTCAGCTTCGTGATCCGTTCCGTCGTGGAGGAAAAAGCCTCCAAGCTGGTCGATCTGCTGATGGTCTCGGTCGAACCGGGCGCCCTGCTCCTCGGCAAGGTGCTAGCCTCCCTCGTCTATGCCCTGCTCTACTACGTGATCCTGCTCGGCGGCGCGGCGCTTTCTCGCGCGGTCACCGGCCTCTTCATGGATATTTCCGGGACGAATGATTTCCTGGCCAACACCCTGCGCCTCGATCTCGCCCCGGACAAGCTCGCGGTCCTGCTCATCACTTCGTTTCTCGGTTTCCTCGCCTTCGGCATCCTGGCCGGCCTTTCCGGTGCGGGCTGCGCGAGCCTTGAAGACAGCAGCGGCGCTATGAGCCTGTGCATGTTCCTGATTATGGCGGGCTATATGGTTTCGATCTTCGCCACCGCCCTCGGTTCGGCGGCAGGCGGCGGCATGGCCAATGCCTTCTGCATCATCCCGGTGCTGTCCATGTTCTCGGCGCCGACCATGTACATGTACGGGACGGTCGGGATCGTACCGATCGTCATCGGCTGGGCGGTCCAGCTGGTCTTCATTTTCCTGCTGCTCCGCCTCGCCGCCAGAGTCTATGCGAACCTGATCATTTACAAGGGCAAACGGCTCGGCTTCGGCAGGATCCTGCAAATGGGTCTCGGAAAGGGGGCGCGGTCATGAAAGGATTCTCTCAGGTCTTCTCCTTTACGTTCAAACATATCGCCGGCGAAAAGAAATACAAGAGCTGGACGGTCATCCTGGCCCTGCTGCTCTTCCTCGCACCAGCGGTCATCCTCCCGCTTTCGGAGAAAAACCGTTCCGATCCGGATCAGCAAAAACCGCTTATCGAAGTTGAGACCGGTGACCTCGGCCGGGTGAAAGAGGTCTTCTATGCGGTGGAAACCGACGACGGCTTTGCCTGGGATTCTCTTGGGTTCCGTTCCGACATCCTCTTTGTCCGCTGCGAAAGTTTGGCAGATGCGTACGAAGCCGCTGAAAAAGCCGGCGAAGGCGCCTATGTGCTGGTGATCCGGCAGGAAGAAGGCCGTTATCAGATCATCGGCCTTGCCGGCGACGAAGCGGTGAACGAGGAACTTCTCGCCGCCGAAGCCCTGGCGGAAAACGTTGCCTCGCAGCTGCCTGTCCTTCTTGCCACGGAAATGCATATTTCGTCCGATCAGGCGCAGGCCCTGTATGCCGGCGTCGGCGTGGTCTCGTCCGACGAAGACGGCGATGCCGAAAATGCCCTGTTCCGCGAAATCGCAGGCTGGGTGCTGCCCTACGTCAACATCATGCTCATCTATTTCCTGGTGCTGTTCTACGGCAATACCGTGGCCAACAACGTGATCCTGGAAAAGACCTCGAAGCTGATGGATACCTTCCTGATCTCGGTGAAGCCGAAGGCCATGATCCTCGGCAAGGTCCTGGCCGCGTGGGCGACCTCGCTGCTGCAGCTGATCGTCTGGGGCGCCGCGCTCTTCGGCGGCTGCGCGCTCGGCTCGCATCTCGCCCGGAGCATCCATCCGAACAGCACGATGGGCGTCCTGCGTTTCTTCGACTACCTCGGCATGACCATGAAGCTCTTCTCGCCGCTCCATATCCTGGTCGCGCTTCTTCTCATCGCCGCGGGTTTCCTGCTCTACTGCTCGCTCGCCGGCGTCGCGGGAAGCTTCGCCTCCAAGCCCGAAGAGCTGTCGTCCGTGCTGTATATCTTCCAGCTGTTCCTGATCGTCAGCTTCTTCATCGTCCTCCGGGTCGTGCTCGGGAACGGGATGGGCGCCCCGGACGGTCCGATGTGGTACGATTTCGTGCCGTTCACTGCGATCCTCATCACACCGTCCCGCCTGCTCATGGACCAGGTGCCGCTCTGGACCGGCCTCGCCGCCCTCGGCCTTACCGCGCTGCTGGCGCTGGTGGTGACCTATTTTGCCGGCAAAGTGTACAGTATGATGAGCCTGTACAAGGGCAGTGTGCCGAAGCCCCGTGAAATGCTGAAGATCATCTTCGGCAAAGCCTGAAAGGAGGCGCCATGCAGACGCAGGAAGTCATTTTCACCGTCAATAAACAGGATTACCGCGCCGCGAACTACTATATCCATTTTCTGAGCCGCCGCCCGCTGCTTTATGTCACGGCCGGAACGCTCGCCGCGTTCGTGATCTACAAGGTCCTGGTGGATCAGGGCATGCTCCCCTTCTGGGAGCCGAGCGTCTATATCACCGGTTTTGCCATTTTCTGGATCCTGCTGCAGGTCACGAAACTGGAAATGACCGTGCACCGCTACGCCAAATCAGAAAAAAGCATTCTGGGGAAAAAGAGCATCTTTCGCTATACCGATACCCGGATGACCATGAAGGTCCCGGAGATCGCCTTCAGTTCCTCCGGGATCTTTGCGGACTACCCCTGCACTTTTGAGATACGGCGTGCCTTTCTGGTCTACACGTCCGGTTCGGAACTCTTCCTGATCCCGCGCCGGGCCTTCACGAAGGATAAGCTGGAAGATTTCCGGAACATTCTCATCAAAGCGATGGGCGACCGCTTCTCCAGCCCCTACAACAAAAACGCCCCGCACATCCCGACGACGGCTGAGATCGAAGCAGAAAAGATCAAGCAGGAAAGAGCCGAGCAGGAAGCGGCCGAAAAGGAAGCCGAAAGGCTCCATAAGATCGCCGTCCGCGAAGCGAAAAAGGAGGGGCGCGACCTCCTGGCGGAGGAAGCCAAAGCCGCCGAAGAAGCGGCTGAGAAAGCCGCCGCGGTGATCGGTCCCGACTACAAACCGCACAAAAACTCCATTGCCGACCGCGCCAATCTGGTCAACAACCGCGGGAAGAATGCGGAGAAAAAGCGCTGATGAAGAAAGCTGTTCTCTTTGACCTCTTCAATACGCTGGCCGAGCCGCGGCCCCGGCTGGAAGCGCTGGAATGCGAGCCGCTTGGCCTTACGCCGCGCGAATGGGCCGGGTACTTCTGGGAACCCGGGCTTTGCCGCAAACGGGCGCTCGGCGGCTTTGCAAGCGGTGCCGAACTGATCGACGCTGCATGCGCCCGGCTGCCTTTTCCGGTCAGTGAAGCGCAGAAAGCCGCGGTCCTCGCGGGACGTCTTACCCGTATGACCAGGGCCCTCACCGATCTTCGGCCGGGCATTGCGAAGACGCTGCAGGCGCTGCGCGCGGCAGGATATCGGCTTGCCCTCGTCAGCAATGCCGACATCATCGATATCGAAGCCTGGGACCGGAGCCCGCTCGCAGGACTGTTTGACAGCGTCATCTTCTCCTGCAGCGTGCGCATGGCCAAGCCGGACCCGGAGATCTACCGGAAGGCCCTGGCCGACCTCGGTATTGAAGCGGCGGAAGCCGTGTTCGTCGGCGACGGCGGCGATCACGAGCTGGACGGGGCAAAAGCGGTCGGCCTGACCACGGTCTGGACCGAATATCTGAAGAAAAAGAAGCCGGAGGAGCGCGCCGTCATCCTTCCCTTCGCCGATCATCACATCGACGACATCCGGGAACTGACCGAACTGATCCCTTCGCTGTAAACGCTTTTCAGGCAATTAAAAAGCCGGCAGGCCATCGCCTGCCGACTTTTCGTATGTATTTGACAATTCTACTCGCTCAGTTCGCCTCTGAGATTCCGCTCGATCTCCTTCCGGATCTGCGCGGCATCCAGGCCTTTGCTGAACAGATAGTAAAGCTTGGTCAGCGCGGCTTCCGTCGTCATGTCTCCGCCGCCTGCCGCACCGATGTCCACCAGTGCACGGCTCGTCGCATAGGTCCCCAACGAGACCTGGCCCTGCGCACACTGCGAACGGGCCACGATGACGCTCCCGCTCTTATGCGCCTTTGCGATGATGTGCAGCAGTGCCTTCTGCGAGCTGGGCACGTTCCCGGTGCCGAAGGTCTCCAACACCACGCCCTTTAATTTATCGGTCATGACCTGCTCGAAGAATTCGAACTGGATGCCCGGAAAGACCTTGATCACGCCGATCGGCACTTCCGCAAACGGCTGAAACCGGAACGGTCCTCTCGGAATCGCTCCTTCCGGATCCTGCAGATAGCGGATGCGGATACCGGCCTCCGCGAGAGGCGGCGCATTCGGCGACTCGAAGGCTTCCAGCGCGTCCGAAGAACTTTTCGTCGCCCGGCAGCCGCGCAGCAGCTTTCCGCCGAAATACAGGCCGACTTCCCGGACGCGCCCCTCGGCGGCGATCATCATCGCCGTCACGATGTTGTCGCGGCCGTCGCTGCGCATTTCATACAGCGGGATCTGCGCCCCGGTGAAGATCACCGGCTTCGCCAGCCCTTCCAGCATGAAGGAAAGCGCACTCGCACTGTAGGCCATGGTATCCGTGCCGTGCAGCACCACAAATCCGTCATACGCATCGTAGCGCTCCGCGATCGCGCCGCCGATCTTGTTCCACTCGCGGACCGCAATGTCGCTCGAATCCAGCAGCGGGTCGAAGACCACGACGTCATAGGCCGGCGCATCCGGAGAATTCAGGTCCGGGATCGCCGCCAGCTCCGCCGCAAAGCGCGCGCTGTCCGGTACATAGCCCTCTTCGCTCTTCACCATCCCGACGGTCCCGCCGGTATAGATCAGGCAGATCTTCTTCATGAAAAAGCCTCCGCTTTACAGTGTTACGATCATCCCCAGGTTCCGGCTCGCGGAATCGCCGACGGTCTGCAGTTCGCGGCGGATCTCTTTGTGCGCAGCCTTTTTCCACTCTTCCACGCAGATGACGGCGCCGTTTTCCTGCAGCGCGCTGACGGCTTCCGCACTGTCATTGACGTTGCCTACGACCGTCATACCGACGCCTTCAAGCAGCGGCGCAAGAGCCTGCTTTACGGCGTTCAGTTTCTCCTCCCCGCAGGTCCCGACAAGGAGCAGTTTCCCGCCGTCCTTCAGATGCATCTTCACATTTGCCGCCGTGAATTCCGCCGCAGCCTGTTCGGAGCTCTTTGTATCGATTCCCAACTTTCCGGCGACGGCACGGTCAAGTTTCGCAAGTTCTCTGCCGCCGGTCTGCGTACCGAGTACGGGAAGCCCGTAACGCTGTGCGATCTCATCCGTGCTGTTCAGGCGGTCTTCCAAAACGAGTTTGACCATCAGAAATGCCGCCGCCAGGAACAGGCCTGCTGCCGCGCCGATGATGCCGTATTTTACCGCTTTCCGGATCATCGTCTTAAACGTCGGTATCGTGCTTGTCGGCGCTTTCAGGGCATTAAGGCTCTTTTCGGTATCCGTTACGTAAGAATCATACGTCGACAGGCCGCTCCGGAATACCGTCTGCACCTCGACCAGCTCCGCGTCCGCTCCGGACCATTTCTGTTCGGTCATTTCCGTCAGGCGGTGTTCACCGAAGTTCTGTTCCAGAACCTTATGCTGCGCTTCCAGCGCTTCTTTTGCCGCGGCATAGATCTTCTCAGCCCGCTCGGCAGTATCCGCACAGATCTTTACCGTCAGGACGGTATTGGCCGCGTCGACTTCCGCCTCCAGCAGCCTCTTCTCCGTCCCTGCCGGGTTCACTGCCGTCAGTTCCGGAGCCGCCGCATCAGCGATCACCGGGTCCAGATCAAGCTGATCGAGCGCTGCCTGGTATTGTCTGAGGATCGCCCCCGTTACAGCGGGATCCTGTGCATTTTTATCCGCTTCGACACAGAAAGACGCCGTGATAAATGAAACATTGTACGGATCCAATTGCAGCATGAGTGCGTTTTTCCGGTAATACTGCTGCCATTCCTGTACGCTGCGGAAGGTTTTCAGATCACTTTCCAGCAGTTCTTTCTGTTCCTTATAACTCGCCAGCTCTGTCTCATATGTGAGTTTTCTGTCCTTCACGGTCTTTTCATTGGACATGATGCGGTAGTCCTTGAAAGCAGCAAAAGCCGCAAGCAGTATGCCGCCGAGCAGAAATGCCGCAACGAGGATCCTCCAGCGACAAAGGACAGACCAAACCAGGTCTTTTATATTCAGTTCATCATATTCCGCCTGATACTGTTTCCCGTCCTGCATATAAATCTCCTTATGATTTTCCAGTTCAATCAAATATCGAGGTGCAAAAAACCGTGTGTTATTATATCAGCCGGATGCCGTCCTTGCAAGTTTTTATTCACTGCAGGCAGCGATTTCAAAAAAAGCCGGGGCTTTCGCCCCGGCTTTCCGTCTGTTTAGTTATTTGCTTTCCTGAGCTTTCTTTTTCATGCTCGGGACCAGCGCCTTTTCTCCCGCGAGATACATCGTCAGGAGGCCGAACAGGATCAGCACGGTGGAGGCATAGATCATGACCGGGACTGCGGTCTTGTAGATCCACTTGCAGATGGCTGCAGCGGTATCGCCGCCGATGATCAGCGCCGCGACATAGCCGAAGAAGGTCAGGCCGCCGGCAAAGAGAACGATCATGATCCCGTAGCCGAAGATCATCTTGAAAACGTTGGCAATTTTCTTCAGAGATTCTTTCATTTTCAGCACCTCCATTTACAGGCCGAGGATAGGCAGGAAGCCCATCAGGACGATCACTTCCATGACGAACTGGGCCGCGACCCACCAGAGATTGTTCTTGAACGTCTTGCCGAAATCGGAACCAGCAAGGCTCATGCCGGCATACATGCCGAGGCCGAGCGGCGGAGTGATGCCGCACATGACGCCGCAGTAGCAGGGCAGCATCGCGGCAGCCAGGACCGGGTCAACCCCCTTGGACGCCAGGATCGTGATGAAGACCGGTCCGAAGATGACGACCAGGGAGCTTCCGGGGATGACCATGCCGAGCAGGCAGGTGATTAGGCAGACGAAGACGACCAGACCGAATTTGCCCATGTTGAGGCCTTCCATGAAGGTCAGCATCTCGTCGGTGACACCAAGGTCGGTAAACAGGGCGCCGATCATATAGCCGAACACGCAGACGCCGATGGCCGGCGCGATCGTCTTGATGCCGTCGGCAAAGATCTTCGCGATGGCGTGCGGCGTGACCTGCTTCTTGTCCTTGGCAATCAGAACGCCGTAGATGGACGCCAGGCCGCCGATGAAGATCAGCAGGCTGCTGGACATGAATTTCGCACCGTCCTTGCCGAGCCTTTCGGTAAAGAACGTGGATTTGAAGAAATAGTCCAGAACGAAGGGCAGCAGGATGATCAGCGGCAGCAGCAGGCCCTGCCAGCCTTTTTTGAAGGTCTCCTTCAGGCTGGGGATATCTTCCTTCGCGATCGGAGCGACCTTGTAATATTTGCAGAAGGCAAAGACCATGAGCAGGCGCTGCAGGATGAACCACAGGGAGCAGCCCCACAGCACGATCCAGAATTCGGACTGGGAAATGAAGCCTTCGCCGTAGGCAGCCATGCCGGTCAGGGCACCGAGGGCAGCCGTGATATTGCCCGAAGGCGGGATCATGTTGCCGAGGTAGGACGCATTCGATTCGATGTTGGCCGCGAGTTCAGCCGGGAAACCGGACTTCTTCATGGCCGGGATCGTGATCGAACCGGTCGCCATCACGTTGCCGGGACCGGAGCCGGACAGGGCTCCCATAAAAGAACTGGCAACGACCGACACATAGCCGGCGCCGCCGGTCACGCGGCCGAGCAGGGCAAGAATGACGGCGATCGCACTGTCGATGACCTTCGTTTTGGTCAGCAGGATCGACATGGCGCAGAACGCGGTCATGGAATACAGCAGGGAAGTCTTCAAGCCGGTATTGATATAGCCGCCAACCTTTCCCCAGGTCCCGGTGATGGTCAGCAGCAGGATGAAGCTGATCAGTACGGCTTCATAAACCGGGCGTTTCAACAGCATGAACCAGATGATGATCACCGCCAGCATGATAGCCAGATAAGTCAATGCAGCAGGCATTTTTGTGTTTTCCTCCTTGAGTCTGAAGCTTTTGGATCAGCTTCGTTTTTGTTCACCATTCAATGGTTTTTATGACAGAGATCAGTTCCTGCGCCGTCCTGGACAGCTTCACGCCTTTCCGCCAGATAACGGCGGGGGTCCGTTTCAGCAGCTGATCGGAAAATGAATAATAGGTGACGGATCTGTCCCGGCAGAACTGCTCAACGCCGCCCGGCACCACAGCCATTCCCACGCCGGACCGGACCATTTCGATCTGCGCCTCCAGCGATTTCACGACGACGGCCGGAGCAGCGCTGCTTTCGCCGCCGTACAGCAGGCCATCCACCTGCTGCTGCATGTACTGCGCTTCCGTCAGCATCACCAGCGGGTATTTCCGGAGGACCGCCGTGCTCACGGCAGGATACTTCCGGCCGCTGCATGCCGCTGCGGGCAGTTTTTCCCAGGCCGCCGGTACGGCCAGGAGGATCTCCTCTTCCGCCAGTTTTTCATAACTGAAGCGTTTCTCATCGACCGGCAGCAGGGTGACCGCCAGGTCGAATTCTCCGTGCTCCATCCCGTCGAGAAGCTCTGCGGTCGTTGCCTCGCGGATCACCAGATACATGTTCGGATGAAGCTGCTTGAACTTTCCGGCGACCGCCGGCATCATGGATGCGGAGCGGTAAGGCGAAGTCCCGATAATGAGTGACCCCGTCTTGCATGCCGCAATATCGTTGATCGCATTCTCCATCTGATGCTCGATGTCCAGGATCCGCCTCCCGGCTTCAATATAGATCTTTCCGGCATCCGTGATCCTGACGTCACCGTTTGTCCTGGTGAACAGGTCCGCACCGATCTCCTTCTCGATCTTCTTGATGTACTGCGACAGCGAAGGCTGCGTGATGTTCAGCATATCGGCCGCCCCGGAAAACGACCCTTCGCGCGCAAGCGTCAGAACATATTGAAACTGTTTGGTATTCATGCTTCACCTATAATCTAATGGCCATATGTTCTATAGCGTATTGACTATACCACGGGAAATAAAAAACTGCAAGCAGTTTTTTATTAAATTCTCAGAAAGCGCAATGCGTTCCTTCCAGGTATTTCCTGATGACTTCTTTTTTACCGATGCCGTCATACTGGATCACATCGATGCCGTGTCCGAAATTTGCCTCGATGAAATCGACACCGTCTTCCGTGATGGCCATATCCCAGCCGAGATAGATCATCTTATCGGAAAGTTTTGCCGCTTCGCCGACTTCCTTGAGAAGGATATCCCAGTTCGGCACCTTCCGGCCGATCATATACACCCCCGACGAAGGATGCGTGTCATAGGAGTTCTCGGTCTGATTGCCTCTTCCCCGCCCGATGATCGTGCCCGATTTCAGATCGATCGGATAGGCGATCCCGCCGGAATGGACATTGTCCGTAACGCTTCCGGACGCGCCGCAGCGCATGGCAGCGCCGATGAAGTGCGGTATCCGATCCTTGTCCAGAACGGTCACAATACGAATACTGTTGACGCAGGAAGAGTTGATCTCATTCATCAGGTGGTGCTGGACGATCCTCTCCTCCAGCACGTAGGCGCGCTGTTTCAGTTCGGCAAGTTTTTCGGGGCTGAGTTCCTCCCGGCGAAGCAGTTCGATCCCCGAACCGCCGCTTTGATAAAGCGGTTTCTTAATGACTTCCCCGTGTTTTTCAATAAAGCCACAGATCTCTTCCTCGGACGCTTTCTCCGTTCCCAGGAAAGCCCGTTTCACGAATCCGGCTTTGCCGTAAAATTCATCGAAACAAAGCTTGTTGCCAATGGAGCGGCGTTCTTCGAGCGACGCAGCGTTCACCATTTTCTTCGTGATCTCCGCGTTCCGTACGGTCAGCAGGTATTTGCGGATCTCTGAATGGCGCTTTTTATAAAACTCCAGGGCAACATAGTAAGCCGGATTGACCTTGTGAATGAGCCGGCACGAATAACATCTCAGTTTTTCGATCACGGGGATCCCTGTCCCCATATTGTGCCAGTTGTAGCTTCTTTTGTAAAAATCATGATAGTGTTTGATCTTGCTTATGATATTCACGGTGCCCTCCCGGAGCCTTTTCAGCCAAGGCTGAATGCTCTGTTAACTGTTTTTATTTTGTGCTTTTCGATCTGCCGTGCAGTTTCTTTTTCAGTTTGCCGAGGAAATTCCGAAGCAGCCTGATCAGGTACTGGCAGGACTCCGTTTTCCAGAACACAAGGATGAATACCGCCGGCACCGAAACGCTGACGATGATCACATGCACGATCACGGAAAGCCATCCGTGGCCGATATAGACGCGGCTGCAGATCCAGCGATCCGCAAGGCATACGGCGGCCGTCACGAGCAGATACAGCCCGTTGGTCAGATAATAATCGATCTCAGGCTTATATTCTTTGAAGCTGTATTTGTAGACGACATGCACGTCCATGGCAATATTCGTTGTCAGCAGGGTCACGATCGTCCCGATGATCACGCCGTAGATCCCGATGACCTGCACCAGCCCCACCGAAACAACGATATTGATCACGATCCCGACCAGCGGCCTGTACCACATGCGGCGGAAGACGCCGCTGACGTTGCGGATCTGATAGACATTGTTGACCAGCCCCATCAGGTAAGTCTCGATACCGACAAGCAGGGCAAACGGCTGCGCGATCACATAACTGTCCGAGACCCATACCGAGATCAGTTCGTCCGCACAGACGGTAACGCCGACACCTGCCGTTCCGAAAAGGATGACCGTGATGAAATTCATCACCTTGAACATCTTGAACACGCGGGAAATGTCCGCTTCCACGAACAGATTGCCCATACTGGCTCTGACGGAACGGTAGACCTGTCCCAGCAGCTGCTGTATCGTCGTGTAGAACAGCAGATAGTTGGAATAAAGGCCGACCATCGTGAGCCCCAGGAAGGAGCTCAGGACGATGTTGTCCGTCGCTTTCAGGACGACACCGTTCACGCGGTGCAGAAAGACGGCGCCGCAGTCCTTGAACAGGCCGCGGATCTCCTCTTTGCCGAGCCGGCCTTCTTCTTTGATGAAGTACTGCGGATAATAGCGCTTTGCGATCACCGCATAGACCAGGCTGGTGAGGATGGAGAAAAACAGCACCGTTGCCGTGTAGATAATGAAGTTCTTATACAGCGTCAGGACCAGGATCTGCGCGGCATTGCTGACGATCGTAATGAAGTAGCCGGCAATGCTCAGGACATAGCGCTTCTGCGTGGCGACCATGATCGTGCTGCGGTAGGCAAAGAACCAATAGCTGGATACGCTCCTCATCAGGAACATCATGAAAATGAGGACCGCGTTGATGTTCAGTGCCGCCAGTGAATCATAGTCACGGATCAGGACCGGCAGCAGCGGGATCAGGGCGACCCCCAGCAGCAGGATGACTGCGCCGATGACACGGTAGGCCTGTTTATAAAATTTCAGCAGTATGCGGACACGCCGGTCGTCATGTTCGGCCAGCGGCTTGTAGAGCTGATAGGTGATCGCCATGTCCACGCCGAGTTCCGCCAGCGACAGCATGGACAGAATATCGGCAAACAGGCCGTTGATCCCGAGGTAGGCTTTTCCGAGCGTGCGAATGAACACCGTCCTGGTTACGAACTTAAGGACGATGATCAGCAGCTCACCGCCGATACCGGTCACGGTATTGAGCACGGAATTCCTGACTCTGGATCCTTGATTTGCAGAGTTTTTCTTCATTAAAGTTCCGACGTACCTTTGCAGCAGGTTTTAATAGTCCAGATCCAGTCTGTATTTTCTTCCGAGCGGCTGCTTTGCCGGGAGATGGAAACGTTCACCCCAGTCCTTTTCCGTTTCCAGGCTGATGTCATGGAAACCGCCGCTGGGATAGAAGGTCATTTCGGACAGTTTGATCTGATGATCGTAGTAGTAGAAGTCCACGCGGACAAAGGGGAAATCCTTGCAGAGTATTTTTGCCGTATCGAACATTTCCTGAACCACGTCCATGGTCAGCATGCCCTGATCCAGGGGATCGAAATTCGGATCCGGCGGATAAACCGATTCACCCCAGGGCAGGAGGTTCAGATCACGGTCATAATAATTCGCGCGGTGAGTGGAAAAACGGTCAAAGTCGATCTTGAACAGAAGCGGTTCCCCGTCAAAGCAGAAGAACTTGTAATCATAGACCTGGCCGTCGATCTGCTCGATGTACTCCTCCGCAAGGATCATCGGCGTGACGTCGTAATACGCCCTGCAGTAGGAATTGATCAGCGTTTTTTTCGGTTTGAGCCAGCGGGCAAGTTCTTCTTTGACATCGTCAAAGCGCAGGCTGTCCTTGTCCCTGACGATGAGCATGAATTTGCCGTCGCTCTGGCAGTTTGATTTCAGGACAAATTTTTTGGGGAACGAATCCCAGGGAACATCCTCGACTTTCGTCCATGCGCCGATCAGCGGGACCGTATGGCCGGGGCCGAGTTTTTCCTCGATATACTTTTTGAATTCGTATTTGCAGACGATCCGGTGAAGATCGGGATGGCCGTAGTACAGCTTGTACCACTGCAGTTTTTCGGAGAACAGCTTCAGATCCGAAAAGTCCAGATCCCGTCCGGTCTTCTCCTTATAGAGCGCTGTCAGCCCTTCTTCCCTTTCCTTATCCGTCAGGTTCATCGGGATCGGATGGCGGCGGAGGTGAAGGTAATTGTACAGCCGTTTGGGAAGGATCTTTTTGTAAATGCTCGCCATGCTTTACTGTTCCTTTCCGCAGTCTCTCATGATCCTGTGAATATTGTCCCAACCGAGCTTTTCGGGCGTGCGGCCTTCGGCGCGCAGGTCCCTGCCCAGGGCGGCGGAAGCGATCTCGATCAATGCCGTGCAGATCGGTGTAGCCACATTCAGGGTCTTCCCGAGGGCTTCCAGCATGACGAGACCCTGCGGAACGTCTTCAGAGATGTAGCGGGAATCGACCTTCATCGGGCCCTTCGCACGCGTCGGCATCTCGGCATAGTTCAGGAAGACTTCCTTGGCATCTTCGTTCTCATCCAGCGAATTGCGGTATTTGCACGCTTCCACATAAGGGATCCTCGCAAAGTTCAGTTTTCCCAGAACATCCATCTTTTCCTTATCCAGCGCGTCCAGGATCATCCAGGTGCACGGGTTGTTGCGGGTGTAGGCTTCATGGTACAGGCAGAACTCCCCTTTGGAATATTCGATCCGCGGAATGCTCATGACGGAACCGACCGTATGCACGATCATGTTTGGATTGTGCAGCGCCGCTTCCACGACGGAATCCAGATAGACCAGGCGCTCGCCCAGCTGATCCAGTTTCGCGATCGCCTCTTCTCTCCGGGAGGACGGGAAGATACCGATCGGGTTCCTGACGTTGCGGAACGTGACCTTGAAAAGGCCGGGTTCCATGATACGTCCGTCGATGAAAGAACTTTCCGCCTCGGCAACGATGATGTCCTTGTCCGCGCAGTGCTTCAGCACATAGGCCGTCGACAGGTAGCCGGGATTGATGAGAAGGATCTGGCCGTCCTCCAGATAAGGTGCAATGCGCTCGATCAGCTGTTCATGGAAATTCGTCTGAATGTAGATGATCACAACCTCCGCGCCGCGGATCTCCGAAACATCACGGGTCACCTTGTGAATATTGGCCGATTTGATCTCGCCGAACTCATTCAGCGTCATTTTTCCTTGGTTTTCCAGAAGGAAATTGAAATTATCGTCGTGCATCGCATGAGAGGTCTTGATCAAAGTTACTTCATGTCCATGCATGGTCAGGTCGGCAGCCACCGCACAGCCGGCATTCCCGGCGCCAAGCATTGCTATCTTCATTGTGTACTCCTTTCTGAAGACGAATTAATAAAAGGCATCTTTCCTGCTTTTTTCGATAAACACATCCCGTAGCACTTCATCCGTCAGATCGCCGAAGGTCGGGCCGCAGCTGATCTGATTCGGTTCGGTGATGGTATTGAATTCAACGCAGACCGGATCGCCGCTCTCATCCACGGCAAAATCCCAGCCGAGAAGCGCGAAATAGGGCAGCGTGGGATGAAGACGCTTCGCCGTCTCGATGATCCTGTCAAAAGAAGGCACCGTGACGTCTCTGAACCGGATGCCGTTCGGATGCTCTTCCATCCACTCCGATTTCCGGTTGACCCCTTTCTCGGCAAGCCTGCCGTCCGGCCCGATCACACAGGAGACCCCGCCGGCCGAGATATTGTCCACGCGGGAACCGGCGGTGCCCATGCGCAGGATCGTCGACAGGATATGGACTTTTCCCTTGAAATAGAAGGACAGGACGCGGACCGTATTCAGGGATCCCTCATTGAACGCCGCCAGCACCGGATGCTGCTTCACCAGCCGCTGCACGACGAAATTGTATTTGAAGCGGTTGAAAATGGTCTCGATCGATTCCGACTCCGGCAGGTCGCGGTCATAGAAGGTCATCTTTCTGCCGCTGCCGCTGAAGATGGAAGGCTTGATGATCAGATGCTCCTCGTTTTTGCACAGATCGATGGCTTCCTCGAGAGTGATCGGTTCGTCTTTGTCGCCGTTGTAATAGTACCCGGCAATGTTCTTGGCGACCGTCTCCGGTTTTTTGACGTCGGTCAGGAGGCGGCTGTACATTCCCTTGTCCCTGTAGGCCTTATTGGTGGTCATATAGTTGAAGTAGGGAAGGATATCCTCGTACCAGATCGTATCCGGGATGTATCGCGGGTCATAATGATCCAGGCCCGCGCAGAGCAGATCATACCAGTACTTTTTGGGTTTGATGCCGAACTGCTTCCAGTACGGAATGACCGTCTGCCTGAACTCGGCCATGCTTCCGTTGTAGCCGCCGTTGATGCTCTTCAGCCGGTTTTTCACATTCTTTGTCTCATCCTGCGAAACCGAATGCATTCTGGCCTTGATATACCATTGTTCCATCTTCCTGCGGGAAGGTTTGCGTAAAAGACTCATGTGTCACCTCTCTGTGTATTCCTGATCTATGGTCTGCGGAATTGCCGCGTCAGAAGCGTTCCGGGAGTTTGTCGCCGTATACGGCCGCCAGCACCTCGTCCGTCAGTTCGCCGAACGACGGGCCGCAGCTGAGCTGGTTCTGTTCCGGCATCACGTTGAATTCGATAAAGACAGGATCGCCGCTTTCGTCGACCGCAAAATCCCAGCCGATCAGATCGAAATACGGCAGGGTAAGATGAAGCCTTTTCACGGTCTTGATGATCTTATCAAAGCTGGGGACCGTGATGTCCCTGAATTTCAGGCCGCTCGGATGCTCTTCCTTCCATTCGGACTTCTTGTTGACCGATTTTTCCGCGAGCCGCCCGTCCGCTTCGATGCGGCAGGACATCCCGCCCGAGGAAAGATTGTCCACGCGGGAGCCGATGCCGCCCATGCGCAGGATCGTCGACAGGATATGCACCTCTCCTTTGAAGCGGAAAGATACGACACGCACCGTGTTCAGGGAATCCTTGTTGATCCTGGCGAGATCCGGATGCTGTTTGACGAGCCTCTGGGCCACGAAGCCGGCGGTAAAGCGGTCAAAGAGTTCCCCGGCAGACAGGTCATGGTTTTCATTGTCGAAGAAGGTCACGCCTGAGCCGCCGCCCGTATAGGTGGACGGCTTGAAGATCAGCTGTTCCTCCTGCTCACAGAGGGCTTCCGCTTCGCTGCGCGTGATCGCGGTCTCGCCGTCTCCGTCGTAATAGTATCCGCCGACCCTCTTAACGACCGTTTCCGGCTTTTTGACATCCGTCATCAGGCGGTTGTACATGCCTTTGTCGACGTAAGCCTGCCGCAGCACGAGATTGTTGAAATACGGAATGATCTTCCGGAACCAGATGGGATCGGTGATGTATCTCGGATCGTATGCCTCCTTGCCGACGCAGTACAGGTCGAACCAGTACTTCTGCGGTTTCTCGCCGTACTGTTTCCAGTAGCGGCAGACCACCTCCCGGAATTCCTTGTTTGTTCCGTTGTAGCCGCCGTGGATGATCTTCCTGACCCGTTTTCTGGCGTATTTCGATTTCGTCCGCGTATGGCGGATCATTCTCAGGAAAACGTACATTCTGTCCAGGCGGTTATGGGATAATAATCTGTATTTCATCGTCTCAGCCTCTTTATGATCGGTTTTATCGGGGATCTCCGCTCTTTGCATTAAGCTCAGGCAAGCGGCGGAAGAAGGTCTCTTCTCATGATGTCACTGCCGTCCGCACCGACGACCTTTACCGCATCGAGGATCCGTTTTTCTTTCTCGTTGAACTCCTCGATGCTGTCCGCCGTGATGTTCATCCCGGCGATGCGGTCGCTGCTGCTGGTCACGCCGCGCATCACGGTGCCCTTCGCCCTGACCGGCTTGAATTCATTGATCAGTCCCTGCTCCAGCATTTCGTCAAAGCCTTCAAAATGATCGAAGACGCCGGGCCGGCAGTAAATGAAATCGTTGACCACGATCTTATGGCCGGTATCTTTCAGTTCCAGATCGGGCTTTATGCCGAGGGTGATGTCGATCGTTGCCGTGATGACATCAACGCCGCAGGAATACTTGATCAGCAGCCATTTCATGCTGCCGCCGGTCCTGGCGCAGAACTCCAGGACGGAGACGTCGTCGCCGTTATGCAGCAGCTGGATCAGCAAAGGGGAATCCACGAGGCCGAAGCCTTCCGCGATCTTCTGCGCGATCTCTTCGATCTTCCGCAGGACAGTCTCCGATACCGCCGCCGGATAACGGCCGCGGAAGATCACGAAACGGTCCTTGTCCTTCACTTTCTCGCTGTTCGTCACCGTCAGGATCTTCGCTTTTCCGCCGGTCACGAACGCGTCGACACTGATCTCCTCGCCGCTGAAATATTCTTCAATGATCACGCCGCCGCTGCGGCTGATCTCATGCGCCTCCGCATAGAAACGCCGCAGTTCGTCCATGTCCGCCGCCTTGCGGACCCCTTTCGAGCTGTAGGCGTCCACCGGCTTGACGACAAGCGGAAAACGCAGGCGGGATACCTCTTCCTCATCGAGGCGGTCCGTGGTCAGATAATCCGTGGTCGGAACGCCGATCCGTTTGAAGATCGTCTTCATTTTGATCTTGTCCGACACGTCCTGCGCCGTCTTGTAATCAATATAGCAGGGCAGTCCGAGTTCTTCCGAGACCTGTGCCACGACTAAAAGTACCTGGTCTGCGCAGACCGTCAGAACGAAGTCGACTTTTTCTTTCTCTGCGATCGCCTTCACGGCGGGGATATCAAAGATATCCACGTGATAAAAAATATCGGCATAGGGCCTGGCAACGGCTGCGGGATTTCCGTCCGCAAGCACGGTTTCGATCCCTCTGCTTTTCAGCTGCCTGATCAGTTCGATCTGCGGGATCCCTCCCGCAACCACCAAAGCTTTCACTGTGATTCTCCGTATTCGTCAGTTATTTTCGGAAATGGCTGTCTGCAGCCCGGGCTGTCCCGCGGGCTGAAGCCGGCCGGAGGCTTCCGGCACGCCTGCTTCCGCCGGCGGCCTGCCCTCCATATATAAGGCATTCATCAGGAAAAGGGTATATTCCAGCAGGAAAAATGTCCCGTGCGTGTGTGCCGTGAAGAAAGACAGGACCAGAATGATCACGGTGATCCAGAATCCCGCACCTTTTGTGCGGAACAGGAACTGTACATAGAACAGGTACGACAGGACGATCCCGATCAGTCCGTATTTATACATCGTCGCGTGATAACCGGGAATATTGAAGCGGAAGTCCGATGTGTCCTCCAAGAGACCGAGAACAAGGTCTGTTCCGGACATGTCCTCGATCAGCCCGTTGGCCAGTCTGTTCCGGCCCGAGATCACGAGGATCTGGCCGCTTGAATTTTTCTGCACCAGGCGGTTGGCCGTTCTTCTGACAGCCGGAACGCCCAAATACATGATAACGGCCAGGACCACGGCCGCCAGCAGCAGCGCAGCGGTCCTTGCCGACAGCAGTGTTTTGATGCTGGCGACGTTTTTCCGGTTCCGCTTCGTATGGTACAGCACGATGAATATGCCCCACAGGCCCGCCGCGATGACGATCCCCATGCCGGAAGTCGAAAGGACCAGGCCGAAAGTGATCAGGGCTGCCGTGATCATTCGCCAGCGCTTCATGCCCCGCGACAGAAGGAGCACCGACAGGACGGGGAAGCTGTACAGAAGCATATGGGAAGGTTCCATGAAGAACGCGCTCGGCCGGTAAAAGCCGTTGGGGATCCCCCGAAGTCCGTAAAGACCGGTCTGGACCCCGAGTTCCCATGCCGTGCTTGTGGGAAGGAAAAGAGAGACCGGCGCCAGCTGCAGATGGAATCCCAGAAGATAGAAGCAGAAATACTGCACGGCCAGCAGCAGCGTGGCCGCGAGGCATACCGCCGTCGCATATTTTAGAAGCAGGCTGATATTGAAGGCACCGGCGGCTGCGGCAACGAAGAGCACCAGGAAAAAGACGCAGTAGATCAGCTTTTCGCGCGTGATCCCGTGATCGACCATCTTGTATATCTGGAAAAACAGCATCGGCAGCATGGCAAGCAGACATTTTTTGTCCGCTCTGCCGTTTACCGCGGTCTTCGCCAGTCGCAGGACAAAAAGCGGTGCGAGCAACAGCAGGACCGTAAATCCGGCGTTCCGTACGGGGCCCTTGTAGAACTGAAGCAGCGGACTCATCGCAAGAAGAAATGCGCAGATACGGTCGAAGATCGTTGTATGCTCCGCCCCTAATCCGGCTATTTCCTCAAACAGATGATCGTACAGTCCGATGGTCCTTTTCATTCCTTACGCCTCTTTGCCGCAGATACCGCTCAGCTCTCCTGCTCTTTTTGTTCCTCTTTCTCTTTCAGCTCCTCAGCTTTCCGGGCTTCATCCGCCAGGATCTGTTTCTTGGTCCGTGTTTCCAGAAGGTTTTTCCCGTCAAATTTGACCCGGTTGGAGTTCGTGCGCATCTCGCTTCTGGAAAAGAGGATCTTGAATGTCTTCAGGACCATCTCGGCATCCAGCAGGAAGCTGACATGCTCGACATAGTAGATGTCGCTTTCAAACTGATCGTTCCAGGTCCAGGTCGCGGAAGTCAGCTTATCCGTCCCGCCGATCCTCCAGCAGGCAAGCCCCGGACGGACGCAGTGTCTGTATCTGTGCCTCTCGTTGTACAAAGGAAGATAGTCGACCATCAGCGGACGCGGCCCGATCACGGACATCGTGCCGTTGAACACGTTGAACAGGCCCGGCAGCTCATCCAGGGAGGTCCTCCGCAGGAAGCGGCCGAAGGGCGTGATCCTTTCCGCAGGGGTCAGATGCTTTCCGTCCCGTTCGGTCTCATTGAGCATCGAGCGGAATTTGTACATCTCGAAGATCTTCCCGTCTTTTCCGGGCCGTTTGTCCATGTAAAAGATCGGTCTTCCGTGGAAGATCAGTTCAAGCAGCATCAGAATGAGCAGGACCGGGCTCAGGACAAGGATCGCGATCCCGCTGAGCAAAATATCCAGCACCCGTTTGATGCAGCGGGTGTATAACGTATCCTTCGGATGGGGAATATCCGTTCTGATCTCCTGCTGCGCCGTGTTTTCAGCCATTGCTCTTTACTCCTTCAGCGATCTATTATTCCCTGCTGCTTACGTATGCTTCGTAAAAGGCTTTGCCGTCAATGTCAAAGAGGCCTTTTTTCTCAAAGAAAGCCTTTACTTTCGGCTTTTTCAGGGCCGCACCCGACAGGACCTGGGAATAGTCCAGAGCCGCATGGGAATTGATCTCGCAGAGCTTCATCCCGTCTTCGGTAATGATGATGTCAAAGCCCATGTAGTCCAGGGAAGACATGTGGCTGCACATCTTCAGGATCATTTCCCTGACATAGGGCCAGTTCGGAAGGCCGCCGTCCTTCCATACGACGCCGGTATCCGGATGCCGGTCGATCCGCCATTTGCCGTCTTCGCAGAAACGGCGGTAGCGCACGCCGAAGGGGTTGTACTTGCCCGTTTCGAAATCAAAGCCGATCCCGACGCCGCCGGCGGACAGGTTGCTGGTCCCGCCGGACATCGCCGCGCCGAACCTCGCAAAGGAGATCACGTCGGCAAACTGCGCCGGTGCATAGCGGTCCTCCGAAGGCACCTTGCACATGATCACGCGGAGCGTGCATTCGCTGTCCGGCCAGATCTTCGCCAGCTCGTGGTGCTGCTTCGCATACTCCGTGATGATGTAATTGCGCATCATGTCCTGGATCTCATAAAAGCGCGCCATATCGATCGGTTTGTTGTTTTCGTAAAGACTGCCGTCACGCAGTTCCAGTTTGATGAAGCCGAGGCCGCCGGAGGTGCCCGAGTTCGGCTTCATGGCCAGGATCTGCTTTTTCTGCAGCAGGTTCCAGAGGAAGTCCCTGTCCTTCGGGATATCCGGAGGGCAGTCCATCAGATAGGTGAAACCGCCGCCGCAGAGTTCGTTTTCCACGTAGACGTAGTATTCCGGCATCGTGGATTCGCAGCCGCCGCTGTTCAGAACGTACTTCAGCGTCGTCTTGTCCAGCCATTTCAGGAAATGGTTGTTCAGCGGATGAAGCATGAAATACTTGTAGTCCGGAACATAGTCCTGCCAGTTGTCCTCCGTCAGGCCGTAGAGTTCGATCCTTCCGGGGAAGAAGCCCTTCTCCATCGCCCATCTCTTCTTTTCTTCATCGGCGACCGGGAAAGCGAGCTCGTCATCCCGCAGTTTCTTCACGAACATGCGCGCCCAGCGGTAGTCCATCCCCAGCGCGCGGACTTTTTCCAAAAGAAGATCGTAGTTGACCATTTGCTTCCTCACCTGTTCTTCAGGAATCTGCGGGTTTCCGCTTATTTTCAAACTCTTCCCACATGTACCGGACCAGTTCGTCGGAGACTTCCTGGTGCTTCGGTGCCAGTTCTGCGGGATAGGTATTCTTTCTGCGTGCGAGCCACTCGTCAAAGCTGCAGATGTAGCGTGCCGGAACGCCGCCCACGACGGAGTTTTCCGGAACGTCCTTCGTGACGACCGAACCGGCCGCAACGACGGCATTCGGTCCGATGCGGACCCCGTTCACGATCGTCGTATTGGTCCCGACGAACACATTGTCCATCAGTTCGATGCAGCCGATGGTCTCCAGGGCTTTCGGCCCCTCTCTCCCGGGGAGCTTGTTCAGCACGAAATGGGTGATGTCGTGCGTCGCGAAGGTCACGTTGGAAGCCAGGCGGACATTGTTGTGGATACGGATCAGCTTCGCATACAGCGGGACCTTGCGGTCCATGATGGTAACGTTTTCACCGATCGCCCCGAAAACATGGTTTTTTCTGAGATATCTTACCCGCTTTGCGCTGCTCATCATCGACCAGAGCCGCAGGGTCTGCCACAAACGCTTTCCTGTCATCTGCGCTCTCCCTCAGTCAAAGCAGCGGCGGACCGTTTCGATGATCGCGGCCTGCTCGGCTTCGGTCATCTTGTTGTCGGACGGCAGGCACAGGCCTCTGTGGAAGATGTCCATACCGATATCGAGCGGTCTTCCGTCTTTGCCGACGGCGCCGCCGGCGATGTAGGCATTCGTTTTCGCCCTGCCGCTGCCCTCTCTGGTAATGAAGGCATGGTTGCGGTAAATGGGCTGCATGTGCATGGGCTTCCAGATCGGGCGCCCTTCGGCATTGATCGATGCCAGGGCCTGCAGGATCTCGGTCGGGCAGCTTTTGCCGTGCTGCGGGGTGAAGACCGATTCGCTGTCGCCGCGCACCGCGGGGCACATGGCCTCCGGATCGATGATCAGGCAGCTCAGCCAGTAGTTCGGCTCGCTGTTCGCGAAATCGATGGGGTTCATCTGTACCGGCAGGCCTTTGAAGCCTTCGCGGTAGCGTTCCCAGATCGCTTTTTTCTGGCCGATATGCTCTTCCAGATAGGGCAGCTGGCCGCGGATGACGCCGGCAATGACGTTGCTCATGCGGTAGTTGTAGCCGATCTCCTCATGCTGGTACCAGGGGGCATTTTCACGGGACTGGGTGGACCATTTGCGGACCTTGTCGGCGTCCTCCTTCACGTCGGTCAGGAACATGCCGCCGGCGCTGCCGGTGATGATCTTGTTGCCGTTGAAGGAAATGGCGTTGAAATCGCCGAAGCCGCCGGTCTGTTTCCCTTTGTAGGATGCGCCGAAGGATTCCGCGGCATCTTCCACGATAAGGGCGCCGTGCCTGCGGGCGACCGCACGGATCTCATCGATCTTTCCGGGCGTCCCGTAGAGGTGTGCGACGACGACCAGCTTCACCTCGGGATAGATCTCGAAAGCCTTCTCCAGGGCGGCCGGATCCATGTTCCAGGTGTCGTATTCCGTATCGATGAAGACCGCTTCGCCGCCTTCGTAAGCCACCGGATTAATGGTCGCGTCGAAGGTCATGTCGGAGCAGAAGACCTTGCGGCCGGCAAGGCTTCCGCCGTTTGCCGGGTGAATGCCGTAAAGCTGTTCTCCGGCCAGCCTGGTCGCGAGATGCAGGGCCGCCGTTCCGCAGGAAAGGGCGACCGCATAGCCGCAGCCGATCTTTTCGGCAGCCAGACGCTCGACCTCATTGATATTTGCCCCGACCGTACTCATCCAGTTGGTGTCGTAGGCTTCTTTCATATATTTCAGTTCTTCCCCGTGCATGGTGGGAGAACTCAGCCAGACTTTCTTTTCCAGTTTCGTGCTTTTGCCGTCGTACATTGACTGCCTCCTTCGGGTCCGGATACGCTTCAGGCCGGACGTTTCTGCGGCGGGTTATAATACGCCACAATATTCAATTATAATACTCTTTTCTTCGCCGATTGTCAATGTTCAGCAACAGCAAGGCAATAAAGAAGACTGCCTTTCAGGCAGTCTTTCCGGTGCTCAGCTTTCGGCTTCGGCAATCGTATCCGCAGTTTTTTTCTTCCTGATCCCGAGCAGCATCCGGGACAGGCAAAATGACAGGGAATTGTTGAAATGAGGAAAGAAAACGCCGATCCGCAGTGCCGTATCCCATCCGCGCTCCCCGAACAGCGGAATGCACTGCCTGACGAAACGGTTCATCTCCCCGACCGCCGCAGCGTATGCTTTCCGTTCTTCCGCTTCGCAGTCATGATAATGGGCCCAGGTCCTTGCCGCGGCTCTCGCACAAACTTTTCTCAGCTTCTTGTTTTCCTCCGCGCCGACTTTGTCTTTCAGGAAGTCATAGCGCTCTTTATGCGACAGCCAGTATCCGGCAAGGTTTTTCATCGAATACTGCAGTGACAGGCTCCCCTGACGCTGCAGATGGTTGTATTTGCAGTCCTCAACGGTACACACGGTCCCTGCCGTCATCAGCAGGCGGTACGTCACCGCTACATCTTCAAACAGCCGGTCTGCCGGAAAACGGATCGTTTCAAAGCAGCTTTTTTTGTACAGTTTGTCCCAGACCACGTTGCTCAGGCTGGGCTGCAGGAGTTCCCTGACGGCTTCTTCTCCGCACACGACCAATGCCTTCCGTTTTTTGGCCACGGTCCCGGACGGCTGTTCCGACCGGATGCCGCACTCCGCAATATCCGCACCGGTCTCCAGGGCTCTTCGCAGGAGGCATTCATACATGTCCGGGTCGATCCAGTCATCCGAATCGACAAAACCGATCCATTCGCCTTTGGCCTCATCCAGACCGCGGTTTCTTGCTTCGGACAGGCCTCGGTTCTCCGTACGGATCACCCGTATCCTGCTGTCGCGTTTTTCATATTCATCGCAGATCTGCGCGGAACGGTCTGTCGAGCCGTCGTCGATCAGCAGGATCTCCAGATCGGCGTACGACTGCGCCAGAATACTGTCCACGCATTTCTCCAGATATGATTCTGTGTTATATACGGGCACGATGACCGTGATCATAGTTTCTGCTTTCCTTATCCCATCAGGCCGTCCTGTTTCATGCTTTCCTTCATGAGTTCAATCTCGGCATCGATGTCAAACACGTCATTGTCGTACACGTTGCCGAGCTGCTTCTGGGTCGCTTTCTTGATATCGTCCAGATGCTCCAGGATCTTGCCGGTGAGCTCTGTTTTCGCTTCGATGCCGCTGTTGTCGATATGCTGGAACTTCATCAGGATCTCATGCTGCGTCGGCAGATAGTACTGCAGGAACATCTGGCCTTCGGCGATTTTTTTCGGATCCTCCTTCATGGCGGCAAGGATCTTGTCCATGATGTCGCAGACCTCATTGCTCCGCCGGCGGATCACCGGATCGGTGATCCTCGTATTCAGCATGCGGATATCCGTCACCTGGTGGCGGGCCGTCGCCAGCGTCTGCGCTTCTTCGGTCGTCAGGATGACTTTGCCCTTCTTGGCGGCATTTTCCGCCTCTTCGGCCGAGCCCTTGAAGGCAAAAAACATGACCCCCGCCACGAGCAGGACGATCGCGCCGAACGCGATGCCCAGTACGCCCAGCACGGCGCTGAGACCGCCGCCGAGCAGGCCGATCAGCAATACGGCAACGGCTGCAAGAGCCAGAAATCCTAAAGATGAGCCTCCTCCGTTTTTACGCATATGATGCCTCCTTTTGTTTCAGGGTCTGGCCTTATCCAGGACCGCCGCCGCGTCGAAAAACGGGGCGAGCCGTTCCGGATAGCGGGTGAGCTGCGTGCCGTTTACCTTCACGCGCCCCTGCCGCAGATACGCGGCGGAGGTGGAGAGCTGCACCCAGGGGATGGTGGTCAGATCCACCCCGCAGTAATACGTAAAGCCTTCTGATTTCAGATAGGCGAATTTTGCATTGTTCTCGGCGGAATAGGCCCGCCAGCTGCCGATATCCGTCCCGCTGTCGAAGAAAAGGATCTCCGCGCTGCCGATGAGGGGGACGACCTGTTCCTTCCACCGGGCCGTATCGTCTTTGATGCGGGACAGTTCCGCCTTGGCCATGTTGATGTGGCCCCAGCTGTGGGAGGCGAAGCGCCAGCCCAGTTCCTTCAGCCGCGCAGCGACCATCCGTGCTTCGGTACGTTCCAGTTCAACATTGATTGAGGCGTAGGCCGGCTTGTAGTCCTTGCTCGACGGATCGCCGTATTTTGGCGCCGTCCGGTAGCCGAGGATCCCGTCGTAGCCGGTCAGGGCGATGATGCCGCGCGCGCCTTTATAGGAAAAATCGGGATGATTTTTGATAAAACTTTCGACGATCGGAACGACGTCCAGGTCGCCGACCACGGTCTTTCCGCCGGACTGCCGCATGGTGCATTTCGGATCGCCGTCCTCATCGATGACGAGCCGGTCGGCAAAGCCTTTCCCGGCATTTGCCTCGTAATAAACGAGGTCTTCCACGGACAGCACGAACGCTTTTTTATCCTTCGGCAGCAGGATCGTCCCACTGACGAAAAAGCCGTTTGCGTCCGGATGCGCCATGTCGCCGATGTCCACGAGCACCCAGCCGCCCTCGTAAAGCTTCTCGAGGATTGCTTCGAATTCCGCAACGGTGAGATAGTTCGCGGCCAGCGTGTCCTTGTCGGCGGATCCGAAAGCCGCTGCCGGGTCGGCGATGAGGCTCCTTACGGACAGATGGCAGACCTTGTTGATATCGATTCTTGCGAGTTCGCTGCGGGCTGCCTTCAGGCGGGTGAGCGCGGCCGACAGCTGTTCATTTTTCTCGTATCCTTCCACCTCCTGGAGGAGGGCGATCGCGCCGTCGTAGTCATACTGCAGGGCCATCGCGTCCGCCGAGCGGATGAGGGCGCTGTAATCCGTTTCGTCTTCGGTGCTCTCCCCGGGGATGAGCGATTCGCCCGTCTTCGTTGCCTGAGGGTCGTCCATCACCTCGTGCACCCATCTGCGCACCAGGCCGACGCCCTTGACAATGCCGAAGACGATGCCGCCGGCCAGGATGCAAAGCGCAGCGACCGCAAGCACACGGCTGCCCCGCGGAGTACGGCGGCGCTGCCGCTGCCCTCCGTATGAGCTGCTTCCGTAGTGATAAGACGGCATGGCAGACCTCCTTCCCCGTTCGGACAAATAATTATATCACGAAACGCAGGGAAACTCAACGGATTTCCCGCAAACGGACCGGTCGGCGGCGATCAGCGCCAGCTGCGGGTGATCTCTTCGGGAAAGCCCTCCGGGAAGAGGCGGATCTCCATGAGGCAGAGGCCCTCGGCGGGGGCTTTCGGCCCGGCCGCCTGACGGTCCTTTGCTTCCAGGATCTCCTTCACCTTCTCCGGCGGCCAGAAGCCGGTCCCGACCCGCAGGAGCGTCCCGACGACAATACGGACCATGTTGTAGAGAAAGCCGGTCCCGGTGATGCGGAAGGCAACGCGCGTGCCCTCCTCTTCGACCGTGAGTTCCGTGATCCGGCGGACTTTCGTTTCCGCCTGTGAGCCCGCGCTGCAGAAGCTGGAAAAATCGTGCTCGCCGATGAGATATGCCGCGGCTTCGCACATCTTCTGCACATCCAGTTTCCGGTAGAAATAGGTCGTGTAATGCCGCACCAGCGGATCCGGAAAGCTGTCGTGGTACAGCGTATATTCGTAGGTCTTCAGGCTGTCGCATTTGCGGGGATGGAAGTCCTCGGGGACTTCCTCGGACTTCCGTACGACGATGTCTTCGGGCAGCACTTCGTTGACGGCGAAACAGACCTTTTCGGGCGGGATGGGTGTCTCCGTGTCGAACACGCAGAGGTTGGCCCGCGAGTGCACGCCCGAATCCGTGCGGGAGACGCCCTTCACCCGGATGTCCTCGCCCAGCCGCTGCGAGAGGGCTTTGTTCAGGACCTCCTCGACGGACAGCCCGGTCGGCTCCGTCTGCCAGCCGCAGTAATTTGTCCCGTCATAGGCGACGGTCAGCATGATGCGTTTCATTTCCGCCTCCTAAATGATGAACACGGCAGCGAGATACAGCGCCGCGACGGCCAGGGCGATCCAGTCCGCCCGCCTGTATTTCAGGGGCTTCATGCGGGTGCGGCCGCTCCCGCCGTGGTAGCAGCGTGCCTCCATGGCCATGGCCAGGTCGTTCGCGCGGCGGAAAGCCGAAACGAAGAGCGGCACCAGGATCGGGACCATTGCCTTCGCGCGGCGGATCAGCCCGCCGGTCTCGAAGTCCGCCCCGCGCGCCATCTGCGCCATCATGATCTTATTGGTCTCCTGCGTCAGGATCGGCAGGAAACGCAGTGCGATCGTCATCATCATCGCGATCTCGTGCACCGGAATTTTGATACGGTTCAGGAAATGCAGCCCCTGCTCGAGGCCGGCCGTGAGTTCGGTCGGGCTCGTCGTATAGGTCAGAAGCGAGGTCCCGAAGATCAGCAGGACGAGGCGCGCGGCCATCCAGACGGCCTGGATCAGGCCCTCTTTCGTGATCGCGATGTCCCAGATCTCCCAGAGGACTTCGCCCTTCGTCCAGAAAATGTTGAAGAAAACGCTGATGCCGAGGAGGAAGAGGATGGGCTTCAGGCCCCGGGCCATATAGCCGACGGGGACCTTCGAGAGACCGATGCATACGGCAAGAAAGCCCGCGGAAACCGCGAACGCCCAGAAATCCCGCGCCGAAAAGAGCGCGATGATATGGATCAGGGTGAGCAGCAGTTTCGTGCGGGGGTCCAGGCGGTGGATCGGTGAATCCACCGGATAATACTGCCCCAGGGTCAGGTCTCTGAACATGTTGTCCTCTGTGTATCAGGTATTGTGAGTGTATCGTATTCCGGGCCGAAGCCCGGCAGTCAGTTTTATTCACTCTTCCAGCCCGCCAGGATGCTCCGGACGGCTTCGTCCATGGAAAGGACGTCGGGATCCGCCGGGCAGCCCTCGGCGGCCAGATGCCGTGCGATGCGGGTCACTGCGGGGATCGCGAGCCCGATCTTATCCAATTCTTCGCCGCGGCGGAAGATCTCCCGCGGCGCGCCTTCCATTTCCACGCGGCCGCCGTGCATGACCACGATGCGGTCCGCGGTCTCGGCGATGTCCTCCATGCTGTGCGATACGAAGACGATGCCGATGCCGCCGTCCTTCAGCTTCATGAGGGTCTCGAGCAGGCGGTAGCGGCCGGCGGGATCCAGGCCCGCGGTCGGTTCGTCCAGAACGAGGATCTCCGGCTGCATCGCCAGCACGCCGGCAAGCGCCGCGCGGCGCTTCTCGCCGCCGGAAAGGTCAAAGGGCGAGCGCTCATCGTAGTCCTCCGACAGGCCGACCGCCTCCATCGCGAGCCGCGCCCGTTCGCGGATCTCCTCTTCGGACAGGCCCTGATTTCTCGGGCCGAAGCTCACGTCCTTGATCACGGTCTCCTCAAAGAGCTGGTGCTCCGGATACTGGAAGACCAGGCCGACCTTGCCGCGGAGCGCACGGCGGTCGTATTTCTCCCCGAAAATGTCCTCCCCGTTCCACGAGACCGTGCCGCGGGAGGGCTTGAGCAGGCCGTTCAAATGCTGGATCAGCGTGGACTTTCCGGAGCCGGTGCGGCCGATGATGCCCAGGAATTCGCCCTGGCGGATGGTCAGGGAAACGCCGTCAAGGCCGGTCGCCGCCATCGGCGTCCCTGGCTCGTATTCATAGGAAACATGGGAAAGGGTCAGCACGGAGCCGGACGGCGCTCCGGCGGGAGTTTTGGGTGCTTCTGCGCCTACTGCCTCCTGCTCTAAACCGCTTTTCTCCGGCCGGATCCGGATCAGTTCGCGGACCAGTTCCTCTTCCGAGAGGATGCCCTGCGGAAGGGCAAGCCCCGCCGCCCGCAGGCGGTCCGCCAGTTCCGTGGCCGGCGGAAGCGCCAGACCCATGGCATGGATCTCGTCCGTCCGCGAGAAGATCCCGCGCGGCGTGCCGTCCATGCGCACCCTGCCGGCCTGCATCACGACGATGCGGTCCGCGTCCACGGTCTCTTCCATGTAGTGCGTGATCAGCAGCACCGTGATCCCGGCCGCTTCATTCAGCTCATGCACGGCCTTCAGGACTTCACGCCGCCCTTCCGGGTCCAGCATGGCCGTCGGCTCGTCGAGGATCAGGCATTTCGGCTTCATCGCCAGGATGCCGGCGATCGCAACACGCTGCTTCTGGCCGCCGGAAAGCCGCAGCGGGCTGGTCTCGGCATAGGCTGCCATCCCGATCGCGTTCAGGGCATTTTCCACGCGCCGCCAGATCTCCTCCGTCGGAACGCCGAGGTTCTCGGGGCCGAAGCCCACGTCGTCCTCCACGATCGACGCGACGATCTGGTTGTCCGGATTCTGGAAGACCATACCGGCCGAGCTGCGCACCGTCCAGAGATTCTCCTCGTCGGAGGTATCCTTTCCGCAGAGCCAGACGGTCCCGCCGGTCGGATACAGAAGCGCGTTCAGCTGCTTCGCGAAAGTGGACTTGCCGGAGCCGTTCCGCCCCAGGATCGCGACGAAATCGCCCTCCCGGATGCTCAGGGAAACGTCATCCACGGCGCGGTTGATGCTTTCGACCACATCTTCGTCATTGCGCACGGCATATTCATAGACCAGATGCTCGGTGCGGATGATATCCTGCATGGCGTTTCTCCTTTCTTCCGGATCCCGGACAGGCTGAATAAATGCGCGCTGCGCATTTGGATTAATGATAGCGGAAAAACCGCTTTCTGTCAATGTTGCGAGGGCATAAGAAACCCTCTCCCGGACGCGGGAGAGGGTGCCGAACGAAGTGAGGCAGGTGAGGGCGGCTCCGAAGAAACATCCACTCCTGTCATTCTGAGCGAAGGCTCTGCAAGAGCCGGAGCCGAAGAATCTTCAAATCAAGATCCTTCGACTCGCTTTGCTCGCTCAGGATGACAATTTATTCACGTTTCCGATACGGCGGATCATCAGCCCTGCGAGCAGGCCGATCACGATGCCGGAAACGACGCCCGATACCAGCAGCGCCGGCAGGTAGTAAATGATCTTCTCCGTGCCCAGGATGACCATCGCGACAGCGACCTGCGCGATGTTGTGCATGACCGCGCCGCCGACCGAAACGCCGGCCGTATGAAAGCCCCGGACTTTCCGGAGAAGCACCATCAGCAGGAGCGAAAAAGCCGCGCCGGCGAGCGAATACAGGAAGCTGTAGACGTTGCCGAAGAGAAGCGCCACGACCGCCACGCGAACCAGGGAGATCCGTGCCGCGCTGCCCGCACCGAGCCGGTACAGGGCAAAGACGATCACGAGGTTCGGCAGGCCCATTTTGATGCCGGGCACGGCGACCGAAAGCGGAAAGAGGGATTCGACATAGGACAGGATCAGGGCCAGCGCGCAGAGCATGGCTTCCGTCATGAGTTTCTTCGGCTTCATGGCAGCAGTCCCTCCGCTTCCTCCGCGCCGATGACCGTCGCCGCGAGCCGGTGCGGCAGGCAGACGATCGTGTCACCCACCTGAGATTTCGTGCCCTGTTTCACGCAGAGTTTGTCCGGGCAGGACGCGGTCTCCATGTGCACCGTGCCGCCTTCGATGACCAGCACGTTGCCGTCGGCGCCGTCCTTGTCCGGGAACACTTCTCTTCTGTCTTCGCTTAAGGCATACACGCCGAGCAGCTTTCCGTCCTGTTCCACACGAACATAGGCGCCGGGCTTTTTCGCGAGGGCAAAAGCCCCCGCGATAAGCCCCGCGCCTATCAGCACGCCGAGGATCAGAAAAAGATCCTTTCGATATTCCTTCAGCCGTGCCATCGCGTCAGCATGCCGTCAGAGGATGCACTTCTTCGGGCAGACTTCCTTGCACTTGCCGCAGCCGATGCACTTTTCGTAATCGATGGAGGCAAGATTCCCCTCGACCTTGATGGCCTCAGCCGGGCAGTTGCGCATGCACAGGCCGCAGCCGATGCAGCCGGCCTTGCACTTCTTCATGACGACCGGGCCCTTGTCCTTGTTCGAGCAGGTCACCTTGACCGCCGCCTGCGCAGGGATCAGGGAAATGATCTTCTGCGGGCAGACGGATGCGCACTGGCCGCAGCCGATGCAGCGCGCGCCGTTCACATGCGCCACGCCGTTGATCACATTGATCGCCTTCTCGGGGCAGACCGCCGCGCAGTCGCCGTAGCCCAGGCAGCCGAAGGTGCAGCTGCCTTCGCCGCCAAAGAGCAGTTTCGATGCCTTGCAGGTCTTCGTGCCGTTGTATTCGGCCTTCTTCTCGGTCTTGTCGCAGGTGCCCAGACAGTGGACATAGGCAACCTTCGGTTCGACTGCTTCAGCCTCTTTGCCGGTCGCTTTCGCGAGCGCTTCCATCACGGCCGCGCCGCCGGCAACACATTTGTTGATCTTTTCTTCCGAACCGTCCACGAGCGCATTGGCATAGCCGTCGCAGCCCGCATAGCCGCAGCCGCCGCAGTTCGCGCCGGGCAGGCACTCACGGATCTTCGGAAAACGTTCATCCACCGGGACCGCCATATATTTGGCTGCCACCACCAGAAGGAGCGCGCAGACAAGGCCTACGCCGCCCAGTACCAAAGCTGCTGTCAACACAGGATCCATCTTCAGTCCTCCTTAGTGGAACAGATTGTCCGCGATGCCGGCGAAGCCCATGAAGGTCATGCTGGTGAGCGCTGCCGCAATCAGGGTGATGGGCAGGCCTTCGAAGCATTTCGGAGGCTTCGCGCGTTCCAGCGCCTTGCGGACGCCGCAGAACAGGATCAGGGCCAAGCCGAAGCCGACGCCGGCGGTCGCGCCGTCGATGCAGGCTTCGAGCAAGTTGTACTTTTCGGTGATGTTCAGGATCGTGACCGCAAGCACCGCGCAGTTGGTGGTGATCAGGGGCAGGTAAATGCCGAGCGCCTTGTACAGCGGTTTGATGAATTTCTTCAGCACGATCTCGACGAACTGCACGAGCGCCGCGATGACCAGGATGAAGACGATCGTCTGCAGGTAGGTCAGCCCGAACGGCTCAAGCAGGAAATTGTAAATGGTCCAGGTGACGGCGGAAGCGAGCGTCATGACGAAGATGACGGCGCCGCTCATGCCGATGCAGGAATCGAAGTTCTTCGACACGCCCAGGAAGGGGCAGATGGCGATGAACTGGACCAGGACGTAGTTTTCCGTGAAGATCATGGAAAACGCGATCAGCAGCAGTTTCGTTCCTTCACTCATCATTTCGCGGCCTCCTTATCTTCTTTTGCATCCGGGACGATGTCCTTGATGGCATTCTCGCAGCCAATGCTGCAGTTGCCGCATTTGCCGTCGCAGCCGATGCGCGGATCAAACTTTTTGCCCTTCTTGCCGAGGCAGTAGATGAGCAGGCCCATCGCAAGGCCGAACATCATGAAGCCGCCGGGCGTCTGGGCAATGATCCCGATCTGGTAGCCTTCGGGGATGATGCGGATGCCGTAGATGGTGCCGGCGCCGAGGAGTTCCCTCACCACGGCGATGCCGACGATGACCACCGTGTAGCCGATGCCCATGCCGAGGCCGTCCAGGAAGGAGTCAAGCACGCCGTTCTTGCTGGCGAACATCTCCGCGCGGCCGAGCACGATGCAGTTCACGACGATCAGCGCGAGGAAAATGCCGAGGGCGTTGTAAAGGTCGGGCAGGTACGCTTCCACGACCATCTCCACGAGGGTCACGAAGGTCGCGACGACCACGATGAAGCAGGGGATGCGGACCTTGTCCGGAATGACTTTCCGAAGCAGGGAAATGACGACGTTGGAGCCGACCAGAACGAAGGTCAGCGCAACGCCCATGCCGAGCGCGCCCTTGACGGTGACCGAGATGGCCAGCACCGAGCAGCAGCCTAGCAGAAGAATCAGGACGGGGTTCTCTTTAAAGATGCCGTTGGTAAAGATCTGCCATTTTGTCTTTTTCATCTTCCGTCCCTCCTTACTTTACTTTTTCGAACGCCGCCAGGGCCGCGTTCACGCTGTTTTTCACAGCCGCGCTGGAGTAGCTCGCGCCGGTCAGCGAATCGATGCCGTCCGCATTGCCGGACAGACCCAGGAACTTGTCCAGGAACTTCGCTTCGCCGGTCTTGGAGCCGACGCCCTGCGTTTCGGTCGAGACGTCAGCCGAGATGCCGACGATCTTGCCTTCCGCGTTCAGGCCCACCGTCACGGTCACGTCGCCGCCGTAGCCCTTGTGGGAGGAGGTGATGACGTAGCCCAGGCCGGAGGTCTCTTTGTAGGCGCTGTCGATGTCGAGCGCTGCGGTATCGCACTTGATCTCTTCAAAGCCCTTCGCGCCGGGAAGCACCGCTGCGCGGGTCGCTTCCGCCTTGATCCGGGCATTTTCCGCGATGACCGGTTCGGTCTTGCTGTTCACGAAGCCCAGCAGCACGGCGGCGGCAAGGCTGATGCACAGCAGCACGACGACCGGTTTCAAAAGGTCCTGCCATACATTGCTTTTCTTGCTCATGTCAGGCCTCCTTTTTCTTCTCGGGCACGATGGCGCCGATCGGCTTGGTCTCGGACAGGTCGTTGATGTACGGGACCAGGATGTTGCCGAGGATGATGGCGAAGGTCACGCCTTCCGCATAGTTGCCGAAGACACGGATCACGGAAGTGATCAGGCCCAGGAACACGCCGAAGATGACTTTGCCCTTATCGGTGATGGGGCTCGTGACATAGTCGGTCGCCATGTAGATGGCGCCGAGCATCAGGCCGCCGGCAAAGATGGACTCCAGAGGAGCCGCGCCGCCGAACAGCCAGGTGAAGAGCAGCGTCGTGCCGATGTAGACCAGCGGGATGATGGGCTTGATGACCTTGCGGATGCAGAGGTAAATGCCGCCGACGAGCAGGGCCGCCGCGCATGACTCGCCGATGACGCCGCCGTGCATGCCCAGCACCAGCTTCACGAAGCCGGTCGCCGCCGGGTCGGCCAGAGGCGTCGCCGTGGTCGCCGCATCCACGATCCCGGTCGAACCGGTGTAGGTGGTGATCGCGGTCGTGAAGGAGAACATCATCACGATACGGCCGACGAGCGCAGGGTTCATGAAGTTGCAGCCGATGCCGCCGAAGAGCTGCTTCGCGAGGATGATCGCAGCCAGGTCGCCGACGATCAGCATCCACACGGGCATGCTCACGGGAACATTGAACGCCACCAGCATGCCGGTGACCACCGCGGACAGATCCGAGACGGTGATGTCGCGCTTCAGCAGTTTTTCATAGGCATATTCAAAGAAGACACAGGCGCCGGAGGAGATCACGGTCAGCAGCAGGGCACGGAAGCCGTAGAGCACGACCGAGGCGATCAGGGCAGGCACCAGCGCGATGATGACATCGAGCATGATGTTCTGCGTGGTCCTCGAACTCCGGATGTGCGGGGAAACGCTAAGATTCATTTTACTCATTTGATCCCGGCCTCCCTTAAATACTGTTTCGCCAGTTTATGGCTCTCGACGAGGTTGCGCTTGGCGGGGCAGACGAACGAGCAGCTGCCGCACTCCATGCAGAGGTTGACCTTCAGTTCGGACAGGCGCTGGAGATCTTTCTTCTCGCAGGCCTGTGCCAGTTCTGCCGGCATCAGCTGCAGCGGGCAGGCGTCGACGCAGCGGCCGCAGCGGATGCAGGCTGTCGGCGCCGGGATCTTCGCGTCTTTCTCGTCGAAGATCAGGACCGCGTTCGTATTCTTCAGGATCGGCTGATCCAGGTCCGGCATGGACAGGCCCATCATCGGGCCGCCGTAGAGGGCCTTGGCCGGATCGCATTTCAGGCCGCCGATGTGCTCCACGATCTCGCTGATCATCGTGCCCACCGGAACGATCAGGTTCTGCGGGTTCTTCACCGCGGAGCCGTCGATGGTGATGCATTTCGATGACAGCGGTTCGCCGGTCAGCAGATACCTGCCGATGAAGGCGAGCGTCGTGACGTTCAGCACGATGCAGCCGGCGTCGAGCGGAAGCTTTCCTTCCGGAACGATGCGGCCGGTCGTGTTGTAGATCAGCACTTTCTCACCGCCCTGCGGGTAGCTGCTCGGCAGTTCGATCACTTCGCATTTTTCCACCTTGGCAGCGGTCTCGCGCATGACCTTGATGGCTTCCGGCTTGTTGTTCTCGATGCCGATGTAGAACTGCGTCGCGGGGAAGAAGCGGCGGAGCGCTTCCAGGCCGGCAAGCATCCATTCCGCATCGTCGCACATGGTGCGGGTGTCGGAAGTAATGTACGGTTCGCATTCCGCGCCGTTGATCAGGATGTAGTCCACCTTGGCCGGATCGACCTTCAGCTTCACGCTGGTGGGGAAGCCTGCGCCGCCGAGGCCGACGACGCCGCTGCTGCGGACCGCCTGAATGAACGAATCGAAATCAGTCAGTTCGGGGGCTTTGATGTTTTCATCCATCTCGTTCAGCCCATCGGATTCGATGGTGACGGCCATGCATGAGCCGCCGCTTGAGAGGAGCATGCTGTCGACCTTTTTCACGGTCCCGGAAATGGACGCGTAGATCGGCGCAGAGACGAAACCACCGGGTTCCCCGATCAGCTGGCCCGTCTTGACGTGATCCCCCACCTTGACGACCGGTTTGGCCGGGGCACCGATGTGCATCGACATCGGGATCGTAACGGACTTGACTTCGAAGAAACGCTGTGGTACGGAATTTTTCGTGTTCTTCCTGTGCGGAACATGAACACTCTTCAGAAATTTGGGCGCCACTGTTTTTCTCCCTTGTTTTGTGGTATGATAGCTGCACGGCAAACCCGGAAAGCTTTTCCGAAGAATCTTCCCGCGTCCCTGCAGATGTCATTTGAATCGGTTATCCTGTCATTGATAACCGCAGATATTTTACCATTTCTTTATATATTTTGGCAAGGATATTCTCATGCGGAAATCGACTTTTTCTACTTTCATAAAGCCCGTCAGGCGGTGTGCTGCCCTGCTCTGTCTGTTTGCCGCTGTCCTGGGCTCCGGCGGCTGCGGCCGCAAGGCGGCAGATCCGTACGTGCGGACCGCCTTTGCCTTCGATACGGCCGTCAGCATCAGTTATTATGACAATAAGGATTCCGCCGCGGTCAGCGAGGCCATGGACCGCCTGGAATACTATGAAAAGATCTTCAGCCGGACGCTGGAAGGCAGCGAGCTGCATGAGATCAATGCGCGGCTCGCCGAAGCGGCGGCTGAGGGGCTCGGCGACGTCCGCGTTCCGGTGTCGGAACTGATGTATCGGGCGCTGTCTCTTGCTCTCGACTATGCAGAGATTACGGACGGTGCCTTTGATCCGACGCTCGGCAGGCTGCTTGAACTCTACGATTTCAGCGGGACGGAGCATACGGTGCCGACAGCGGAGGAACGGGCGGAGATCCTCTCCCACTGCGGCCGGCAGAAGCTGAAACTCGAGCCGTCTGCGGACACGGCTTATCCTTATCAGCTGACGGTCACCGATCCCGCCATCGTGATCGATCTCGGCGGCATGGCGAAGGGCTTCATTGCGGACTGCCTGAAGCAGGAACTCCGTGCGAACGCTGTTTCCAGTGCGATCATCAATCTCGGCGGCAACATCCTCGTGATCGGCAATAAGCCGGACGGCAGCCCCTATGGCATCGGCGTGCTGAAGCCGGAAGCCGGCAGCAGCGACTACCTGACCAGCTTTAAAGTCACGGACGCTTCCGCCGTGACCAGCGGTTCCTACCAGCGCTTTTTTGAAAAAGACGGGGTGACGTACCACCACATCCTCGATCCCGCGACCGGCCTGCCGGCCGAAAGCGGCCTTTTGTCCGTCACCGTGGTCACCGAAAGTTCCGCTGCCGCGGACCTTCTGAGCACGGCATTCTTCGTCATGGGAGAAGCAAAAGCCGCTGCCTTTCTGGAAAATTACACAAATGTCGACGCATATTTTGTTGATGAAAATATGAATCTGAATAAATATTTACACAAATAAGCAAGCGTCCCCGCCGGTCAGGACAGGATGGCTCACCTCCTCCCGCCGGGAAAGAAGGCATAAAAAACGGAAGCGGTCATCCCGCTTCCGTTTTCTTTGCGTTCCGGGCCTTGTCAGCCTTTTCGCGCTTTAGTTGTTGTCGCTGTAGTCGTCTTCCAGCAGGCCTTCGGTCTCCGGCTCGGCGACGATTTCTTCCTCTTCGTCGTCATCGTCATCATCGTCGACAGCCACTTCCTGCTTCTTCTCGCGGATCGGCTGGGTGACGGCCGGGTCGACTTCCTCGAAATCGGAGGTCAGACCGACTTCCTGATAACGCTTCATGCCGGTACCGGCAGGGATCAGCTTGCCGATCAGCACGTTCTCCTTCAAACCGATCAGGTGATCGATGCGGCCGTTGATGGCGGCGTCGGTCAGGACCTTCGTGGTCTCCTGGAAGGAGGCGGCGGACAGGAAGGACTCGGTGGCCAGGGAGGCCTTGGTGATACCGAGCATCACCTGCTTGCCTTCGGCCGGCTCCTTGCCTTCCGCGATCAGCGCGCGGTTCCTGTCGTTGAAGTCGAGCAGGTTCATGACCACGCCGGCAGGAATATCGCTGTCGCCGGATTTCTCCACGCGGATCTTCTTCATCATCTGGCGCACGATGATCTCGATGTGCTTGTCGTTGATCTCAACGCCCTGCAGATGGTAGACCTTCTGCACCTCGCGGAGCATGTAGTCCTGCACGGCGCGGACGCCCTTGATGCGGAGAAGGTCGTGCGGGTTCACCGAACCTTCGGTCAGTTCGTCGCCGGCCTCGACCATGTCGCCGCTGATCACCTTGATCCGCAGGTTATACGGGATCTGGTAATTCTTCGTGGCGCCGGTCTCCTGGTTGGTGACCGTGATGTCGCGGCGTTCCTTGGTATCCTTCACGAAGACCTCGCCCGCGATATCGGTGATGATGGCAACGCCCTTCGGCTTGCGCGCTTCGAAAAGTTCTTCGACACGGGGAAGACCGGTGGTGATGTCATCGCCGGCCACGCCGCCGGTATGGAAGGTACGCATGGTCAGCTGCGTGCCGGGTTCGCCGATGGACTGGGCGGCAATGATGCCGACAGCCTCGCCGATCTGAACCGGTTCGCCGGTGGCCATGTTGGCGCCGTAGCACTTGGAGCATACGCCGTTGTGGCAGCGGCAGGCCAGGATATTGCGGATCTTGATGGTCGGCTTGCCGGTCGCAACGACCTGGGCAGCCTTGAGCGGACGGATCAGTTCGTTCTGATGAACGATGATCTCGCCGGTCGCCGGGTCGATGATGTCCTCGGCAGCCGTACGGCCCGTAATGCGTTCCTGCAGGCTCTCCACCACGTCGTTGTTGCGGCTGTTGATGAAGGTGCCGATCTCCATGAAGGGGATCTCGCCGCCGTCGGTGACCGCGCAGTCGTCCTCCTGGATGATGACTTCCTGGGAAACGTCGACCAGACGTCTGGTCAGGTAGCCCGAGTCAGCGGTTCTAAGAGCGGTATCGGACAGACCCTTGCGGGCGCCGTGCGCGCTCATGAAATATTCCAGAACGTCCAGACCTTCACGGAAGTTGGACTTGATGGGCAGCTCGATGGTGCGGCCGGTGGTATCGGCCATCATGCCGCGCATGCCGGCCAGCTGCTTGATCTGCTTGTCGGAACCACGGGCGCCGGAGTCCGCCATGATGCGGATGTTGTTGTACTCGCCGAGGCCCTTCTTCAGTTCGGCAGCCAGATGGTCGTCGGCTTCGTTCCAGACCTTGACGACTTCCTTGTAGCGTTCTTCGTCCGTAGACAGACCGAAGCGGAAGTTCATGTTGATCTGGTCGACCGTCGCCTGGGCTTCGTCCAGGATCTGCTGCTTGGAGGCAGGCACGATCATGTCGGAAATGGAGACCGTCATGGCCGCGCGGGTCGAATATTTGTTGCCGATCGCCTTGATGCTGTCGAGCACTTCCGCGGTCTTGGTGGTGCCGTGGACGTTGATGGTCTTCTCGAGGATCTTCTTCAGCATCTTCTTGTCGACCAGGAAATCCACTTCCAGAGCCAGCTCATTGCCCGGGATGCTCCTGTCCACAAAGCCGAGGTCCTGATCGAGGATCTCGTTGAAGAGGAAGCGGCCGAGCGAGCTGTGGACGTTCTGACGGATCGGGTTGCCGTCCTTGTCCACGCCGTCGCGGCGGACCGTCACGAGAGCGTGCAGGTCCAGGGCGCCGTTTTCATAGGCCAGGATGGCTTCGTTCATGCTGCGGAAAGCCGAACCTTCACCCTTCGTGCCCGGACGGATCTGGGTCAGGTAGTAGATGCCCAGGACCATGTCCTGAGACGGCACGGCCACGGGGCCGCCGTCGGAAGGCTTCAGCAGGTTGTTCGGGGACAGCAGCAGGAAGCGGCACTCGGCCTGCGCTTCGACGGAAAGCGGCAGATGGACAGCCATCTGGTCGCCGTCAAAGTCGGCGTTGAACGCGGTACAGACCAGCGGATGCAGGCGGATGGCCTTGCCTTCGACCAGGATCGGTTCGAAGGCCTGGATGCCCAGACGGTGCAGGGTAGGGGCGCGGTTCAGCATCACGGGATGCTCCTTGATCACCTCTTCCAGCACGTCGAAGACTTCTGCCTGGACGCGGTCCACCATTTTCTTCGCACTCTTGACGTTGTGCGCCATGCCGCGCTGGATCAGCTCGCGCATGACGAAGGGCTTGAACAGCTCGATCGCCATTTCCTTCGGCAGACCGCACTGGTAAATCTTCAAGTCGGGACCGACCACGATAACGCTTCGGCCGGAATAGTCGACGCGCTTGCCCAGCAGGTTCTGACGGAAGCGGCCCTGCTTGCCCTTCAGCATGTCGGAGAGGGACTTCAGGGAACGGTTGCCGGGGCCGGTGACCGGACGGCCTCTGCGGCCGTTGTCGATCAGAGCGTCGACGGCTTCCTGCAGCATGCGTTTCTCATTGCGCACGATAATCTCGGGCGCGCCGAGTTCGAGCAGCCTTGCCAGACGGTTGTTGCGGTTCAGGATCCTGCGGTACAGGTCGTTCAGGTCGCTTGTCGCGAAGCGGCCGCCGTCCAGCTGCACCATGGGGCGAAGATCCGGGGGGATGACCGGAAGGATGTTCATGATCATCCATTCCGGACGGTTGCCGGAATTCTTGAAGGCTTCGACGCATTCCAGGCGCTTGATGATGCGGGCGCGCTTCTGGCCGCTCGCCTTTTCCAGCTGGGAGGTCAGGTCGTCGTATTCCCTGTCAAGGTCGATCTCCTTGAGCAGGGTCTCGATCGCTTCGGCGCCCATCGCGGCCTTGAAGGAATTCCTGCCGTACTGTTCCTGTGCATCGCGGTATTCCTTTTCGGTCAGGACCTGCTTCTTCTCCAGCATAGCCGTGCCGGGATCCAGCACGATGTATGAGGCAAAGTACAGCACGCGTTCCAGGGCTTTCGGACCGATGTCCAGGATCAGGCCCATGCGGCTCGGGATGCCCTTGAAGTACCAGATGTGGGACACGGGGGTCACGAGGTCGATATGGCCCATGCGCTCGCGGCGCACGCTGGACTTGGTGACTTCCACGCCGCAGCGGTCGCAGATGACGCCGCGGTAGCGGATCTTTTTATACTTGCCGCAGTGGCATTCCCAGTCGCGCTGCGGTCCGAAGATGCGTTCGCAGAACAGGCCGTCGCGTTCGGGTTTTAGGGTGCGGTAGTTGATGGTCTCGGGCTTCTTGACTTCGCCGTGGGACCAGCTGAGGATCTTCTCCGGAGAGGCGAGACCTATACGGATCGCGTCAAATACCAGGGGCTGGTATGTATCTTCATGCAGGGGCATGTTCTTTACTCTCCTTCCTTAGTCCACCTGTTCGGTGTCGTCATAGTCGGTCAGCAGGCCTTCCGTGTTCTCCGCCTCCACGTCCACGAGCTCGCCGCCCTGGAATTCCTGGGTGGTGTAGCCGTAGGACGAGTAGTCGTTGCGGCGGTTCGCACCGAAGTCACGGTTGCCTTCGATCACAGCCCGGAAGTCGCGTTCGGTGTATTCCACGTTCTCCTTGACTTCCACTTCGCTGTACTGTTCGGTCCCGTCTTCGCCGATGCCTTCGTCCTTCAGCAGGATCATGTCCAGGCCGAGGGACTGCAGTTCCTTCAGCAGCACCTTGAACGATTCCGGCACGCCGGGCATCGGGATGTTGGTGCCCTTGATGATGGCTTCGTAGGTCTTGACACGGCCAACCACGTCGTCGGACTTCACCGTCAGGATCTCCTGCAGGGTGTAGGCCGCGCCGTAGGCTTCCAGTGCCCAGACTTCCATTTCGCCGAAACGCTGTCCGCCGAACTGGGCCTTGCCGCCCAGAGGCTGCTGCGTGACCAGCGAGTAAGGGCCGGTCGAACGGGCATGGATCTTGTCATCCACCAGGTGGTGGAGCTTCAGGTAGTGCATGTGGCCGATGGTGACCTTGCCGTCAAACGGCTCGCCGGTGCGGCCGTCGCGGAGCTGGACCTTGCCGTCGGGCGTGATCGGCACGCCCTTCCACAGTTCGCGGTGCTCCAGGTGGCTGCCCAGATATTCCATGACCTCGGGCGCTACCTTGTCGCGGTATTTCGCTTCAAATTCCTCCCACTCGGTGTTGACGTAATCGTTCGCCATCTCGAGTGCTTCGGAAATGTCGCCTTCTCCCGCGCCGTCGAAGACCGGCGTGGAGATCTTGTAGCCCAGGATGGCGGAGGCCAGCGAGAAGTGGGTCTCCAGCACCTGGCCGATATTCATACGGCTGGGCACGCCCAGAGGGTTCAGCACGATGTCGAGCGGTCTGCCGTTCGGCAGGAACGGCATATCTTCCACCGGCAGGATGCGGGACACGACGCCCTTGTTGCCGTGACGGCCGGACATCTTGTCGCCGACGGAGATCTTTCTCTTCTGCGCGATGTAGATGCGCACGCTCATGTTCACGCCCGGAGGCAGCTCATCGCCGTTCTCGCGGGTGAAGACCTTCGCGTCCAGGACGACGCCGTAGGCGCCGTGCGGCAGCTTCAGGGAAGTGTCGCGGACCTCGCGGGCCTTTTCACCGAAGATGGCGCGCAGCAGGCGTTCCTCGGCGGTCAGTTCGGTCTCGCCCTTCGGGGTGACCTTGCCGACCAGGATGTCGCCGGTGCGGACTTCGGCGCCGATGCGGATGATGCCGCGCTCGTCCAGATCCTTCAGGGAATCGTCGCCGACGCCGGGCACGTCTCTGGTGATCTCTTCCGGTCCCAGCTTGGTGTCGCGGGCTTCGGTCTCGTATTCCTCGATGTGGATCGAGGTGAAGACGTCATCCTTCAGGAGCCGCTCGGAAAGGAGCACGGCGTCCTCGTAGTTGTAGCCTTCCCAGGTCATGAAGCCGATCAGAGGGTTCTTGCCCAGGCCGATCTCGCCGCCGCTGGTGCAGGGGCCGTCGGCAATGACGTCGCCCGCCTTCACGCGGTCGCCTTTGTTGACGATCGGGGTCTGGTTGTAGCAGTTGCTCTGGTTGGTCCGTTTGAACTTGCTGAGCTTGTACTCCTCGACCGTGCCGTCGTCCAGACGGAGCACGACCTTGGTCGCGTCGACGTAAATGGCGGTGCCGTCGTGTTTTGCCACGACGCAGACGCCGGAGTCGACCGCAGCCTTATTTTCCATGCCGGTGCCGATGTAGGCGGATTCCGTCGTCATCAGCGGGACGGCCTGGCGCTGCATGTTGGAGCCCATCAGGGCACGGTTCGCGTCGTCGTTCTGCAGGAACGGGATCATGGAAGTCGCCACGGAGAAGACCATCTTCGGGGACACGTCCATGAGGTCGATGCTGTCCTTGTCAAACTGGCTCGTCACATCCTTGAAGCGGCCGGTGACGTTCTGCGTGGCAAAATGCCCTTCCTCGTCCAGAGGGGTATTTGCCTGCGCGACGCAGTAGTTGTCCTCTTCGTCGGCGGCGAGATAGACCACGTCGTCCGTGACGCGCGGGTTCTCGGGATCGCTCTTGTCGACGATGCGGTAAGGCGCCTCGATGAAGCCGTACTCATTGATGCGGGCGTAGGAAGCCAGGGAGTTGATCAGGCCGATGTTCGGACCTTCGGGAGTCTCGATGGGACACATGCGGCCGTAATGGCTGTAGTGAACGTCGCGGACCTCGAAACCGGCACGGTCGCGGGACAGGCCGCCCGGGCCCAGAGCCGACAGACGGCGCTTGTGGGTCAGTTCGGACAGCGGGTTGTTCTGATCCATGAACTGGGACAGCTGGGAGCTTCCGAAGAACTCCTTCACCGCCGCAGTGACCGGCTTGATGTTGATCAGGGACTGCGGGGTGATGTCCTCCTGGTCCTGGGTGGTCATGCGCTCGCGCACGACGCGTTCCAGGCGGGACAGGCCGATGCGGTACTGGTTCTGCAGCAGCTCGCCCACCGCACGGATGCGGCGGTTGCCCAGGTGGTCGATGTCATCGGTATTGCCGAGACCCTTGCACAGGGTCAGGCCGTAGCTGATGGAGGCAAAGATATCTTCCTTGGTGATGTGCTTCGGAATGAGGTCGCGGATGGCGCGGTGCAGCATCTGCTTCTGCTCTTCCTCGTCCGGATAGGCTTCCAGGAAGGCCATGAGGGCCGGATAGTAGACCAGTTCACGCACGCCGTATTCCTTCGGGTCGTAGGTGACATACTTCGACATGTCAACGGTGCGGTTGGTCAGGACCTTCACGAGCTCGCCGTCGATGTCCAGCACGACATAGGCGATGCCGGCGTTCTGGATCTCGTCGCAGAGTTCCGGCGTCAGCACGGTGCCCGCTTCGGCGATGATCTCGCCGGTATCCATGGACATGGCGTCCTCGGCCAGGAGCTTGCCGGAAGCACGGCGCTTCAGCTGAAGCTTCTTATTATACTTATAGCGGCCCACGTGCGCCAGGTCGTAGCGGCGGGGGTCGAACAGCATGCCGTCAAAAAGGCTGCGCGCGTTGTCCACGTAAAGCGGTTCGCCCGGACGGATCTTCTTGTACAGATCCAGCAGGCCCTCGTCCACGTTGGTCGCGGTATCCTTCGTAAAGCTGGCTTTGATCAGCTCGCTCTGGCCGAACATGTCCTCGATCTCCGCGTTGGTACCCACGCCGAGGGCGCGGATCAGCACCGTCACCGGGACTTTCCGGGTACGGTCAACACGGACCCAGAACACGTCGTTCGAGTCCATCTCATATTCAAGCCATGCGCCGCGGTTCGGGATCACCTGGCTGGAGTAGAGGGATTTGCCGTTCTTGTCATGGTCTTCGCTGAAGTAAATGCCCGGAGAACGGACCAGCTGGCTGACGATGACACGCTCGGCACCGTTGATGACGAAGGAACCGGTCTCGGTCATCAGGGGCATGTCGCCCATGAAAATGACGTGTTCCCGGATGGTCCCCGTCTCTTTATTGATGAGATTTACCTTGACTTTAAGCGGGGCCGCGTAGGTGGCGTCCCGTTCCTTGCACTCTTCAATTGTGTATTTGGTTTCGTCTTCACACAGCTTGAAATCGGTAAATTCCAGACTGAGGTTGCCGCTGAAGTCCGAGATGGGGGAGATATCCTCGAACGCCTCTTTCAGGCCTTCATCCAGAAACCAGTAGTAGGATTTCTTCTGGATCTCGATGAGGTTCGGGATCTCCAGGACTTCCTTCTGTCTCGAGTAGCTCATGCGCATGTTTTTACCGGATTTGACCGGGCGCATTGTGTTTTTCTCCATAGACACATTACCTCTGAAAGATATGTAATGCCCTAAAAATGAGCGCAGTATGCACACTGCCCCACAATAGTGCATTCTTCAGTCTATCAAAACGGTTTCAGGGTGTCAAGCGGAATTTTGCACAATTTTTGAAAGATTTTTGGGGAAATCTGTGCTATACTGCTTGCGGAAAGAATAATAGGCGGCTGATGAAATGATCCTTTTGCCTGAAAACGTATCCCGGATCCTGAACGTCCTGTCCGGCGCGGGCTTTGAAGCCTGGGCCGTGGGTGGGTGCGTCCGTGACGCCATTCTGGGACGCGTGCCGGGAGACTGGGACATCACGACGAATGCCAGGCCTGAAGAAGTGAAGGCGCTCTTCCGCCGCACCGTGGACACCGGGATCCAGCACGGGACCGTGACCGTGATGCTCGGCAAGGAAGGCTACGAGGTCACGACCTACCGGCAGGACGGCGATTACAGCGACCACCGTCACCCGGACGGCGTGGTCTTCACGACCTCGCTCGCCGAAGACTTAAAGCGCCGCGACTTCACGATCAATGCCATGGCCTATCACCCCGACGCGGGTCTGGTCGACCTCTTCGGCGGGCAGGAAGACCTGAAGAACCGCATCATCCGCTGTGTCGGCGATCCGCGCGAACGCTTTGACGAAGACGCCCTGCGCATCATGCGGGCGCTGCGTTTTTCCGCCCAACTGGGCTTTCATCTGGAGGACAGGACCCGGGCGGCGATCCGCGAATTCACGCCGCGCCTGCAGCTGATCAGCAAAGAGCGGATCCGCGTGGAACTGATGAAACTGCTCGTGAGCCCGAACCCGGGACGTCTCATGGACATGGCCGAGTGCGGCATCACGAGGGAGATCTTCCCGCTCTGGGACACCATGCTGGCCACCCCGCAGAGTTCGGCTTTCCATCTGTATTCCGTGGGCGTCCACACGATGAAGGTGATTGAAAACGTGCCGCCCGAACCGGTGCTGCGCCTGGCCGCCCTCCTGCACGACTGCGGGAAGCCTGCCTGCCGCACCACGGACGGCGGCGGCCGCGACCATTTCTACGGCCATGCCCCGAAAGGCGCGAAGATCGCCGGGGAATTCCTGCGGGAGTTCCGCTTCGACAATAAGACCATCACCGACGTCGTGAAGCTCATCCTGCACCACGACGACCACTATCCCGCGACCCGCGAGAATGTCCGCCGCGAGATGAACCGCGTCGGAGAGGAACTTTTCCCTTCCTATTTAAAGCTCGTGCTGGCCGACAACCTGTCCAAGAGCGGCTACACCCTCGGAGACTTCATGCCCCTTTACAAGCGCATCTGCAGCCTGCACGAGGACATCAAAGCCGCGGGCGACGCCATCACCTTAAAGGACCTGGCCGTTAAAGGGAGCGATCTCATTGCCGCCGGCATGCCGCCGGGACCGCGCATGGGCGAGATTCTTGACCGCATGCTCGACGACGTCCTCGCCGACCCGTCCCATAATAATAAGGAATACCTGCTGGGGAAATACCTCGGCTGAAGCGGACCTCAGACAAAAAGAAGATCCTTCGCCTGCACCCTGCGAGTGCTTTGCTCAGAATGACAGAACACAGTTGTCATCCTGAGCCGCGCGTCAGAGCGGCGAAGGATCTTCACTTTACCTCTGGGCCAGGCTCTTGACGATCTCAAGCAGTTCCAGGTCGGCTTCCTGCACGCGGATGCCGGTCTTGAACTCGGTCCCGTCCGGATAGCGGACCGCGACCGCGATCTCCTGCCCGACTTCAAAGCCTTTGTCATAGACTTCGTTGCCGAAAGCGACGGCTCTCGGATGGTTCTCGTTAAATCTCTGCCATGCGCCGCGAAGCCTCAGCATGGCACCGAAATCAAGATTCATGTTTCACACCTTTCTGATACGGAAAACGGGGCGGTTTGGAACCGCCCCGTTTTCTATTTGGCTTCTGCTCAGACGCTCAGCACGTCGGCAAACGCCTGGATGGCGGTGGAAGCCTGACCGAAGTCGCGCATCTGCTGGTCGATACCCAGTTTGATGTGCGGGATACCCGCATCATCCAGAGCCTTCTTCAGGTAAGGATATTCCATTTCCTCAGGGTCGCAGAACTGCTGCATGAAGAGGACGAGCCCCTTCGCGCCGCTTTCCTTCACGAGGTTCGCTACGAATTCGCCGCGGCGGTTCTTGCTGGACTCTTCATCGTACAGCAGGACGTCGTAGTCTTCGTCCGCGAACTGCTTCGCCAGGGCCATCATCGGATCGCCGTCTTCGGCAGCGTCCACGCGGATGGTACGGCTCTCATGCGCCACGTCGTCGGTCGCGATCGCGATCTTGTTGTCGTCGAAGATCTTCAGCAGGACCGGGTTGTCGCAGATGATGCCGCTGGTGACGATCTTCACACCCTTCCATTCGGAGGCCGGAAGCGCCTTCAGTTCTTCGTTGAGGGCGTTCAGCTTCTCGATGTATTCGGGCTTCTCCATGAAGTAGCCGGCCTTGAGGACGGCGCTGCGGTTCACGGCGGAAATGGCTTCCGGATGCTCACCGGCCAGTTTCACGAACTCGCGGCGGGCCTGGCGGTACTTGTTGTACACCTTGATGGCGGCGCGGATGTCTTCGTCAGTCATCTCGTGTCCGGCGATCTTCTCCAGTTCGCGGCGGACGTTGGTGTACTGAGCCACGGTGAAGTCCAGACCGAACTGCGGGCGGCGGTACTGCGGATGGGCCAGGAAGATAGTGGGCATCTTCTCCAGCTTGGCCATGGCCACGCGGAAGTTCTGGCTCATGGGACGCAGGGTGTCGCAGATGGTGGGTGTGATCACGCCGTCCAGCTGATCCATCGTGCCGTCCAGCATCATTTCCAGCGCGAGCTGGGCGATGGTGCAGTAGAAGGTCGCGCAGTATTCCTTGGCTTTGGAAATGTTCTTGGTGTTGGTGCCCCAGATGCCCATCGGGACCATGCCGGCGGCATAGACGAGTTCCTCGGGAGCATAGTAAGGCAGAACGCCGATGACCTTCTTGCCTTCAGCCTTGTACTGTTTCAGAAGTTTGCCGGGAGCATAAGCAGCGGCCTTAAATTCATTAAGTCTGGTTTCGATACTCATGATTCTGCCTCCTTATGCTTCCAGATTTTCCTTGCGGATCTGCATGGCTTCCACAAGGCCCTGTACGCGGGTCTCATACTGCGCTTCGTTGAAGTTGCGCGGGTCGGCCTGGTCGCCGTCGAAGCCGGCGCAGGGGACACCGAGGTCAGCGGTGAAGCGGCGCTGCATTTCGGCCATGTAGCCGGACCACGGCTTGCAGGAACGGTTGTAGTGGACCAGCACGCCGTCGACCTTGTTCTCGCGGCAGATGCCTTCACGCCATTCCACGCCCTTTTCGATGGAGACGGAGTTCGGGGCCTTGCAGTAGGCGCTGACCATCTCGTCCATGTTGTTGTAGACGAAACCGAAAGCAGGCGCGTACACAACGGCGGTCACGTTGATGCCGTTCGCCTTAAGCGGCTTGAACAGGTTCGGCAGCTTCGGCCAGCAAGGGATGCCTTCGAACATGACGCGGTACTGTTCCGGGAACGGCAGGGTGGAGGTGCCTTCCTTGATGTTCTTCTCCAGGTCTTCAGCCAGGAGATCGAACGCGTCGGCGGCTTCCTTCTTGCCGCGGGCGGTCACGACGTCAGCCATGTGGTTGAACAGATCGAAGCCGCTAAGCGGAGCGGGCTTGTACTGCAGGAAATTGCAGACCTTCAGCCAGTTCTGGGCGGTGCGGTTCGCCTGCGCGCAGGCATGCTCGAACTTCTTCTCATCGAACTTCTTGCCGGTCAGCTCTTCCAGCTGATGGATGGCATTGTCGAACTGAGCGCGGATATAGGTCACGTTCTCCGGGTTCGGATCCATGGTATTGTTGTAGGGAACGTCGATCATGATCAGCGGAATGTTGCACATACGGGCGATGTTCTCATACCACTTGGTCATGCAGTTGCAGATATTGTTGCAGCACAGCACGAAGTCGGGCTGAGGGATGCGCATCTGCTTGTAGGGCTGGATGGATTCCAGACGGCGTTCTTTTTCGCGGCCTTCGGGAAGGGCTTCGATCTCATGGATGTCTTCCAGAACGATGTAAGGGGTCTGGGTCTTGGGATCTTTCTTGGGCTTACCGTTCTCATCCAGAACGACGTTGCCGTTTTCATCCTTCAGAGGCTTGCCGGTGGCAGGGTTGATGACGTAGCCGTCTTCCTTGCTCCAGTCGATCTTACGGGCAGCGCGCTTGCCGGCCGCATAGGCCAGGGAGATGCGGGCGTAGCCGCAGATATCATTGTCAAAGCCGAGATCTTCCGCAGCCTGGCACATGATCTCGCCGTCACGCTGTGCGGCGATACCGGCAGCCTGGTTCTCGGGATACATGATGTTCAGGTCAAACGCCTCTGCCAGTTCGCAGGGGAATTTGGATGAAGACCAGCCAACCAGCTTGCCTTGCTTTTTCGCCTCACGGGCGTCCGCGTACACATCGTCAACGACTTTGCGCAGCGCCAGGACGCCGGGGCTGACTTGTTTAGCCATAGATTACCTCCTCTATCATATCGACAGCCGCTTTGCCGGGGCTGTCCATATTGTTCATCTGTAAAAATGCCTGCCGTGCAGGTTATGCTTTCTTCCTGAGCGCCTTCTGATAGGCGAACAGGGCTGCGCCGAGCGCGCCGTTGTACTGGGTCAGCGGGCTGGTATAGACCGTATGCCCGAGGCCCTCTTCCAGTGCGGAAACGATGCCCTTGTTCTGCGCGACGCCGCCGGTCATGACCACGCGGTCCTGCACGCCGATGCGGTTCACCAGACCCACCACGCGGTTCGCGACCGAGTGATGGATGCCGTTGATGATGTCGCGCTTGTCGGTGCCCATGGACAGCTGGCTGATGACCTCGCTTTCCGCGAAGACCGTGCAGGTCGAGCTGATGGCGATACGCTTCGTCGACTGCGCACCCAGATCGCCGAGATCGTTGACCTCGACTTCAAGGACCTTCGCCATGACGTCCAGGAAACGGCCGGTGCCGGCGGCACATTTGTCGTTCATCTGGAAGTTGACCATCGCGCCGTTCTCGATGTGCAACGCCTTGACGTCCTGCCCGCCGATATCGATGACCGTGCGGACGTCCGGAAACAGGAAGGACGCCCCCTTCGCATGGCAGGACAGCTCGCTCATCTGCGAGTCCGCGATGTTGTCGAGTGAATTCCGCCCGTAGCCGGTGGCCAGGGTGTAGTCCATGTCGGCCGCAGTCATATTGCAGTTCGCGAGGACCGCTTCGATGGCACGCGCGGGGCCGCTGGTGCCGGCGCCGACGTCGATCAGGGACTTGCCCACGATCTCGGTCCCGTCTTTCAGGATGATGCATTTCGACGCGGTGGAGCCGACGTCAATGCCTAAGGTGTAAATGCTCATGAGATCTCCTGCCTCATTTCATTCGATACCCTCCCCCGTCGCCGGGGGAGGGTCTTTTGCTTTGTCTGCTTTAGTACGGGATATTCTGCTTCTTCACGTAGGTGTTGAAGTCGCGGATCGTACGCGGCGTGATCATCTGATGGAACGGGCAGATGTGCTCCGGATTCTGATAGCAGGCGTACGCGAACGCCACGATGTAGTTGCGCATCATGTTCATGTTCACGATCTCATCCACAAGACCCAGCTGGCCGCAGGCCTGCGGGCGGGACTTCGCCGTATAGTCCTGGATCATCTTGTTCATCGCAGCGATCGTCACGTCATGCGATTTGCCTTCCTTGGCTTCCTTCGCCAGACGGCGGGAATACATGGCGGCAGCGGCGGTCTCGCCGTGCATGACGTAGATCTCGGTGGCAGCGGTGCCGATCGAGAACGCGTTGGTGTCGTTGCCCTGCGGGCCGCCCATGACGTAGTGCGCCGCGGCGGTACCCTTGCGGAGCGTGATCTCCATCTGCGGGATCTTGCTGTTCTGGATGGAATAGATCAGGGACTGGCCAAGGCCAAGCAGTTCGGCCTTCTCGGCGTCGTCGCCGACGTCGATGCCGGTGGTATCCTGGATCCAGACGATTGGGATCTTGTCCCGGCTGCAGAGGGTCACGAATTCATTCATCTTCAGCAGGCCCTGACGGTAGAGCTTGCCGCCGATGCCGACAGCGCCGGTCTTGTATTCCGGATAGTTGAGCAGCAGGCCCTGGGTGTTGCCGATGACGCCGACCAGAAGGCCTTCGGCCTTCGCAAGACCGGCCACGATCTCGGGACCGTAGCCCTTCTTGTATTCCAGGAACTGGCTCTTGTCGAACAGACGGCCGATGACATCGTAAATGTCATAGATCTGCTTCATATCCATCGGGATCAGGCTGTACAGATCGTTCGGATCGAGAGCGGGCAGGCTCGGATCGTCCACGCGGAAGAATTCCGGATTGTAGGCAGGCAGGTAGGCCATGAACTTCTTGATACCTTCCAGCACGCCTTCTTCGGAACCGTACACTTCGCGGAAGAAGCCGGTCTCGCCGTAGTGGATCGGAACGGATCCCGGAGGCGTCGCCACCAGGCCCTTGCCGGCCTGAATGAGCGCTTCCGCCGCTTCCTCATCCACATAGCCCTTCGGGTTCATGCCGCCCACGATGCCGGCGCCGCCGACGGCCATGTTGGCCTTCTCATGCGCGATCAGGATGGTCGGGGAAATGGAGTGGTAGCCGCCGCCGGCCGGGTTGGTGCCGTAGATGCCGACGATGACCGGAATGCCGAGCTGTTCCAGTTCGGTGTTGCGGTAGAAAGGCGTGCCGCCGCCGCGGCGGTTCGGGTACACCTTTTCCTGGGAGTCAAGCTTGACGCCGGAGCAGTTCAGGACGTAGACCAGCGGGATGTGCAGGCACTTCGCGGTATCGGAAGCACGCAGCAGGTTGTCGGCCTGTCCGGGGATCCAGGCGCCGGCCAGCTTCTTGTTGTCGGAAGCAACGATCACGGCCCAGCGGCCGGAAATGCGGCCGAGACCCTTGATGATGGCGGTGGAGCCTTCCGGGTTGTGTTCCGGATTGTACAGGCTGTTCAGCGGGCACCAGGTACCGGGATCGACCAGGGCAGCCAGACGGTCCATGGCCGTCCATTCGCCGGACGCATGCACCTTGTCATCGGGCTTGCCGTTCGCGATCGCTTCGGCAGCGATGCGGTGGATGTCTTCTTCAATGCTCAGGATCTTCTGGATGTTCTCCGGCTTCTGGGCGCGCAGGGGTTTGCCGACCTGCGGCATCGCCTGGAAGTACCGGGGCATGGAATAAAAGCCCATATTGATTTTCCTCCAATTATACTCTTTGTGTCATTCTGAGCGCAGCGAAGAATCTTCAAAAGATCCTTCGGCTGCGCCTCAGGATGCCTCAGGGCTTTCAGCCCTTCGGCACTTTGATGAACGCCTGGCCGGGGTCGATGTCCTCGCGGATGGTCTTGATGATATCCGGAGTCGGGCCTTCCATCAGCTGCGCTCTCTCGTCGACGATCAGCGGGAAATCCGGGATCGCGGCCTTGATCTCTTCGGGCGTGGAGTAAGGATAGTAGTAGGCCAGATACATTCTCTTGGTCTCTTCGTCAAACTTCATGATGCCCATGTCGGTAACGACCATCTGCGGGCCGCGGTTGCCGGGCAGACCGACCTTTTCACGTCCGCCGGGGCCGTCCATCCAGCCGCAGGAGGTGATGTAGTCGACTTTGTTGACGAATTTGGTCTTGTCGAGCTTGATCATGATGATCGTGTTGCAGAAGCCCGCAATGCCGTTCGCGCCGCCGGAACCGGTGAAGCGCACCTGAGGCTTCACATAGTCGCCCTTGCCGTAGATGCAAGTGGAGTTCACGTTGCCGTACGGGTCGATCTGGGCGCCGCCGATGAAGGCGATCAGTCTGTCGGAATCATGCAGCCACTCGTTGGCTTCGAAGCCCACGAAGCGGATGTTCGGCCACTGCACGGCGCAGTGCGCCATGAAGCGGAGGTCGCCGACGGAACGCGGAACTTCCACGGGCGAGCAGTCCATCAGGCCGCTCTCCACGATCGGGTGGCAGCTGGGGCAGATCACGGCTTTGGCCAGCGAAGCGCCGATCAGCGGAAGGCCGGTGCCGACGATAACGATCTGGTTTTCCTTGATATTCTTGGCAATGGCAAATGCCTGCATTTCGGACATCGTGTATCCGTAGGTCTTGTAATCGTACATTATCGTTTCGCCTCCTGATCCTTAGTGTCTCGTCGAATAGCCGAGATGCGGCTCGACCCGGAGATCGGTCAGGCGCTTGCCGCCGATCACGTTCAGCAGATCTTCGTGAGTCTTGCAGCCATAAACGTACTTGTCCAGATAATCCTTGAAGGTCTCGGGGACTTTCGTGCCGTCCGCGGCATCCTTCGCCGCCTGTTCGGCTTTTACGGCAGCCGCTTCAAGCTTCGCATCGCCGGGCTTCGCATCGGCAGCCTTGCGGGCCTTCGCAGCAGCCTTGGCAAGTTTCGCCTTCGCGTCTTCGGCATCCACGTAGTTGGAGGCTTTGTCGTATTCCTTCAGGACCTTGTCATCGTTGTCATAGTAGCCGTAGCACTGGCTGGGCCATGCGCCGAAAGGAACACGGACGACCGCGTCCACGCACTCGCCGAAGATCTTGGTCAGAGTAGGATCGCGGCGGATGTACTCATCGCTGACGATCTCTTCGCAGGTCACGATGGTACGCTTCGCAGCGATCGCGATGTCCACGTCATGGAATTCGTCGCCCAGCAGGATGCAGGTGCCGTCCGGAGAGGCCTGCTGCACATGAATGATCGCGCAGTCAAGCTTCGGGACCGGGACCGCAACGACCTTCTCGCCCGGGTTGAAGGGATTGTCGACGTAGGCCAGTTTCAGGTCGTCGACGCTCGGCAGCTCTTTGCGCTTCTCAGGGCTGATGCCCCAGTATTCGCACAGGCCGGAGCCCATCATCAGACGGACAGGAAGGAAAGGCAGGCCGAGGGAGGCGGCATGCAGCTGCAGCATCAGGACGTCCTGGCTGTAGTCTTCATAGATCATTTCGCCTTTCTCGATGGCCGCGCGGAAACGGCGGGAAACATTGGTATAACCGGAGTTGGCAGTGTAGCAGTTGATGTACACCTTCACACGCCCTTCCCCGATCAGCATGTCCCAGTCGCCGCCGGCGGGGCCGGCCCAGACGGTAAAGTCACCCTTGCCCTGGCGCAGGATCTCATACGCCGCAGCATAGGGCTTCCGGTTCGTGGTGAAGCCGCCGAAGCAAATGGTGTCGCCGTTGTGCACGTACTTCTCAACGGCCTCCGATAAGCTACATACTTTGTTCATAAAATGATATCTCCTTTCGGCTTATCATATATATTCAACTTTATAATAGCAAGGAAGCCCCTTTTTGTCAAACCAAAGAGGACAAAATTTGTCTTTTCGATAGTCCTCATTTTTCCTATTTGCTTTTGTATATAAGCCCGCGGCAGTCATTACGGAAACGGGAGGCGGCAGGGCCCGATTCACGCTTTTTTCACTTGACACGGAGCCTTTGTTCAGCATAAAATAACGAGTGGTATGAATGCGCCTGAGGGCGCCTGTGTGTAAGAAAGGAGTCCCCTGTATGGAGATGGTTCTTTATGAAGTATCGGGCAGTATCGGAACGATCACGATCAACCGTCCGAGAGCTCTTAACGCGCTCTGCAGCCAGGTGCTGGACGAACTGAACGAGATCCTTGACAGCGTCGATCTGGAGACGGTCCGCTGCCTCATCGTCACCGGTTCCGGTGAAAAATCCTTCGTCGCCGGCGCCGACATCGCCGAGATGAGCACCCTGACCAAAGAGCAGGGCGAAGCGTTCGGCAAAAAAGGCAACGACGTCTTCCTGAAGCTCGAGCATTTCCCGCTTCCCACGATCGCCGCGGTGAACGGTTTTGCCCTCGGCGGCGGCTGCGAGCTGTCCATGGCCTGCGACATCCGCCTGTGCTCCGAGAACGCCGTGTTCGGCCAGCCCGAGGTAGGCCTCGGCATCACCCCCGGCTTCGGCGGCACCCAGCGGCTTGCCCGCATCGTCGGCCCGAACATCGCGAAGGAAATGATCCTGACCGCCCGCAACATCAAGGCTCCCGACGCCCTGCGCATCGGCCTCGTGAACGCGGTCTATCCGCCGGAAGAACTGATCCCGGCCGCACAGAAGATGGCCGCCCGCATCGCCGGCAACGCCCCGATCGCGGTCCGTGCCTCGAAGAAGGCCATCACCGAAGGCCTCGACCTGCCGATCGAAGAAGCGGTCGCCCTGGAAGAAAAACTCTTCGGCTCCTGCTTTGAGACCGCCGACCAGCGTGAAGGCATGGGCGCCTTCCTTGAGAAGAGAAAACCCACAGGATTCATCAACAAGTAATGTCATCCCGAGGAGGGCACGGCCCGACGAAGGATCTTAAAACAAAAATCATTTTTAGGAGGAATTCCACTATGAAAGTAGCAATTTTTGGCGCCGGCACCATGGGCAGCGGTATCGCTCAGGTCTTCGCTGCTAAAGGACACACCGCTCTGATGTATGCTTCCAGCATTGCATCCGCTCAGCGCCACAAAGACAACCTGGCCAAGTCGCTGCAGAAGCGCGTCGAGAAGGGTAAAATGACCCAGGAAGCCGTTGACGCCCTCATGGCCAATGTTCTCGTGGAAGAGAAGTCCGCCGCTGCCGACGCCGATCTGGTAATCGAATGCGTCAAAGAAGAAATGGCCACCAAGCGCGAGCTGCTGAACGAGCTCGATGCCATCTGCAAGGAAAGCACCGTTTTCGCGACCAACACCTCCTCTCTGTCCGTGACCGAGATGGGTCTTGGCCTGAAGCACCCGGTCATCGGCATGCACTTCTTCAACCCCGTTCCTTCGATGAAGCTGATCGAAGTCATCCGCGGCGCGAACACCACCCAGGAGACCTTCGATTTCATCTACAACCTGAGCAAGGAGATCGGCAAGGATCCCATCGAAGTCGCGGAAGCTCCCGGCTTCGTCGTGAACCGTGTCCTGATCCCTGAGATCAACGAAGCGATCGGCCTCGTTGAGACCGGTGTTGCCTCTGTCGAAGACATCGACAAGGCCATGAAGCTCGGCGCCAACCACCCGATGGGCCCGCTGGAACTCGGCGATTTCATCGGCCTGGATGTCTGCCTTGCCATTATGGACGTTCTGTTCAGCGAGACCGGCGATCCCAAGTACCGCCCTGCTCTTCTGCTGAAGAAGATGGTCCGCGCGGGCAAGCTCGGCCGCAAGTCCGGACAGGGCTTCTACGACTACCGCAAATAAGGGATGACCACCTCCGGGAGCGGCCTTCTGGCCGCTCCTTTTTTTCTTCCGTTTATCTTCTTTCCTGCGACATTTTCTTCTGTTTTTTTGATTTTCCGCGCTTTTCCGTTGACAGTCCGTTTTTTATACGTTACATTAATACTGATATAAAAGTTAAGAGAAAACGCCGCGAGGCGCTTTTTATCTTTTCTTCAGTATGTTATTTTTTTAACAATATCAGGAGGTCAAAAAATGGATTTTGCCTTAAGCCAGGAACACGCCATGGCGCGCGACCTGTTCAGAGCCTTCGCACAGAACGAAGTGAAGCCTCTGGCACAGGAGATCGATGAAGAAGAACGTTTCCCGTCGGAAACCGTCGCCAAGATGGCAAAGCTCGGATTCCTTGGTATTGCCGTGCCGAAGCAGTACGGCGGCCAGGGCTGCGATTACCTGACCTACACCATGTGTGTGGAAGAACTTGCCAAGGTCTGCGGCACCACCGCCGTCGTCCTCTCCGCCCACACGTCCCTCTGCCAGATGCCCATCCTGCATTTCGGCACCGAAGAACAGAAGCAGAAATACCTGGTCCCCCTGGCCAAGGGTGAGACCCTCGGCGCGTTCGGCCTGACCGAACCGGGCGCCGGCACCGACGCTGCCGGTCAGCAGACCAAGGCCGTCCTGGACGGCGACGAATGGGTCCTGAACGGCACCAAGATGTTCATCACCAACGGCTACTATGCCGACACCTACGTCATCTTCGCCATGACCGACAAGTCCCTCGGCCGCAAGGGCATTTCCGCCTTCATCGTGGAAAAGGGCACGCCCGGCTTCACCTTCGGCACGAAGGAAACGAAAATGGGTATCCGCGGCTCCGCGACCTATGAGCTGGTCTTCACCGACTGCCGCATCCCGAAGGAAAACCTTCTCGGCAAGCTCGGCCAGGGCTATGCGATCGCCATGGATACGCTGGACGGCGGCCGCATCGGCATCGCCGCGCAGGCCCTCGGCCTTGCGGAAGGTGCCCTGGAAGTCACCTGCGATTATGTCAAGACCCGCAAACAGTTCGGCAAGACCCTGAGCCAGTTCCAGAACACCCAGTTCCAGCTGGCCGACATGGCGGTCCGCTGCGACGCAGCCCAGCTGCTGGTCTACCGCGCGGCGCTCGATCACGACCTGCCCAAGAAGAGCGACGGCATGTCCTCCTCCATGGCGAAGCTTTACGCCGCCGAGACCGCGATGTACGTGACCACCAAGGCTGTCCAGCTGCACGGCGGCTACGGCTACATCCGCGACTATGACGTGGAACGCATGATGCGCGACGCCAAGATCACCGAGATCTACGAAGGCACCTCCGAAGTGCAGCGTATGGTCATCGCGAAGAATCTGCTGAAATAAGGGGGAAGATACCGTGAATATCGTTGTTTGCATCAAACAGGTCCCGGATACAGCCGGCGGCGTGAAATTCAATCCCGACGGTACGCTTGACCGTGCCGCCATGCTTGCGATCATGAACCCCGACGACAAGGCCGGCCTCGAAGCCGCCCTGCGTCTGAAGGATGAATACGGCGCCAAGGTCACCGTCGTGACCATGGGTCTGCCGAAGGCCGATGCGATCCTCCGCGAAGCCATGGCCATGGGCGCCGACGACGCCGTCCTGGTCACCGACAGAGTTCTCGGCGGCGCCGATACCTGGGCCACCTCCCAGACGCTTGCCGGCGCAGTCCGCGCTCTGGATTACGACCTCGTCATCACCGGCCGCCAGGCCATCGACGGCGACACCGCGCAGGTCGGCCCGCAGCTGTCCGTGCACCTGGGCCTGCCCATTGTCAGCTACACCCAGAAGCTCCGCATCGAAGGCGATTACGTCATCGCCGAGCGTATGTTTGACGATCGCCACCACGTGCTGAAGGTGAAAATGCCCTGCCTGCTGACGGCCCTGTCCGAACTGAACGAACCGCGCTACATGACCCCGGGCGGCATTTTCGACGCCTTCAAGAAGGAAGTCACCGTGATGGGCCGCAAGGACCTGGTGGACGTGCTGGATTCCAACATCGGCAAGGTCGGCTCCCCGACCCAGATCGCCAAGGCATCCGACAAGGTCCGCAAGGGCGCCGGCACCCAGTACATCCCCGAGGATGCGACGGACGCCGCCGAATACATCGTCGGCAAGCTGAAAGAAAAGTTCATCATCTAAGGAGGCCGAAACATGAACCGCGAAGAATACAAGGGCGTATATGTATACGCCCAGCAGGTAGACAATAAAGTCAGCAATATCGCGCTGGAGCTGCTTGGCAAAGCCAAAGTGCTGGCAAATGATCTCGGCAGCGAAGTGGTCGCCATGCTCCTCGGCTCCGACATCAAGGATCAGGCCCAGAAGCTCGCCGAATACGGCGCCGACAAGGTCATCGTGGTCGATCATCCCTTCCTGAAGGAATACATGACCGAACCGTACACCCAGGCGATCTCGAACATCATTTACGAATTCAAGCCCGACATCGTGCTCTTCGGCGCGACTGCCATCGGCCGTGACCTTGCCCCCTGCGTGGCCGCCACCGTGCACACCGGCCTGACCGCCGACTGCACCAAGCTGGACATCGGCGATTTCCCGATGACCCCCATCCCGGGCAAGGAGACCCTGCACAAGCAGCTGCTGATGACCCGTCCCGCGTTCGGCGGCAACACCATCGCCACCATCGCGATCCCGGATTTCCGTCCGCAGATGGCCACGGTCCGTCCGGGCGTCATGCAGAAGCTCCCCCGCAACCGCGAAGCCAAGGCCAACATCATCGAATTCGATGCGCACCTTGAGAAGAATAACCGCTACGTTGAGATCCTCGACGTGGTGAAGAAAGTCTCCGACTACGTGGACATCCAGGATGCGAAGATCCTCGTCTCCGGCGGCCGCGGCATGCAGAACAAGGAGAACTACGAGAAGTACCTCCGTCCGCTGGCCAACCTCCTGGGCGGCCAGGTCTCCTCGTCCCGCGCGGGCGTCGACCAGTTCGGCATCCCGAAGGAACTGCAGGTCGGCCAGACCGGCAAGACCGTGCGTCCGAAGCTCTACATCGCCTGCGGCATCAGCGGCGCCATCCAGCACCTGGCCGGCATGGAGGAATCCGACCTCATCATTGCCATCAACAAGGATGAGACCGCGCCGATCTTCGACGTTGCGGACTACGGCATCGTCGGCGACCTCTTCCAGATCGTCCCGATCCTGACCAAGATGGTCGAGCAGGAACTCGCGAAGAAAGCGGAAATGTAAAGCTGCGCAGCTCAGGCTGCACGGACGAAAGCCCCGCAGGGTACTCCCTGCGGGGCTTTATTTTGCCTTTCGGGCCGGCGCCGGCTTCCTTACACCGATCTTCCGCGGCAGGCGACGGGGACGGTCCCCAGCACCCGGCCGCGCGAAACCAGATACGCCGCATCGTACAGATTGACGGTCGGGCAGACGTGGCTCGGGATCACTTCGATCTTATCTCCGACTTTGACCAGTTCCAAAAGGCGCGGGTCGTTCAGGACGGCGTGTTCGTCGAACATGTAGTCCACGGCGATATGTTCTGCGCCTTTCACGCAGCCGAAACCGCCGGTCGCACAGATCCCGGACGGGCGGTTCTGCGAGACCAGCGCCTTGGCGCCGGCATCCAGCACGGTCCGCTCGCCGTTCGGCTGCGAGATCACCGAGGCCAGCACCGTCGCGGCGCAGCGGCTGAAGCCGCCTATGGCGTTCGCCTGGCCCGCGTCGAAAAAGACATAGGTCCCGACGCGCAGCTCCGTCACGCCTTCGTAATCTCCGCCGAGCATTGCGGCAGGTGTCGCACCGACGCTGACGGTATCGATGTCCGCCCCGAGCGAGCGGAGGATCCCGGCCGCCCTGACGGTCCGTTCGTGGGCGATGCGCGCCTTCGCGCGGCAGTCTTCTGCATTTTCCGCCTTATAACTGTGCCCTTCGTGCGAGAAGATCCCCTTCAGCACCACGTTCCGGCTTCGCAGAATCGCCTTGGCAAGGGCGATGAGTTGTTCATCGGTCACCACGCCGGTGCGGATCTCGCCGACCTCGTATTCGATCAGGACCTCGAGCGGTTTTTCCTCTCCGGCAAAGACCTGCTCCATCTGCGCGAGCTGCACTTCGTTGTCGATGCCGATCCGCACATGGACGCGGCTGGCGAGGGCGCGCAGCCGTTCGTATTTGTCAAGGCCGATGACCTCGTTCGCGATGAAAATGTCACCGATCCCGGCGTCCGCCATGACCTCCGCCTCGCCGATCTTGGCGCAGGCGATGCCGGCGGCGCCGGCTTCGGTCTGCAGTTTCGCAAAGAACGGCATGCGGTGGGTCTTGATGTGCGGGCGGAGTTTCAGCCCCAGTTCATCCGCGCGGCGCTGCATCATGGCAATGTTCTCCTTTGCCTGATCGATATCGATCAGCAATGCGGGCGTCGGCAGATCGTAAGGGGAACGGATATCTGCTGTTTTCATTTTGCCGCCTTTCTGAAAAGCGCTGCCGTCGGCAGCGCTTTATCGGTGGATCAACGGTAGGTCTTATCGTGCCGGTAGGGCTTTCTGATGCCCAGCTTCGCGGCAGCCTTTTCCGCCTTGTGTCTGAGTTCGATCTTCTTTCTCCTGCGCGCGGCGGCTGCGCCTTTTGCGCGGTTCGCCTCCTGGTTTTCGATCGTCAGGGAAGCGAGCAGTTCGCCCAGTTCCTTATTTTTCTCGCGGGGGACGCGGGCGACCACGTCGCCTTTGTCCTTCTCCACGCCGTAGATCTTCAGTTTCTCCGACTTCACATTGTCGTTCGCGATCAGAATCAGCTCATTTTCCGGGTTCAGGCCCTTCAGCACGGCCATAATGTGATCGTAGTTTTCCTCAATGTAGCGAAGTTCGTGCACCGTGCCGTCGCCGTCGAGGATGCGGTCGTCCATGTAGCGGAAAAAGAGCGTCGGCTCGGCCGTCACCCGGTAAAAATGGCGGATGCGCCGTTCGTATTTGTCCTGCACGGCAGGAAGCTGCTCCGCCAGCGGATCCCACATGTTGAAATCGTGGAAGAACTGGATCTCGTAACGGTTCATGTAGTGCTCGGGCGCTTCCTCGCTCTGGCGCAGCTCGTCTCCGTCCAGGAAGTGCTCGAAGCCCTTTTCGATGCAGCCGATGACGCCTTCGAACTTCAGGTCGATGTTCCAGTCGAAGGGCATGGAGGCATCGCGAAGGCCGAGCGCTTCGAGGTCGAGCGCCACCGAGCAGAAGCTTCCGAGCGAGATAAAATGCCTGAACTCCGTCATATCTTTCTCCGTCTTTTATGCCTTTTCCTTCTTGATCTTCATCGTGAGCGCGATGCGGTTTCTCTTTCGGTCCACTTCGAGGACCTGCACGTCCACGACGTCGCCCACCTTCACGGCTTCAAGCGGATGCTTGATGTAGCGGTCGCAGATGCGGGAAATGTGCACCAGGCCGTCCTGGTGGACACCGATGTCCACGAAAATGCCGAAGTCGACGGCGTTGCGGACGGTGCCCTTCAGGATCATGCCGGGCACGAGGTCCTTCATGTCCAGAACGTCGCTCCGGAGCACCGGCTTCGGGATGTCTTCTCGGGGGTCGCGGCCGGGCTTTTCGAGCTCGCTTAAGATGTCCGTGAGCGTCGGGACGCCAATGCCGAGTTTCTCCGCCATGGCCGCCTTGTCAATGACCTTGCGGCTGATGCCCTTCATGCCGCCATTCCGGATATCGTCCGGCGTGATGCCCAGTTCCTTCATCAGTTCGGCAGCGGCTTCGTAGCTTTCCGGGTGCACCGCGGTCTCGTCAAGCGGGTTCTTTCCGCCGCGGACCCTGAGGAAGCCTGCGCACTGTTCAAAGGCCTTCGGCCCCAGCTTCGGGACCTTCAGCAGCTGCTTTCTGTCGGTGAAGGCGCCGTTTTCTTCGCGGTAGGCCACGATATTCTTCGCGATCGTCTTGTTAACGCCGGAAATATATTCCAGCAGCGAAAAGCTGGCGGTATTGAGGTCAACGCCCACCTTGTTCACCACGTCCTCGACCACGCCGTTCAGGGCGTCGCCGAGCTTCTTCTGGTCCATGTCGTGCTGATACTGGCCCACGCCGATGCTCTTCGGATCGATCTTCACGAGTTCGGCCAGCGGGTCCTGCAGGCGGCGCGCCATCGATGCGGCGCTGCGTCCGCCGACGTCCAGGTCGGGGAACTCTTCCGTCGCCAGCTTGCTCGCGGAATAGACCGAAGCGCCGGCTTCGTTGACGATCACATAGGAGACCTTCACCGGGATCTCGTGCAGGATCTCGGCGATGACCTGCTCCGATTCGCGGGAGGCCGTACCGTTGCCGAGAGCGATCAGGGTGACCTTGTCCTTTGCGATCAGCCGCTTGATGATGGTCTTGGTCTCGGCCACGCGGTTCATCGGCTCGGTCGGATAGACGACGGTATGGTCCAGCACCTTGCCGGTCGGGTCCACGACGGCGATCTTGCAGCCCGTGCGGAAGCCCGGGTCCCAGCCGAGGGTCACCTGGCCCACGATGGGCGGCTGCATCAGCAGCTGCTTCAGGTTCTCGCCGAAGACCCTGATGGCACCGTCCTCGGCCCGTTCGGTCGCGGCGGCGCGGACTTCGCGTTCCACCGACGGCTGGATCAGGCGTTCGTAGGCATCCTTCGCGACGTTCTGCAGGAAGGGCGTCGTGTAGGGATTGTTCTTCGTGATCAGGCGTTTGGCCAGGAAGTTTTCCATGGCTTCCGCGGAAATGTCCACCTTGACCGAAAGCTTCTTTTCCGCCTCGCCGCGGTTAAGCGCCAGGATGCGGTGGCCCGCCGCCTTGGCGATATTTTCCGTATAGCCCACGTACATTTCATAGGTGCCGTCGGGATCCTCTTCCTTCGCTTCGGAAACGAGGGTGCCGTACTTGCCGGTCGCATCGCGGATCGCAAAGCGGTAGGCCGCCTCGTCGCTGACCTGCTCAGCCAGGATGTCGGAAGCGCCGGCCAGAGCTTCCGCCGCGGTGGCCACGCCCTTTTCCTCGCTGATATAATCTGCTGCCAGCTGCTCGAGCGGCACGGTCACCTCCTGCGCCAGAATGGTCTGTGCGAGAGGCTCCAGGCCTTTTTCCTTCGCCACGGTCGCACGGGTGCGGCGTTTCGGCTTGTAGGGACGGTACAGGTCTTCGACGGCCACGAGCGTCGCCGCGTCCTCGATCTGCTGCAGCAGCTCAGGGGTCATTTTGCCCTGCTCCTCGATGCTCTTGATGACGGTCGCCTTGCGTTCCTCGAGGCCGCGCAGGTAGGTCAGGCGCTCGTCGAGCGTGCGCAGCACCTCGTCGGTCAGGCCGCCGGTCACCTCCTTGCGGTAGCGAGAAATGAAGGGGATGGTGTTGCCCTCGTCGATGAGGTCCACCGTCGCCTTGACCTGAGAATCCTTGATGGCCAGTTCTTCAGCCAATTTTCTGATGATGTCCATAATTGCCTCTGTTGTTTTATAAGATCCCCACGTCGGCACTTCGTGCCTCCTCGGGATGACACCGAGTTAAGGCCGCCAGCCGGTGAGAAGTTTGACGATCCACTGCAGCAGGATCACTGCGAGCAGAGCGTAAATATATACGTCATTGAACGTGAGCATGCGGACCTTGCTGCGGGAAAGGCGCCCAAGCGTCTGTGACAGCATGAAGACCGCCGCCTCCGCCGCAAAAAAGGCCACGGCCGGATGCCAGCGAAGCGACTCGAGGAGTTCCCCGTGCATCAGCGCGCTGAGTGCCCTGGTCGCGCCGCAGCCCAGGCAGGGAATGTGCAGCAGGCTGTCGAAAGCACAGGGAAGAGGCCAGTGCAGCTTTGCCGCCGTCTCCGGCGCGAAGGCCTGCAGGAGCATAAAGCAAAGTCCCAGCGCCAGCAGGATCCACCCCGCAATATACAGGGCGTTGTCCGTGCGCGAAGGCTTCCGGCAAAGCAGAGGCCGGCGTCTTGCCCTTCGCGGCGCATCCGTCCCGGCTTTCTGCCGTCCGTTCCCGTCATTCCCAGAAGAGATCATTTCCGGTCGTTCCTCTTGCTTCCAGAACGGCAAAAGCGACGGCCAGTCCGCCGTCGTGCGACAGGGAAAGATACATCCTGTCGACGCCTTTTCGGCGGGCAAGCATGTTTGCCTCCCCGGTCAGTTTGTATCCCGGCATTCCGTTTTCATTGTGGAGCACCTCGATCTCCAAAGGGCCGAAGCCGCTGAAACCGGTCCCGAGCGCCTTTGCGCAGGCTTCCTTTGCCGCAAAAACAGCGGCAGCCGAAGCCGCAGCGCCTTTTCCGCGCCCTTCGATATAGGCCCTTTCGTCCTCCGTATAAAAGCGCGCCAGCAGTGCGTTTCTCTTCTCTTCGTCTTCAAAGCGTTTGATGCTGCAGATATCCGTTCCGATCCCGACGATCATAGATTACCCCCAGATCATCTGTGCGAGGCGGCGGCCCGGGTCTTTTTTCCAGAAGCCGTATCGCGAGTACGTGCGCAGGCGTGCCAGCTTGCCTGTTTCCGGAAGCTTTGCAAAGGCTTCGACGGTCTCTTTCTGCGCCGCGTCAAGGCGCTCGCCGTAGACCTTCAGGAAGGCTTCGGCCTGCGCCGAAGTATCGTCCAGCGATTTTCTGATCGCGCCGCCGGACAGCCGGCTCTTTAAGTAAGCCGGGTTCAGCGGGCTCTTCGCGCCAACGACGTTGCCGCCGTGCTGGCGGTAGTCGATGGTCGCCTCGGGCAGGAAGACGCTCCTCCCGAACGCGGCGGCGCAGAGTGCGATCCACCAGTCGTGCATCAGCATCTTCTCTTCCTCCGCGCCTTCGAGCGCGAGCGCGGTGAGCGGGCGGTTGATCATCAGCGTGCAGCCGGTCACGACGTTCTGGATCAGCAGCTCGTTCAGCTTAAGGCGGGTGCCGTCCAGGCGCGAGTAATGCATGAAGCTTTCATCTATCGTCCTTAATTCCCCGTCCGCGACCCGCAGGTCCGTGTGCACGAGGACCGGCGGGGCGTTCTCGCTCCGGCTCTCTTCGCGGGCCGCCTGCTCCGCCGCCTGCATCGCGGCCAGGGTCTTTCGCACCTTGTCCGGATGCCAGACGTCATCCTGGTCGCAGAACATCAGGTATTCCGCGTTCCGGCACAGCTTCATGAGATATAAAAAATGCTTCTGCGCACTGCCGAAGCGCAGCCCCGAGCGGTGCAGCGTGATGCGGTCCGGGTACTTTTCCGCATAGCCGGCCAGCAGGTCTTCGGTGAAGCCGCCGTCATCGGACAGCACCAGTTCCCAGTTATCGCAGTCCTGCGCAAGGATCGAGTCGATCATCGCACCGGCGTAGTCATTTCCCTTGTAGGCCGCCAGAAGGATCGTTGCTTTGCTCATGCTTTTTTCCTCCATTTGGCGAAATACTTGCGCGCGGACTCGAGATGGAGCTTCAGGGCCTTCCCGCTCTTCGCGCTGTCATGGTGCCAGGCATGCACGACTCTTGCACCGGGGAAAAAGACAACCTTGGCCTCAGCCCTCACCTGCCGGCTCAGGTCCGCATCCTCCATGTAGAGGAAATATCGCTCGTCGAAGCCGCCGAGTTTTCTGAAAAGCTCCGTCCGGATCATCATGAAGCAGCCGGAGCAGAATTCGATCTCCGTCGGCTCATCCATCGCCTCGTCCCCGCGGCAGTAGGCCGTGCGGACGGAAGGGAAAAACTTCCCCAGGATCATATACCGCCATGTTGGATCATGCTTCGGCAGGATCTGCCTGGTCCCGTCAGTATTCCGGATATCCGGCATCATCAGGCCGACCTCCGGGTGCGCCTCCATGTAAGAGACCATCGCGCTTATGGCATCCTCCTGCAGCGTGATGTCGGGATTGATCATCACATGATAGCGGGAGGAAAGCATCGGCAGCACGCGGTTGTGGCCCGCGCCGAAGCCGAGATTCGCGCCGTTTTCGATCACGGTGACATCAGGAAAAGCGGCCCGCACGGCGGCAGGGGTGCCGTCGTCCGAACCGTTGTCGGAGACAAAAAGGCTGAGACTCACGCCCTTCGTCTGCTCTTTGACGCTTTTCAGGCAGTCCAGGATCTCATCTCGGTTATGGTAGGCCACGATCGCAGCGGACACCGGGATCATCTCACTCATCGTACGCCTCCCCGGCAGCATCTCCGGCTGCTTCCGACGCTGTATCTTCATACGAAGCGTCTTCTTCGCCGCTCTGGTCCTCTTCGAAGGCCTCCGTGCTTTCCTCAGGCGTAAAGAGCACGAGGACCGTCCGGAACATCAGTTTGAGATCCAGCCAGATGCTGAAATGCTCGATGTAGGACAGATCCAGCATGAGTTTGTCCTTCGGGCTCGTATTGTATTTGCCGTAGATCTGCGCCATGCCGGTAAGGCCTGCCTTGGCGCGCTCGCGGTAAACGAATTCGGGATATTCCGCCGTATATTTCTCGACATTTTCCACCATTTCGGGCCGCGGCCCCACGATGCTCATGTCGCTGCGGATGATGTTGATCAGCTGCGGGATCTCGTCGATACGGTACTTGCGGATGAAGCGGCCTACTTTCGTGATGCGGTCGTCATCCTTGGACACGGAGACGTGCTTTCCGCCGTCCTCCACCCGCATGGAACGGAACTTGATCACCTCGAAGATGCGGCCGGCGTAGGTGACCCGCTCCTGCCGGTAAAAGACAGGGCCGCCGTCCTCCAGCTTGATCGCGAGCGCCGTGATCAGAAAGACCGGGCTGAGAACGATCAGCGCAAGCGTGGCGAGGACAAGGTCGCCGCCGCGTTTGATGATGCGCTGCTCAAAGCTCATGTAACGCTCCGGCGAAGCCAGCATCGACTTGTCGGAGAAATAGATCGGGGTGCCGCGCAGGGCGACAATATCCGAAAGATTCAGGGAATAGTAGATGTCTTTCTTCCTGCGGTAGGCATAGAGCACGCCCCTCTCCCGCTCTTCCGGGGTCAGATCGTAGAAAAAGATGATATCGTTCTGACCGATATACCGCTCCAGATCGGGATGGCGGAAGTCCACTGCCTGCGTCAGGTGGAACTGCTTGCGGAACCTGCGGATCTCTTTCACGAAACTCATGAAATCCGAATCCTGATGGGTCACGACAAGACAGTTCAGCGGCTCGTGGATGCGGAAATACAGGCCGTTGAACCAGTAGGTGAGCCCGACAAGCAGGATTATCTGCGCCGCATAGGACAGAAGCAGCAGCCAGACATTGGCGAAATGCACCCGGTTTTCGACCGTCTCGTTTGACAGCATGATCGACAGGAAGACGTAGGCCACAAGATCCGTGAACAGGAGTGCCGCCGTCTGCGAATAGATGATCGGTTTGCTCTTGCGCTTGCCGATGTCGAAGCCGCCGTAGATCCGGCTCATGAAAATGTACGACATCAGGAAAGCCAGTCCCGTGACCGCGAGCGTACGGGAAATATACAGCAGCGGCCAGTGTTTCGTTCCCATGATGAGGAAGTAAGGCGCTGCCGCCCCGATGAATGCGATCACCTTTGCCAGCAGAAGCAATGTATGTGAAAAGCGCCGAAGAAGGCTTTTGTCCCTCATGCGTATCCTCCGAAAAAACAATGATCAGATCAGAAGCGGAATGCCTCGCCGAGCCGCGGGGCGGCGGCGTCCTTCGCTGAAAGGACGAGCGGCGTGCCGTCCTCCATCCGGTATCCGGACGGATCGGCCGAGCCGGGATAGTCCCCGACGAGCCCGGGCCACGCGACAGCGATGTCCGGATCGTTGAAGGCAAGCGCGCCTTCATCGCCCGGGTGGTAGAAATCCGTCACCTTATAGCAGAATTCCGCCCAGTCGGACAGGACCAGATAGCCGTGCGCAAAGCCTTCGGGGACATAAAACTGGTTCTGTTTTTCCGCGGAGAGAACCACGCCGTGCCATTTGCCGTAAGTGGGGCTTTTTGCCCGGAGGTCAACGGCCACGTCAAAGACTTCGCCGCGGATCACGCGCACCAGTTTTCCCTGCGGATGCAGTTTCTGATAGTGCAGGCCCCGCAGCACGCCTTTGGGCGACGCGCTCTGGTTATCCTGCACGAATTCCATGAACAGGCCGGCTTCATCCATGTCCCGCTTATTGTAGGTTTCGGTAAAATATCCCCGCGCATCGCGGTGTACGGTCGGCTGGATCTCCAGCAGGCCGTCAATGCCGCAGGGTATGACAGTGATCTGACCCATCGTCAAAACTCTCCTTACTGTCCGATCTCTTTCAGATAGCGGGCAAGCGCATCCTGCCAGGACGGCAGCGGTTCGAAGCCCTCTTCCCGCAGTTTGCTCCGGTCCAGACGGCTGTTCATCGGCCGCGCCGCCACGGACTTGCCGTATTCCTCGGTCGTGACCGGGATCACGGTGACGTTCTTTCCGGCCTGCCGGAAGATCTCACAGGCAAAATCATACCAGGAAATGTAGCCGCCTTCGTTGGTCGCGTGGTAGTAGCCGTATTTTTCGGTCTCCAGCATGTCTACGAGGAGCCGCGCCAGGTCATAGGTATAGGTCGGCGTACCGATCTGGTCCATGACCACGCGCAGGGTGTCGTGGGTCTCCGAAAGGCGGAGCATGGTCTTGATGAAATTCTGGCCGCTCAGCCCGAAGACCCAGGCGATGCGGACGATGAAATACTTCTCCAGCGTGCTGCTCACCGCAAGCTCGCCGGCCAGTTTGCTGCGGCCGTAGACGTTCAGCGGCGCATAGTCTTTGCAGTCCGGTTCCCAGGGCTTCGTTCCCTGACCGTCAAAGACGTAGTCGGTACTGAGGTAGATCATCTTGGCGCCGGCTTCCTTTGCCGCATCGGCAATGAAAGAAGTCGCCGAGGCATTGATCCTCCGCACCTTCGGGATGTTGGCGGGATCCTCGGCTGCATCCACGGCGGTCCAGGCCGCACAGTGGACGATCGCGTCCGGAGCAAGTTCGCGGATCACGCGGTGCACCGCCTCCTCGTCCGTGATATCCAGGCCGACATAGGGCATCGCCGTCACGGGCGAGCCGTCCTGCACGCCGCTGTATTCGGGCTTTAAGTCGGAGCCGATGCCTTCATATCCTCTCTTATGCAGTTCGTTCATGACGTCGTGGCCGAGCTGGCCCGCGGCGCCGGTAACAAGGACTTTCATCTTTCCCTCCCGCTCAGCGGTTTCCGTACATTTTCTCGTAATACTGCTGATATTCTCCGCTGACGATGGTCTTCCACCATTCCTGATTGTCGAGGTACCAGCGGATCGTCTTTCTGATGCCGTCGGCGAACATGGTCTCCGGCAGCCAGCCGAGCTCACGGTGGATCTTGGCCGGATCGATCGCGTAGCGCATGTCGTGTCCCTTGCGGTCGGTTACGAAAGTGATCAGGCTCTCGGGCTTGCCGAGTTCCTTCAGGATGATCTTCACGATATCGATATTGGCCATCTCATTGTGGCCGCCGATGTTGTAGACTTCGCCCACGCGGCCTTCGCGCATGATCAGGTCGATGGCCTTGCAGTGGTCCTCGACATAGAGCCAGTCGCGTACGTTCTCCCCGGTGCCGTAGACCGGCAGGGACTTGTCCGCGAGGCTGTTCGCGATCATGAGCGGGATCAGCTTTTCCGGGAACTGGTAGGGGCCGTAATTGTTCGAGCAGCGGGAAACGGAGACCGGCAGGTCAAAAGTGCGGTAATAGGCCAGCGCCAGCAGGTCCGCCGCGGCCTTGGAGCTCGAATAGGGCGAACTCGTATGGATGGGCGTCTCCTCGGTGAAGAACAGGTCCGGGCGGTCGAGCGGCAGGTCGCCGTAGACCTCGTCGGTCGAGACCTGGTGGAAGCGGCCCACGCCGTATTTGCGGCAGGCATCCATGAGATTCGCGGTCCCGAGGATATTGGTCTCCAGGAAAATGCCCGGGTTCTCAATGGAGCGGTCCACATGGGATTCCGCGGCGAAATTGACGACGATGTCGAATTTTTCCTCTTCAAAGAGGCTGAAAACCGCCGCGCGGTCGCGGATATCCGTTTTCACGAAGCGAAAGCCCGGCTGATCCAGCACGGAGGCAAGCGTGGACAGGTTGCCGGCATAGGTCAGCGCGTCCAGGCAGACGATGCGGTCTTCGGGATGTTGCTCCCTTTCGTAAAAGATGAAGTTGCTGCCGATAAAGCCGGCACCGCCGGTCACAAGCAGATTCATGTCGTTCTCCTTTATGTTCAGAATCTCGGATCAGTAGCGGAACTTGCCGTCGGCCACCTGTTTTAAGTGCTGGCCGTAGGGGGATTTGCCGTAGCGTTCGGCCGAAAGCAGGAGCTGTTCCTTCGTGATCCAGCCGTACATGTAGGCGATCTCCTCCAGGGCAGCGATCTGCGCGCCCTGCCGGACCTCGATGGTCCTCACGAAATCCGCCGCGTCCACGAGGGAATCCATCGTTCCGGTGTCCAGCCAGGCATAGCCGCGGCCGAGCAGCTGGACGTTCAGCGTGCCGTCCTCCAGATAGAAACGGTTGAGGTCGGTGATCTCCAGCTCGCCGCGCGCGCTCGGCGTGATCCTTTTCGCCATCTCCACGCAGCGGTTGTCGTAGAAATACAGACCGGTGATGCAGTAATTGCTCTTCGGGTTCTGCGGCTTTTCCTCCACGGAAATGACCTTGCCGTTTTCGTCGAATTCGACGATGCCGAAGCGCTGCGGGTCGTTCACGTAGTAGCCGAAAATGGTCGCGCGGCCCTCTTCCGCCGCCGCCTTCGCTTCCTGAAGGCGCTTTCTCATCTCGCCGCCGTAGAAGATATTGTCGCCGAGGACCATCGCGCAGCAGTCGTCGCCGATGAACTCCTCGCCGAGCAGGAAAGCCTGCGCAAGGCCGTCGGGGCTCGGCTGGATCTTGTAGCTGAGGTGGATGCCGAAGGCGCTGCCGTCACCAAGGAGCCGCTCGAAATTCGGCAGGTCGGTGGGCGTGGAAATGATCAGGATATCGCGGATCCCCGCCATCATCAGGGTGGACAGGGGGTAGTAGATCATCGGTTTGTCATAGACCGGAAGCAGCTGCTTCGAGGTCACCATGGTGAGGGGGTAAAGCCGAGTGCCGGCCCCGCCGGCAAGAACGATCCCTTTCATTTTTCCTCTCTTTCCGGACCGCTCACGGTCCTTCCTCCGGCCCGTTCAGATTATACTGCAGAAGGGCCAGACGCCAGGCGTCATATAGTGTTTTATACAGGTCCGTATCGGCGCTGGTAATGCTCAGCTGCCCGAACAGTTCTTCGATCCTGGCGCGGTCTTCGTTGACCTCGATATCCAGCCGGCTGAGTTCGAGCAGGATCTCGTAGGCCTCGTTCCGGTCTTCGCTGGCCGCGAGCCTGAGCCGCAGCGACTCCAACTGCTCCGCATAGACGGCCACGGCGTTGTCGACCGCCGCCTGACGGTTTCTTGAGACGGTCGGGACCAGGATGCCCCAGATCGCGCAGACGAGAAGGAAGAGCCCGAGCACGAATTTCAGGAGCCTTCCGGGGCGTCCCTGCAGGGTCTTGCCCACGCGCTCCGCATTTTCACGGGCGCTGTCGGCCACGCTCCTTAATCCGGCGCCGGTCCTCGCGTTGTTCCGGCTGCTTTCCGACTTTACGGCGCTCTCCACTTCCTGCTGCAGATGCCTGCAGAACACGCTGCCGCGGTCGATCTTCAGCGCTGCGTCGAGTTCCTTTCTGGCCTTTGCATTCTCGCCTTCCCAGATGTAGAGAAGCGCCATCAGTTCGTGTGCCTTGATCATCTTCGGATGCTTGTCCAGCACCCACTGCAGCTGGATCATGGCAAGGTCCGTATTGCCCTGCCGCGCATGGTCGAGCGCGACGTTGAATTTATGGATCGCCTGGCTCGCGGTGTCAAGCTCGGTGCGGTTGTTCTGCAAAGACGCAACATAAGCTTCCGCCGGATTGTCGTGGGGCAGGTAGTTGGTGCTGACGACCCATTCCGCGAGCGCGTCGACCGTCTCTCCCATCTCGTAAAGCACGAGCCCCAGCAGATTTCTGGCGGGAATATTCCGTTTGTCAATGCTGAGGCACCGCTGAAGCGCCTCTGCAGCGCCGGACAGGTCACGCACGTTTGCCCTGGACAGCCCCTCGTTGTAATAGCGGTTGGCCAGGCGGGCGATCTTCCGGTACTGCTGTACGTCAGCGCCGCAGCGCAGGCAGAACTTTCCTGCCCCGAGCGTGCTGCCGCACTTCCAGCAGAGCATGCTCATGCTACGACTCCTTGTCCTTCATGATTTCCAGCATCAGGTCCGTCATGTCCTTCATCTTGTCCAGTTTCAGGATCACGTCCTCGGCCTGCTCGACCTCGGTACTCGGACTGAATTTCTTGAGCTCTTCATCAAAATTGATCATCGGTTTTTTCTCCAAAGAACTTTATTGCCTGTGGGCATTCTTACCCAACTTAAAGTTCTGCAATATTATAGCAGTAACTTCCGTAAAAAGCAAGAAGAAGGGGCATCTCACCCCTTCTGTCTTTATGCGGTTTTTCCGGCGCAGACGGTCCTGTTTGCTGCTCCGCGCTTTACGCCTCGTCTTCCGGAAAGCCCAGGAACTTCGCGAGGCCGGGCATATCTGCCAGTTCCTCTTTCCCGAAGCCGTACGAGGCGGCGGGGTACTTCTCCGTCAGGCGGTCCAGGAATTCGCCGAATGTCCCGCTGAACCATTCTGCCGGGAGGGCAAAGGAGTTCCCGGCGCCGTCGCGGTGGCCCGATGCCCCCGGCCAGCCGACCTGCAGCGTGAGGGCAAAACTGCCGTCGCTGCGCTTATCGAAGGCGTAGCGTTCCAGGCGCTCGTCCCGCGCCGGATCGCCCAGGATACGGGGCTCATTTGTCTTTTGGAAGTCAAAGACCGTGAAGGTCCTGACCGGAACGGGCACGGTGATGACCGGCGAGATCATCGTCTTTTTTGCGGGGGCGAAACATTCCTCCGGCACGCCCTCCGGGATCAGCACCTCGCCCAGGCGCTTCATCACGTCGAAGAGATAATTGGTCTTCGGAAAGTCCTTCCGTCCGGCGACATATTCCAGCTGGGCGCCGTAATAACAGACGCTGCGGCTGCCGTCACAAAAGAAAAAGTTGTAGACGTGGATGCCGCCCCAGTTTTCCTTCGGCGCTTCGAGCTTTTCCAGGGCATAGATGCGGTCCTCCGCCAGGATCTTCTTCACCGCTTCCGTCGCCGCGCCGCTGACCTGCAGGAAGTGGTCCGGACCGCCCTCGTCCCGGCGCGTCTTTTCCGTCCGGTAAAAGACCCCGTTCGCCTGCTTCATGATCAGCAGCTGCAGGGCAGGGTCATAGCCCGATCTGTTGTGGGCCTCATAGCGAAGCAGCAGAGCCGCATTGTCGTATTCCATCGTCACAGGGTCCTTTCTCTGTCTGCCGCCATTATACAGGATGAAGCCGCAGCGGGAAAGCATTTTTTCCGTTTCGGCAGGCAGAAAGTCAAAATCCATACCGCAGGTATAAAATATTTTATCTTTTTGGTATTGGCAGTGTCTTCTCAAATCGCCTGAACGCCTGTATAATGGCGGCAGAAAGAAAAAAGGAGGTCCTCATAAATGAAGCTGACCCTTTCTGAAAATATCCGCACCCTCCGCAAACAGCGGAAAATGACGCAGGAAAAACTGGCCGAGGCTTTAGGCGTGACCGTCGGTGCCGTCTACAAATGGGAAGCCGGCCTGTCGCAGCCGGAGCTGGACCTGCTCGTGGAAATGGCCGATTTCTTCGATACTTCGGTCGATGCGCTGCTCGGCTACAAAATGCAGGACAAGCGCCTGGATGCTGCGCTGAAACGGATCGCCGGGTACTGCCGGAGCATGGACCCCGCGGCACTTACCGAAGCAGAAAAAGTCCTGGCCAGATACCCGAATTCCTTCAGGGCGGTGTACCACTGTGCCGAGGTGTGGCTTGTTTTCGGTGCTTCCGCTCATGATAAAAAGCAGCTGATGCGGGCACTGGAACTTCTGGAGCAGGCGAAGATCCTGCTGCCGCAGAACGACGACCCGCGCATCAGCGAAACCCTGTTAAGCGGCAAAATTTCGACGGGCTGGTTCCTTCTGGGGGAGCAGGAAAAAAGCCTCGAACTGCTGAAGGCGAACAACGCAGCCGGGATCTTCAGCAGCCAGATCGGCGTGAACCTTGCCGTTTTCATGAACCGTCCGAAAGAAGCGGCGCCTTATCTTGCCGAAGCGCTCATGAATGCCTGTTCCGATCTGCTGGACACCGTAGCCGCTTACGTGTTCCTATTCCGCTCCCGGGGCGACTGGGACCAGGCGCTGGAGATCATCCGCTGGGCGCTCGTTCTTCTCAGCGGCCTGAAAGCGGAAGAAAAACCTGACATTCTGGAAAAGCTTCACACCGAAATGCTGGCGCTGCTGGCCTCGGTGCAGGCGAAGACCGGCCAGCAGGCCGAGTCGCAGGCATCGCTGAAAAAAGCAGCGGAAACGGCGCTCCGCTTCGATTCGACCCCGGATTACAGTCTGAAGACCATGCGTTTTGCCGAAAAGCCGGAACAGACAATTGTGTTTGACACCCTTGGCCCGACCGCATCCGGCAGCGTGGCCAGGCTGCTTGAACTGCTGGATGACAAAGCCATGCTTGATCAGTGGAAGGAGATGACGGAACATGCGGAATGAGATACAGAAAAAAGAAAATGTCTTTGCGAACCGCAACTTCCGTCTGGTCTTTCTGGGCGCTCTCGTTTCGGAACTCGGCGCGCTTCTCTACAGCTTTGCGGTCAGTTTCTATATCCTTGAGATCAGCGGCAACAACGCCTTCCTGCAGGGCCTGTATCTGGCGCTCTGCGGAGCCGCGATGCTGATCTTCACGCCTGTCGGCGGTGTCCTGGGCGACCGGATGAGCAAGGCAAAGATCATGTACGTCTGCGACTTCATGAAGGGCAGCGTGATCATTCTCGCCACCGTGCTCATGCTGATCTTCCGTGAGCCCGGCGCGCACATCGTGATCCTTTTTGTCCTCGGGGTCTTCGGCAATGCGGTCAGCGGTGTCTTCAATCCCGCAGCCGGCGCCCTCTTCCCGCACATCGTTGCGGAAGACCAGCTGCAGCAGGCAAACTCGTATTTCACCATGAAAAGTTCCATGGAAAGTATCCTCGGGGTCATCCTGGCCGGCATCCTCTACGCTGCCCTGCCGATCCACGTCCTCTTCTTCTTTGTCGGCGCCTGCTTCGTGGCCTCAGGCATTTCGGAAATGCTGATCTGCTATGACTTCACGCCTTCCGATGAACATCTGACGCTCCGCCTTGCGCTTCGCGACATGGGCGAAGGCATCTCCTACCTGAAGACAAAAAAGGCCATCCTGGCACTGCTCAGCTCGATCCTGTTCATCAATTTCTTCTTCTCGCCGGTGACCGCGAATTTCCTTCCGTTCTTCATCAAGACGGATCTGGCTTCTGCACCGTCCTATCTCTTTGACAGCGTGCTGACGCCCGAACTCTGGTCCTCCGTGTTCAGTGTGTGCATCGGGGTGAGTTCGCTGCTCGGCGCGGCGATCCTGAGCGCCCGCCCGCAGGCAGACAAATGCGGCCGGAAGGTCTCCCGCTATCTGTGCGGCGTGGCTGCCGTCATGATCGGCCTGACCGTCAGTTACACGGTTTTCGTGGAATACGCCGGCAGGGTCAACGCCTTCCTGATCGCATTTTCCCTTGGCTGCGTACTGATCGGCTTCCTGATCTCCTGCATTAATATCCCGGTCACTACCGCGATCATGCGCATCGTGGACCGTGACAAACTGAGCAAGGTGAACAGCATCATCAGCATCGGTTCTCAGGGGATGATCCCCATTGCGTCGGTCCTGGCCGGTGCGGTGCTGGGAGGCTTCGGCAGCACGGCGCTTCTGGCGGCCTGCTCGCTGGGCTTTACCGTGACCGCAATCCTGATGCTGACGAATAAGCACATCAAGGAACTGTAAGGGAAAATGCTCATCACGCTCCGCCCGGCAGCAGTCCTCCCCATCCCCGGCGGACGTCCGCCCGGGACGGCACGGATATGCGGCGGCCATGCGCAGGCGGCTGCCGGGCGGAGCGGCGGTGCTTTTCCCAACAAAAAAACTTCCGGGTGTGTGACATCTTCTTTCGAAGTGCCTCCCACCCGGAATCCTTTTTCATCTGTTTTTTTATTGTTTCTTTGAGGAGTCCTTGCAGGATCTTCGCCGCTCGCGCAGCAGGATGGCGATCCCGACGCAGGTCGAGATCACCGTCATGACGTCAAAGGCACAGGCGGTATAATTTCTGATTGAGAAGTCAAAGATGGCCCAAAGTGTCTGCCCGAAAATGATCACGCACTTCAGCGTGACCGCATCCTTCACGTCCATGAAGAAGGTGAAAGTTGCCGCCGCCAGGGTCGGCAGCCAGCCGATGAGGCCGAGTTCGTTGGTAAAGGCCGTGATCGCCGTCTGCACGGCAATGAAGCCGATCTTGACCGGCAGGGTGAGCGGCCGTTTCAAGCTGTACAGGTTCCGAACGATGCTGACGATGTTCGAGACTGCGCCGGTCACACCGCCGAGCATCAGGTTGGAAACGGTCAGGATGCCCCACAGTACGCACTGCGTGAGCAGGATCTTCCGTCTCTCTTTGATCAGCCCGATCGCGACCATCAGAAGGCAGCCGATGAACGAGATGATATTCGCGATCAGGACAGTCTTCATACGCCGCCCTCAGTTTCGCCGGAACGGCTCTTTTCCTCAGATGCGGCCTCTTCTGCGCGGTAGTCGTAGTAGGCATGGACGAGGTTCTGCCAGCCCATGGCCTTGATCTCTTCGTAGCGGAGGTTGAAGCGCGCCTTGGTGCGCTTTCCGGTTACAAGGAAACGGATGCAGTCGAGCGCGTAGGCATCGATGACTTCAAGGCTCGCGGTCGTATTGATGACCGAGAAGAACCAGGCGCTCCAGGTCAGGTCATTGTCGCCCGAGTTCTCGAGGAGTTTGCTCCTGAAGATACGGATGAAGGCCTTCGCACCTCTCTCCCCTTCATAGCCGTTCCGGCGGCACCAGCGCTCGAGCGCGCGGGTCTTGCGGCGCATCTTCGCCTTCAGCTTGGCAACGGTCGCCGGAGCGATGTCGATGACGCCGTTCCTGCAGGAAAAGCCGAGGAAGACCCAGCCGTCTTCCGGTGCAAAGAGTTCCTCCTTGTCAGGATTCACTTCGAGACCGGCCTCGTCCAGGAAGCTCCGGATCGTCTCCGCATGCTGCAGGACTTCCTCCCGCGTATCCGCAAAGACGATGATGTCGTCCGAGTAGCGGGCGTAGGGGATGCCGCGCCGGGCAAAGGCCTCGTCGAGGTCCTTCAGGTAGAGGTTTGCGTAGAAGGAGGCGATCGGCGTTCCGGCCATAATGCCCTTCTGTTCCGTGACAGGCTCTCCGGCTTCCAGGACTTCCGTTTCTTCCAGCAGGCGCCGCAGGAACGCAAAAAGCGCTTCATCGTCCCCGAGCACTTCCCGAAGTTTCGGTATGAGCCGCGGCACCGGCACGGAATTGAAATAGTTGTGGATGTCGACCTTGTAAGCCCAGCACTTGCCGATGCCCTTCGTATGGGTCAGTTTCCGCACGGCATCCTTCGCCGAACGCCCGGGACGGAAGGAGTACAGCCCGTCCGCAAAGAGGCCGTCGTATTTCCGCAGGAGCAGCCAGGTCAGGAGCTTGATCACCGTATTCTCCGCGGGCGGGTAGATGTACACGACCCGCTTTTTCTGCGAATGCATCTTGCTGATGACGGCGCGGCGCGGCAGCGGAAAACGCCCGCCCTCCGCGATCATCTGCGTGACCGGAAGCCAGGCCTTTTCATCGATAAAGTGCCGTAATTCGTCATTGTCTGCCCTCGGTACGGCCAGCGAGGCCCTGTAAGCGTAAAAGGCCTCCCAGACTGCCGGATCGGACAGTTTTTCCAGAAGAGACACGTCGATCTCCTTTACGCGCCGCCGGCAAAATGCCGCCGGTTTTTGCGTACAAAAAAGCAGAAAGAGAAAGCATTAAAGCCCGGAGGATTCCGGAGTGTACCAGACCGTACACGGCTTCGCTGCCTGCGAAGTCCATCATAAGCCGTGCCGGGTCCGCCGCAGGCGCCAGGCATTCTCTTTCTGCCCAAAACAGGGCCAAGGCCCCGGATTTTGTTATTTCAGTGCTTCCCTGATCCTGCCGACGACGTAGGTGCGGGCATTCCACCAGCCCTGGTCGCTGCAGTCGGTGTAGAAGCGCAGGTAGGCAACACCTTCCCGAAGCGTCTCGCGGCGCAGAGCCTGGGCCTCGCAGCTCTTCTTCATCAGTTCGACCACCAGTTTCCGGCTGCCGTCTTGCGAGAAGGTGTAGATGTCAGAGATATAATACTTCGGATGGCTCAGGATAAAGCTGTATTCCGGGAAGTCTTCGCGGAAAATTTTCTCGAAATATTCCTTATACGTTCCCTTGAAGTCAAACTGGTTCTCATCCTTCGGCATCAGTTCGCCCCACAGCGCGTCGGAGCGTTCCTCTTCCGCTTCCGCGGCAGGCGCATAAGAAGTCTGGGCAGGCTTCGGCTCCGGCTTCGGGGACTCATCCTTGATGCCGTCCTTAAAGCCGTCCTTGACTGCGTCCTTGATCTTCTTTTCCATGTCGCTGAAGAGATTTTTGATCTCTTTTTCCGATTTCTTTCCCAGTAAATCAAATAAACCCATGGTCATACTCCTTTTCACCGATGGCATTCTTTCATTCATTATACCGAAAGGCGGCACGAATGCAAATCTTTTTTGACATTTCCGCCGTTTTTCGAAAAATCAGCCTTATTCTTCTTCGGCGGCTGTGCGGTCCACGTGGATCCGGACCTGCTCGACCACCGGGCCTTCGACCGACATGACCTTCACATGCAGCACGTCATAGTCGAACTCGTCGCCGGCCTCGGGGAAGCGGTTCAGCTGCTCGGTCACCCAGCCGCTGACCGTCGTATATTCGCTTTCGAAATCATGCGGTTCATAGTCGATGATCTCAAAAGCGTCCTCAATATTGAGGTCGCCCTCCACCAGGAAGGTATCTTCGTTCAATTCTTTATAATCCTGCTCCACTTCGTCGGTTTCGTCATAAATCTCGCCGACGATTTCCTCGAGGATGTCCTCGGTCGTCAGGATGCCCATCGTGCCGCCGTATTCGTCCAGGACCACAGCCATGTTGGTGCGGGTCTCGCGGAAATCCTGCAGGATCTCCTTGGCCGGCTTGGTCATGTGCACGAAGACCGGTTCGACCAGCAGGCTTTCGACGTCAACGGGCCCGTCCGAGGTCAGGACCGCCTTCATCAGTTGCTTAGTCGGCAGGATGCCGATGATGTGGTCGATGCTCTCCCGGTAGACCGGGATGCGCGAGCAGCTCATGGCGTCGGCGTCGGCCAGCAGGTCTTCGATCGGGTCGTCGATGTCATAAGCGATCATGTCCACGCGCGGGATCAGGATGTCGCGCGCCGTGATGTCCGAAAAGCCGATCGCCGATTTGATCAGCTCACCCTCGGATTCGCTGATGACGCCTTCCTCCTGGATGCTGTCGACGACGAGTTCAAGCTCTTCGTCCGTCATGTCCGGGATCTCTTCCTTCGGCGTCCAGAGCGGCGAAAGGAATTTCACCAGGCCGCCGACCACGACGACCACCGGTTTGAAGAGTTTCATGAAGAAACTGAGGAGGCCGGAGCCGGACAGGGTCAGGGAATTGGCGTGGTCCGCCGCAAGCAGCTTCGGGAAGATCTCGCCGAAGACCAGAAGGAGCAGCGTTGCGATGCCGCTCGCGATGAGTTCGGCATTCGCACTGTCCTTGAAATAATGCCCGGTGCACAGGAGCGTGACCACGGAGGTCGCCGCGATATTCACCAGGTCGTTGCCCACGAGGATCGTGGAGATCGCGTGCACGTAGTCGTCGATGATCTTCTGCGCGCGGACGGCCTTTTTGTCGCCGTCCTCCGCGAGCGTCTTGATGCGCGGCTTGCTGGACTGCCCGTAGGCGATCTCGGTCGCCGAGAAGAAAGCCGACAGCGAAATGAGGAAGATCACGAGAAGGATCAGCATCGGTACGTTCATGAGCGCACCTCCCTCTTCTCGTCTTCATCCCAGATCTCGCCGACGAGTTCCTCGAGAAGGTCTTCCATCGTAACCATGCCGAGCGTGCCGCCCCAGGCGTCCTTGACGATGGCGATATGCATCTTGCGGCGGCGCATCTCATCGACCAGGGCATAAAGGCCCATGTGTTCGTCGATCGTAAACGGCGCGACCATCATTTTGCGGATGTCCGGAAGGACACTGCGGTCGGCGATGCGCTTTTGCAGATAGACTTTAGTGTTGAGGATCCCGACGATGTGGTCGAGATCGCCCTCGTAGACGGGGAGGCGGGAATATTTTTCATCCATGATTTTCTGAATGATGGTCTCTTCGTCATCATCCAGGTCGAGGCCGACCATATGCACGCGCGGCGTTAGGACCTCCAGGACGGTACGGTCGGTGAACTCCACGGCCGACTGGATCAGTTCGCTCTCATCGGCCTCCAGGCCGCCCTCGTCCTCGATCGTTTCGATCATGGTCTGCAGGTCGTCTTCGGTCATGGACGGGCCGTCCTCAGTGTGGAACAGTTTCTTCAGAGCCTTGCCGACGCCCATAAAAATGAGGTCGAGCGGCGTGAAGAGGATCATCAGAAGGCGCAGGATGCCGGAGAAGGCGCAGGCGCATTCATCGCAGCGTTCCTTCGCGATATTTTTGGGGATCGTTTCCCCGAAGATGAAAATGAGCAAGGTGAGGATCACGGTGGCAAGGACCGGGCCGAGGGTCTGGCCGGTCTTCTCTCCCCAGGCTCTGACGGCAAGGAAGATCGCAAGAACGGTAGCCAAAGAAGTGGCCACGACATGTGCCACGTTATTGCCGATCAGCAGGGTGATGATCGCCTTATCGAATTTTTCCAGAACGGTGAGTGCTCGGGATGCGCTCTTTTTGCCGTCGTCAGCCCACGCCTTGAGACGGATGCGGCTGCAGTTTGCATAAGCCGTTTCCGCGCCGGCGAAGAAACCGCTGACGAGAACGAGCGCCAGAATGATCAGAATAGATCGGGGTATACTGTCTGTGTCCATTACGGACAAAACCTCCTAACATACAGGCCAAAAGGCCGAAAAAGATATTACGAGGAAAGATATTATCATAAATACTATGGAAATGCAAGAGGTGACCGCTCGCTGCCTCGTGTTCGCTGTGTCGTATGGACACAGACCAGGAAGTGAAAAGTAAAAAACCCTCCCCCTGACGAGGGGGAGGGATGTCAGCGAAACTGACAGGGTGGGCGGATTGCTGCCGCCTGGATCTTTACAGATTCCTCGCGCAGCGGGGTGCTTCATGGAGCTTGCCGTGGACGAAATAATTGTACGAGCGGCAGCCGCCGGCGCAGTAAGGGCCCATCTCGCAGGATGCGCAGGCGCCGGTAAGCAGTTCGGGCGTGAACCTGCGGTTGTAGGCGAAGGCGTCGGGATCTTCCCAGATCTCGCGCAGGCTCTTTTCGCGAAGATTGCCTTCGTTGAAGCGCTCGTCGTACATGGATTCGCAGCCGCGGACGTTCCCGATGCTGTCGATGCCGACGGCGTCAAGGCCGGCGCTGCAGCCGCGGTAGAAGGCCTGCCCGCTCAGGTTCCCGCGGAGCATGCCTTCCTCGGGCGTGAAGTAGCCAATGTTATCCGCGATGCCGAGGGCGAAAGGCGCCGCCGGAGCATTTTCCGCCACAAAACGGATGACTTCCCGCGGATCGAAGGCGTAGTCGATGCCGGAAAGCGCAGCATTGCCCATAGGGGAACAGGCCTGGAGCTGCCAAGCGAAAATGCCGCTGTCCTTCAGCGTCTCATAAAGATCCGGCAGCAACGGCGCATTCTCGGCGTTCAGCGTGCTGATGACGCTGACCGGGATGCCGCCGGCATGCAAAACCTCGATCGCGCGGACGGCGCGGTCGTAGCTGCCCTCCTGCCGGTAGCGGTCATGGACCGCCTTCGGACCGTCCAGCGATACCGAGACCGACTCGATGTTCACGTCCTTCAGGTCCGCGATCAGCTTCTCCGGGAACAAAAAGCCGTTCGTGATGATGTTCACGCGGATGCCGAGTTCGTTCATCCGGCCCGCGATCACTTTCCAGTCGCGGCGCATGAAGACTTCGCCGCCGATGAGGGACACCCGCCGGCAGCCGAGCTCCGCGAGCTGCCTTGCGACATCCAGGCATTCTTCGGTCGACAGCTCGCCCTCACGCGCCTTTCCGCCCTTCGAGCCGCAGTACTTGCACGAAAAGCAGCAGGCGAGGGTGATCTCCCAGACCGCTTTTTTCAGGGTAAAGTTCATGCTTTTAAGCCGCTTTCTTCTGCGGGCGAAGAGGCGTTTTCTTCTTCCTTCGGGAACACCGCGCCGCATTCGCTGCAGAATTTAGACTTGAAAACGATGCTGCCGCAGGTCGGGCACTTCGTCATGATGCTGCCCGGAAGCGCCGCACCGCACTCGGAGCAGAAACGGGCCTGCAGGACCTTCGTTCCGCAGCCGGGACAGACCGTCTCTTTGCCGAGATCCTCGGGATTCTGGGGCTCCTTGCTGTAGTCGACGCCCGGATGCTCCTTCCGGTACCATTCCTCAGCTTCTTTCTGCGCAGCCGCCATCTTCTCCGCCATCGTCATCGACATGTCCATGGCCGGTCCCGCGTAGGCCATCATCATCGACGTCTGCGTAAATTTTTCGGCGAAATAATCGGGGCCGGCATAGACCATCATCATCCGGCTGGCGTCCGGCCGCCGCGGCGCCGCATACAGGGCTTCCATGCGCGGACCGCTCATCATCTCGGGCCCTGCATAGGCGGCGGTTATCTGCGGGTCGTTCATCATCTCGGGGCCGGCGTAGACGGGAGCCATCGGCGGGATGCCCGAAGGATCCGGTCCGGCGTAGACGCCTTCCACGGCACTGGGATCAAACGGCTTATCCGTTTCCGGCGCAGGCTCCGGCACCGCCTCAGGCTCCGGCTCCGGTTCCGCTTCAGTTTCCGGCTCAGGTTCTTCCGGCACCGGCGGTCCCATGTAGACCTCTTCCAGCTCCGGTTCTTCCAGACCCCGGCCGAGATCGTCGTCCGGATCCTTCTCATCGGCAAAGCTTCCCGGATAAGGTTTCTTCTTTCCCGGCCCTTTGCCGGCAAAGCGCTCCCGCAGGGAGGCAAGTATGCTCTTCTTCATCGGCGGCCCCATGTAGACGCATTTCATCTGGTCGTCGGACCGTCCGTTATTTCTGTCACTCATGGCATTTCCTTTCTTATTCGGCGGAAAATACAGGAAAATGCCGCCCGGAGGCGGCATTTCCGTAAACCAATAACTTATTTGAACATCGCAATGGCGCCGGCGAGCGACAGGAACGAGTGCGCAGGCGACTCGCTGCGGCCGGAGAGCGCGACCGGGATGGTCGTGCCGGTCAGCACGCTGCAGGCATAACCGTGCAGGTGGGCATCCCAGAACTTGCAGATCAGGTTCCCGGCCAGCAGGTTCGGCACCACGATGCCGTCGAATTTGCCGCTGTATTCGCATTCATAGTGCTTCAGATCGGCCGCCTCCTTGCTGATGATCAGGTCGTAAGTGATCGGTCCGAAGAGGTTGCAGTCTGCGATCGGCTCTTCGTTGTGATGCATCACGATCGTCTGCGCCTCAACGGTGTCGCGCATATGGAAGCTGGGCTTCTCCACGAGGGATAAAAGCGCGATGTTCGGCTTCTCGATGCCGAAATTCTTCAGCGCCTCGACCATGTTGCGGATGACTTCCTCGCGCTGTTCGATGGACGGCTCCACAAGCAGGGTGCAGTCGGAAATGGCCAGCAGACGGTCATATTCATCGCATTTCATCACGTTGATGTGGGTGACCAGACGGCCTTCCTTAATCAGGTGATTGGTCTTGTTCATGACCGGGAGCAGGAAGTCACGGGTCATAATATTGCCGCGCATCAGGACGTCGGCACTGCCGGCCCCGATCATTTCGATCGCAAACTGGACCGGGTTGCCGTTGTTGTTGACCGGATAGAAATCGTAGTCACGGTCCGCCAGGCCGAGTTCCTCGAGCATTTCCTTGGTCTTGCGGAAGTTGCCGATCAGGATCGGTTCCGCAAAGCCGGCCTCCTGCGCGGCAAAAACGCCCTGCAGGATGTTCGCGCTGTTGGCACCGACGACGGCTACCTTGCGCGGACGGTCGACCGATTTGGCTTTTTCAACGATATGTTCAAATTCCTTGGGATATGTTAACATGTCTGCCTCCTTACAGCAGTCCGCCGACCGCTTTGATCAGCGCCGCGAACACCAGTGAAACCACCGTCATCAGTTTGATCAGGATGTTGATGGACGGACCCGAGGTATCCTTGAACGGATCACCTACGGTATCGCCGACGACAGCCGCGTGGTGGGCTTCGGAGCCCTTGCCGCCGTGGTTGCCTTCTTCAATGTACTTCTTCGCATTGTCCCAGGCACCGCCCGAGTTGGACATGAAGATGGCCAGCAGAACGCCGGTCACCAGAGAGCCGGCCAGCATGCCGCCGAGAGCGGTCGGGCCGAGCAGGAAGCCGACAAGGAGCGGCGAGACCACGGCCATGATGCCGGGGATCAGCATTTCCTTCAGGGCGGCCTGCGTGGAAATGGCGACGCAGCGCTTGTAGTCGGGCTTGCCGGTGCCTTCCAGGATGCCCGGGATGGTCCGGAACTGATGACGTACTTCCTCGATCATCTTGTACGCCGCCTTGGAGACGGAGTCCATGGTCATGGAGGAGAACATGAACGGCAGCATGCCGCCGACGAACAGGCCGATGATGACCTTGTAATCCAGGACGTTGATGCCCGCTTCGAACAGACCGACGGCCTGCGCGTAGGACACGAACAGGGCGAGCGCGGTCAGGGCAGCGGAGCCGATGGCGAAGCCTTTGCCCATGGCCGCGGTGGTGTGGCCCACGGCGTCCAGCTTGTCCGTGATCTTCCGGACGGATTTGGGCAGGCCGCTCATTTCCGCAATGCCGCCCGCATTGTCCGCGATGGGGCCGTACGCGTCCACGGCCACGGTGATGCCGGTGGTGGACAGCATGCCGACCGCCGCCAGGGCGATGCCGTACAGGCCGAAGGAGAGGTAGGCGCCCACGATGCCGACCGCGATCAGCAGGATCGGGACCGCCGTGGACTGCATGCCGACCGCGATGCCGCTGATGACCGTGGTGGCCGGGCCGGTCTCCGACTGCTGGGCGATCTTCTTCACGAAGCGGTAGTCCGCGGACGTGTAGATCTCCGTGACGGAGCCGATGATCAGGCCGACGATCAGGCCGCAGATGATGGCGATGGCCGCTTTGATGTTGTTAAAGAAGAGGAAACTCAGCCCGATCGTGCCGGCCACGACCAGCCCGGACGCCACGTAGCTGCCCATCTTCAGCGCTTTATGGGGGTTGGCGTTCTCATCGCCTTTCACGAAGAAGCAGCCGATGATGCCGGCCAGGATGCCCAGGGCCGCGATCAGCAGCGGGAAGAACGCGCCCTTGACCTGGTAGCCCACCACGCCCAGCGTGACGGCGGAGATCAGGGAGCCCACATAGGATTCGAACAGGTCGGCGCCCATGCCGGCCACGTCGCCCACGTTGTCACCGACGTTGTCAGCGATCGTCGCAGGGTTTCTCGGGTCGTCTTCGGGGATGCCGGCTTCGACCTTGCCGACCAGGTCGGCGCCGACGTCAGCAGCTTTGGTATAAATGCC
>JAFRRD010000051.1 GCA_017428265.1 Lachnospiraceae bacterium | reverse complement strand
TTTCCCGGTTTGATTCCTTCCGGCGTTTCCGGCCACTTGCCTTGCCGATATAAATCGACAGCGTCTCGTTTGAACTTGTAACTGTATCGCATAAATATACCCCCTTTGCTGGTGTTGTCCAGTAAAGGGGGTACATATCAGGTGCGGGGTCTTTTTTTCTGCTTTTGATTTGAGGATCCTTCGTCGGCCTGCGGTCTCCTCAGGATGACATTCCGTTTACAGGTCGCAGACGGCGAGCATCCTTTCGTACATGGCATCGCAGCGGGTGGTCACATATTCCATGATGCGCTTGCCTTCCGCGTAGGCGGAAATGACGAAGGGATCGTCCCGTCCGGAAAGGCTCTTCAAGTCGGCAAGGATGTTGAGCCAGGAACTTCTGGCGGAGGCGGCAAGCGCCGCCGCAGCAACGCCGAGTTCGTCAGCCGCGTCCTCTTCGACCATATCCTCCAGCGCGAGAAGCAGGTCCGTGGCCTCCTTGCACAGGCGGAGGACGTCGAGCGGCACCCGGGAGCAGTCACGCGCGGCCTGGTCCAGGGTGTCCTGGCGGATCTCCTCCTGGATCTTATCGTCCTGAGGCAGGAGCAGCGCGCGCAGAGAGCGCTTCCACACTTCGGCGTCGCGGTCCACCGCATCCAGGAAGGCTGCGGTCAGGGGCATGCCCTGGTCCAGGGCCGATTGAGTCCCCTCTCTGAGATCCGCATATTTCGGATTGTTGACGGTCAGGGCGGCAGTCATCATGCCGAGCGCGGTACCGGTGGCTCCGATGAGCGCGCTACCGCCGCCTCCCCCCGGAGCGGGCGAGGCGCCTGCAAGAAGACGGATGAAGGCCCGCAGGTCTTTCTCCGTTAATTTTTTTTCATTCATGTCTGGTCCTTAAGTGAACGGTATTTGCCGGGAATCTCTGTACAGCTTCAGTATAGCACGAAAATGTTTTTCCGTCAAAGAAAACGGGAAAGGACTGGAAGATTTCATAAATTTAAGATATGCTTAAGAAGATCCTTCGCTTGTACCCTGCGGGTGCTTCGCTCAGGATGACACAGCTTTTGTCATCCTGAGGAGCGGAAGCGACGAAGGATCTTCTCGAAAAAAGGAGTACTTATCATGACATACACGGAGATCAACATGTGCCTTGAGAGCCTGGTCAGCGGCGTACCGCACCGGACTGCGAATCTGGCAAATGCGGCAGCGCTGCTGTATCAGATGCTGCCGGACGTGAGCTGGGCAGGCTTTTATCTGACTTCCCCCACAGCCGACGGGCAGATGCTCGTCCTCGGCCCCTTCCAGGGAAAGACCGCGTGCATCGAGATCCCCTGGGGACGGGGCGTATGCGGCACGGCCGCACAGACACGAAGGACCCAGCTGGTCCCGGACGTTCACGCCTTTCCGGGCCATATCGCCTGCGACGCGGCCTCCCGCTCAGAGATCGTGGTGCCGCTCTTTGACGCAAACGGCGCGGTGGCGGGCGTGCTGGACCTTGATTCCGCAAGCCCGGCGCGCTTTACGGAAGAAGACGCCGAGGGTCTCGAAGCCTTTGCCCGGATCCTGGAAAAGGAAGTGTTCGGCCGTGCATGAACCCGATCCCATGAGTTTCCCGAAGGACGGCAAGCGCTTCACGGAAGAGGAGCGTAAGGCGCTCGTCAAAAAGGCGCGGCCCGTGTTCCTCGAGCGCGTGGCGTACTATGCGCCGCTTATGAAGGTCGAGCCCGGCCGCATCACCGTCCGCACCCAGAAGACCCGCTGGGGCAGCTGCACGAAGGAAGGGAATCTCAATTTCAACGCCCTGCTCCTGCTCGCGCCGTCGGAGGCCCTGGACAGCGTGGTGGTGCACGAACTCTGCCACCTGAAATACATGAACCACTCGAAGTACTTTTACTTTATGGTAAAGCGTTTTTACCCGGAATATAAACAGGCCCAGGACTGGCTGAAGAAAAACGGCGCCGGCCTGATCCGGATGCTGCCGAAGGAAACGCTGAAGCGGAAACGCCGCCGTTTTCGCTTTTTCTTCGGATAGGAGGACCGGTATGCAGAATACACGTTCATCTGCCCTGAAGGGCACGATTTTTGTTTTGCTGGCTGCGGTCTTATTCAGCATCGGCGGCCTGTGCATGAAACTGATCCCCTGGAACGCCCTTGCCATCAACAGCGCGCGGAACATTTTTTCGGTCCTCGTGCTTGCCGTCTTTTTCCGCCTGAGCCGCCATAAGCTCGTCATCAACCACACGGTGATCGTCGGTGCGCTTGCGATCCTCGGGACCAATATCCTTTACTGCCTGGCCAATAAACTCACGACCGCCGGCAACACGATCATCCTGCAGTTTACGGCACCCATCTGGGTCATGGTCTTCTCGTCGCTTCTCATCAAAAAGAAGCCGGGTCGGCTGGACCTCATCGCGGCGATCCTTGTTTTTTCCGGAGTAGTCTGCTTTTTCGTGGACAGCCTGTCCTCGGGGCATCTTCTCGGAGATATCCTGGCTCTCATTTCCGGCATCTCCTATGCCGGCGTGTTCATGCTGAATGCCCACGAAGACTCGGACAGTCTGTCTTCCGTTTTTATCGGCATGGTGCTGAACGTTCTGACCGGCCTGCCTTTTCTGATCGCGGAGCGGCCCCTGTCCGCCGGGTGGGAGGTCTGGATCCCGATCCTGATCCTGGGCATTTTCCAGCTGGGCCTTGCCTATGTCTTCCTGACCAAAGGCCTGGAGATCACGCCGCCCATCCGGGCGAGCCTGATCAGCGGGGTGGAGCCGGTGCTGAACCCGGTCCTGGTCGCGGTCTTCTACGGCGAAATGCTGACGCCGCTTTCCCTTATCGGCGCCGCGATCGTCTTTATTTCCATACTGGTCTACAACCTGCTGAATCTCCGCCGGCAGGCCGCCGAAAGCGAACAGGCACCGACCGAATAAGAAAAAGAGGACACAGGCCCTCTGTCTGTGGTATAATATAATTTACAGCACCGCCGGCCTCCGGCCGCGGCGGCATTTTTCGGCTATCCGGGACCAACGGTCAAGGACCGCGGCGAACGGAAAGGCAGCGTGGAACATAAGAAACACTTGGGATCAGACATAAAGTCCGCGCAGCGGCAGGGAGGTCAGCATGGGACTCTTGGACAAATTGTTGAATAAGGCAGCAGAGAAGATAGGCGATGCCGTGAAGCAGGGAACGCAAAGCGTCATCAAACCGGTCGTGCAGAAGGCGGAGGATAAGATCTCCGGCGCCGTGCAAAAGGCGGAAGACAAGGTCGCCGATGCGGCGCACAAGGCCGCGGAAAAGGCGGCGGAGAGCCTTGCACAATCGGCGGAAAAGAAGGAAAATGCGGACGCGAAGGCCGGAGAAACGGCGGAAAATGCGGGTCCCGCGACCTTTGAGGAAGCCGCTGCGGCCTGCAGCGCGGCCGGCGCCGCCGCGGATGCGGAAGGCGTAAAGCCCGGCTGGGGCGAAGGCGGCGTGGATTCCTTCTGGGACAAACTGGACAACGAATGGAAAAACGACCAGGCGGCAAACAGCGGTTACGTCTGGACCGTCACGGTCGACGATACCTCGGCGCTGGACGCCATGGGCCTTGCGAAGATGAAATACGGCCTGCAGCTTTCCTGCTCACACGTCGGCCCGGCGCGGGACGGCGTTTACAAGGGGAGCCTCGCGCTTGTCTACGGCGCGGACCTTTCGGGCATCACCGCGATGATCGGCTCGCTCGGCGGGCGGACCTCCGCGAACCGGATGGCCGGCTGGTTCCGCAACGATAACTTCATCATGAAGCTGTCGCCGTACAACAAGGAGAAGGAAGAGGGCTTCATCGGTTCCCTGGATCTGGTCATGGACGAGAACCATGAGGTCGTGCAGAAGCCTTCAGACCCCTATACAGACGCGATCGCGGGGCCGATGCTCGCGCAGATGGCCGCCGGGAAAAAGGATTTTGAGACGGAAAGCGAGCCGGACTCCTACTGGTTCGACTGGGACTACCATATGACGAGCGGCGACATCGCGCAGAGCTATGCGATCTCCGGCGTGCTCGGGATGGCGAACGCCCACGCGGAACTGAGCGGCGACGGCGGGAACATTAATGCTGCCGGCAAGGCCGTAACGCCCTGGGGCGTCTATACCGACCGTTACGAAAAGGACTACGACGCGCCGTTCCCGTACGTCATCCGCGTCTACGGCAATGACAAGGTCGTCTTTGAACTGCATTCGCCGGAGGGCGGCCCGGTCACGATCAAGTTTTACGGCCATATCGACCGCATCCCGGTCTCCCAGACGACAGTCGTCGGATAAGGAAGGTGTTTTATGAAGAAAATGATGCGTCTCGCAGCGGCTGCTCTGGCCCTCGTCCTTCTGGCCGGAGCCCTGTCCGGCTGCACGAAGAACGAAGAGAAGAAGCTGCACGCAAAAGCTGCGGAATACGTCAAGGCGCTGCAGAACAACAAGGCCGTGTCCGATACCTTCACGCTCAGCGATGCGCGCGTGGACTTCTCGGACAAGATGTCGTCGGTCCCGTTTGCGGTCAGTTCCAAGGCCTACGGGGATTCCTTTACCGTCTGGGTCTCCCGGAGCGAAGGAAATGCGGCCACCGATGACTATTACTGCCTGTACTTAAGGCAGGAGGCAGAGGACAAACTGCAGGCTCTGGTCACGGAAGTCCTGGGAGAAGGGATCATAAAGGTCTCCGTGGATTTCGAAAAAGTGGAAAATGCGGCGCTGTCCGGCCATGCTGCCGGCAGCCTGGAAGAGCTTATGCAGATCGCTGCGGAAAAAGTCGGGCTCGAAAGCATCCTGATCGTTGATCTGGTCAGTGCCGAACTGATCAACCTGGGCACCGAAGAGGTTGACAGGCTGCTTCTGGCGCTGCAGGAAAAAGGCTTTTACTGCACCCTGTATCCCTACGTCAGCGATGCGGTCTGGTTTGAGGTCCGGAAGGACGGCTTCTGGATGAACAAGCAGACCGGAGCCGACGGCGGCGCCTACATGCAACGGGATAAATACACGCCTGCTGCACCGGCGGGAAACTGACAGATCCGCAAAGGCACGAAATGCCCGGCCCCGATGATCAGAGGCCGGGCTCATGAGCTGCAGACAGGAGGAAATGCCGTGACATACGATTTTACCGCGCTGCTGGACCGCCGCGGGCATGACGCGATCGCCGTGGATGCGATCGGGGACCCGCTCTGGAAGGGCTTCGCGCCGACCGCGCCGAAAGAGGGCTTCGACAGCATCCCGATGTGGGTCGCCGACATGAATTTCCCCGTGCCGAAGTCGGTGCAGGAGGAAATGATCCGCCGGATCGAGCACCCGGCCTTCGGTTATTTTTCCCCTTCGGATGCCTATTATGAGGCGATCATCGACTGGCACGCGCGCCGCAAGGGCGTGGCCGACCTTGACCGCTCCGTGATCGGCTATGAAAACGGCGTGCTGGGCGGCGTGGTTTCTGCGCTTAAACTCTTTGCCGTGCCCGGAGAAAAGGTCCTCCTGCACAGCCCGACCTACATGGGCTTTACGCACAGCGTGGAGGACGCGGGCTTCAAGATCGTCCACAGTCCGCTCGTGCGCGACGCAGACGGCGTCTGGCGCATGGACTTTGAGGACATGGAGCAAAAGATCCGTGAAAATCACATCCACGCAGCCATTTTCTGTAATCCCCACAACCCCTGCGGGCGCGTCTGGACGAAGGAAGAGATCGCCGAAGCGATGGCAATTTATGAGCGGAACGGCGTCGGCGTCATTTCCGACGAGATCTGGTCCGATCTTTTGATAAACGGTGCGAAATGTACTCCCGCACAGTCGGTGAGCGACTGGGCGAAGACCCATGTCGTCGGGCTCTATGCGCCGTCCAAGACCTTCAATCTGGCCGGGCTCATCGGCAGCTACCACGTCATTTACGATAAAACGCTCCGCGAGCGCGTGGAAAGCATCGGCGCCCGGGTCCATTACAATTCCATGAACGTCCTTTCGCAGTACGCTCTGATCGGCGCCTACAGCGCGGAGGGCGAAAGCTGGCTGGACCAGCTCCTGCCCGTGCTGACGGAAAACGTCAACCTCGGCGCGGACTGCGTGCGCGACCGCTTTGAAGGCGTGTCGGCCTTCCGCTCCGAGGGCACCTACATGATGTTCCTCGACTGCAGCAAATGGCTCGCCGCGCACGGCATGACGCCGGCGGAGCTCCTGCAGAAGGGCTGGGACTATGGCGTCGGCTGGCAGGACGGCAGCCTTTTCCAGGCGCCCGAATGCATCCGCCTGAACCTCGCCTCCCCGACACAGCGCATCCGTGAAGCCTTCGAACGGATGGACAGATACATTTTCAATGCCTGATCAAAGAGGAGAAACCGCATGATCATCGTCCGCAAGATCCGGATCCCCGCCCTGCCGACCGAAAAGCCGCGCAGGCTCTACATTTACCTTCCGAAGGACTATGAGGCGTCGGAGCGCCGTTATCCCGTTCTCTATATGTTTGACGGCCACAACGTTTTCTACAACAGCCACGCGACCTACGGCAAAAGCTGGGGCATGAAGGAATACCTGCAGAAAACGAAGCTGCCGCTCATCCTCGTCGGCGTCGAGTGCAATCCGGAAGGCAACAGAAGGCTGTCCGAATATTCGCCCTGGGACTTCGACCGCCGGCAGACCGGCTTCATCGAGGGTCGCGGAAAAGAGACGATGGACTGGATTGCGAAGACTCTGAAACCCGCAATCGATGAAGAATTCCGCACGCTCCCCGACCGGGACCATACGATGCTCGCGGGAAGCTCCATGGGCGGCCTCATGACAGTCTGGGCCATGATCGCGTACAACGACGTCTTCTCCCGCGGCGCGGCCCTTTCGCCCTGCCTTTTCCTGCATCCCCGGCAGATGGCGGCCCTCATCAGGGAGAAAATGCCGCTCGCGCAGCCGACCCGCGTCTATATGGACTACGGCAGCGCGGAATGGGGCGGACGCTGCGCCGGCCACTGGGCGGAGATGTTCCGGACGGCGGCCGGGCTCTCCCGGGCCGGTGCGCATACGGCGGCGCGGGTCGTCCCGGGCGCCGTGCACAATGAAGCCGCCTGGGAAAAACGCATCCCTGTTTTCATGGATTATCTCTGTCCGAAGGACTGAAAACGGGAAACAAAGCATAACCGGCTTGCCGGAAATCGGAGGTTTTGCATATGCCTGAACAACGGAAACGCAGAACGGCAGGGTCCGTGATCGCTTCGGTCTTTTTATCGATCCTGCTGCTTGCTCCCCTGACGGTGGGGGTCTTCTGGTGGGAACTGCGGGATATCCTTTCGCAGAAGGGGATCGAATACTGCCTTGACAGCATCGAATTGGACGAGATCAAACTTTCGGACGTCGGCGGCAACGGGAACGGGACGCTTCTCGACAGGATGACCGAATCGGTCAATAAAGCATTCGGTTCCGAAGCTGTTACGGCAGCCGAGATGAAAGAAAAGCTCGAAGGGTCCACGCTCAGATCGTTTATCGCCCGGGAAGTCGGCGAGATCCTGGAGGACCTCAAAAACGGAACGAGCTATGCCGGTCTCACGGCAAATGAGATCGACGTGTTCGTGGAGGAAAACTGGCATCTGCTTGAGGACCTGCTCCCCAGCTTCTCTCAAAAAAACCTTGAGGTCGCGGCGGATTATGTCATCGCCGGAGAGGTGGATGCCGACTTTACGGAGAGGCTTGAGAATCATCTGAAGAAGCACGATCCGGCTAAAAAGTATGACGAAATGATCTGGACGTTCCGGGAGACGGGAAAAGTTGAAGAAAAAGACAGGGCTCTTCTGATCGAATTCCTGAAAGAGGAACTGTTCCCCGGCATGTATAAGGATCAGATCTCGGAAAAACTGGCGGAAGAGATGCCGAAGGATCTGAACACGGCCTACCTGCGCCGCCAGATGGGAGCCGAAGAAGAGAAAGTCCTGGATATAGCATTTTCCATGCTGCCGGGCTATGTTCTGATCGCCGTCATTGCCGTCCTCGTCCTCCTGTACTTTGTCGCCGACCGGCACATCGTCGGAGACGCGTTCATCGGGATCGGCGCCCTGCTGATCACGGTCTGCGGTCCCCTGGCCGCATCGGGCGCGCTTCATCCGGAGCGGGGTACGTTCTGGCAGGGGCTCGCGGAGGAAAACTATTTTGCGTATTCCCTCTCCGAAGCCTTCCTGGGCTTCCATCAGACGAGGAATCTGACCGCGGCCGGCATCGGACTGGGGCTGGTGATCTTCGGCATCATCGTGAACGGACTGTCCCGCCGCAGGGCGCGGAGAAACGCGCAGCCCGATCAGTTTTGACAGGCTGAAAAAAGAATAAATTTGGGGTAGCATTTTAAAAATTGTGTGTTATAATAGGGGCTCGCGCGCAAAAAAGGCGCGCGGAGAAGAGGTATGACTGTTATGAACACACATATTCTGATCAGCTGCCTGACGATCTTCTTCTGCAGGATCATCGACGTCTCGCTCGGGACGATCCGTACGATCCTGACGGTCAAGGAGAAGACGCTGCTGTCTGCTCTTATCGGTTTTCTGGAAGTTTTCATCTGGTACATGGTCGTCAAGGACGCTCTGACCGGCGACGCCCCCGCGATCCTCACCGCGGTCTCCTATGCCGGCGGCTACGCAGCCGGGACCTTCGTGGGCGGCAAGCTCGCCGGCGCCATCGTGAGCGGCCAGGTCACCATGCAGGTGGTGACGAGCGGCCGGGATGCGCAGGTGCTGGATTACCTTCGCTCCTTCGGCTACGGCCTGACGGTGCTGAACGTCGAAGCGGGGCGCGACGGCACGCCGAAGTACCTCGTCCTGTCTACGATCGACCGCAAGCAGGTCCGGATCTTCCGGGAAAACATCAACCGCGTGGACCCGAAAGCCATGATCATGATCCAGAACACGGTCAGCCGCGTGGGCGGGTACGACCATGCGAAGATCCTGAGCGCCGAAGACTATCACAAGGCGTACGAAATGTATACGGCAGAGCGGAAAAAGGGCGTTTTCGGGCTGGAAAAGCGACTGGTCCCGGCTTTTGAAAAGCAGTTCCGCATCACACGGACGGATTCGCTGAAGATCATGCTGGCCCTGCGCGACGACCGCGTCGAGGCACAGAAGAACAAGAGGGCGGCTCAGGTCACCGCGGAGAGCATGCCGGCAAGAAAAGGAAAATGAACTGCGCTCCCGCCGCACGGCGGCAGGGCAGCGCAAAGAAGGGAAATGGCAGGTTTTTTCTTGCACATTTCCCTTTTTTGTGGCATATTGGAAGCGGAAGGAGAGCAGAGATGAAAAAAGAACACGGAAAGAAAATGATCGCTCCGATCGTTATCGCGGTCCTCTTCGTGGGATACCTCGCGGTGTACATTTACATGCTGTTCTTTGCGGCGGCGATGACGAAGCCGCTGCTGTTCCTTCTTGCCGTTCCGCTCGCAGCACTGGGCGTCGGCATGATCTGGGTACTGATCACCCGCATCCGGGAGATCGACAAAGGAGAAGAAGATGATCTTAGCAACTACTGAAACGATCAGCGGCAGAACGCTTGAAACGCTCGGCCTGGTCAAGGGCTCGACCATCCAGACGGTCAATGCCTTCAAGGACATCGGTGCCGGCCTGAAGACCCTGGTGGGCGGCGAGCTGACCAAGTACAACGAAATGATGAACAACGCGCGGGCGCTCGCGACCAAGCGCATGGTCGAAGAGGCTGAGGCGCTCGGCGCCGACGCCATCGTGTGCGTGCGTTATGCGTCCGCTTCCGTGACGCAGGGCGCGGCCGAGGTCATGGCCTACGGCACCGCCGTGCAGTTCAGGTAAAAAGTCGATATAATTGGAGAAGAAGCCGTCTGCCAAACTGATGAGCCTGCTTTTAGTCCTCGCCGCAATGATCTGGGGCGCTGCTTTTGTTGCGCAGAGCGAGGGAACGAAGTACGTGCAGGCCTGCACCTTTGTCTGCACCCGCTACATTCTGTCGGCGGCGATCCTGATCCCGCTCGGCCTGATCCGCGGGCGGCGCGGCGGGACGATGCCGCTTGGCCGGGCGGAGTTTAAGCATGCCCTTACGGGCGGCCTTGTCTGCGGGATCTTCCTTGCTCTCGCGAGCCTTTCGCAGCAGGTGGGGATCGAAACGACGACGGTCGGCAAGGGCGGCTTTATTACGGCACTCTATGTGGTGGGCGTGCCGCTTCTCGGCATCTTTTTCGGGAAACGCCCGCCGCTTCGGATCTGGCTGTGCGTCGCGCTCAGCGTCATCGGCCTGTATCTCATCAGTGTGAAGGCAGGCTTTACGATCGAAAAGGGCGACGCCCTGATGATCCTCTGTGCGGTCATTTTCTCGTTCCAGATCATGAGCGTGGATCATTTTTCGAAGGGGACCGACAACGTGCTCCTGCTGGCCGGGCTGCAGTTCCTCGTGACCGCCGTCGTCAGCGGGATCGGGATGCTCCTTTTCGAAACGCCGCGCTGGGCGGACATCACCGCGGCGGCCGTGCCGATCCTCTACGCCGGTGTCATGAGCGGCGCGGTCGGCTATACTCTGCAGATGCTCGGCCAGAAATACACGGATCCCGCGATCGCATCGCTCATCATGAGCCTCGAGGCTGTGTTCTCGGCGCTCACGGGCTGGATCATCCTGCACGAGCGCCTCTCCGGGAGGGAGATCATCGGCTGCGCGGTCCTGTTTGCCGCCGTGATCCTGGCCCAGCTGCCGGAAAAAAGCGCCGCGGGCTTAAACAGGAAGATTCTTCGCTTCGCTCAGAATGACACGGAAAATGCTCGGAATGACACGGAAAATGCCCGGAATGACACGGAAAATGCCCGGAATGACAACGGCTGTCATCCTGAGCGAGCGGAGCGAGCCGAAGGATCCTCCTGCTCAACTAACTGGAATACATTTGAATAATCATAAAGGAGATTCGAAATGAAGGTTTCCGAACTGCCCTACGAACGGGTAACGATCGAAGAACTGCAGGAAAAAATACCGCAGATCGTGGCGAAGATCCGCGGCGCGAAGACCGCAGAAGAAGTCCTGGCGGCGCGCAGTGAATACAAGGCGCTCGTGTGGCGCTTCTACACCAACGCTTCGCTCGCGAGCATGCGCTATACCATCAACACGGTGGACGAATTCTACGTGGCCGAGAACGAATACTACGACGAGATCGGTCCGCAGGCGCAGGCTCTGAATCAGGAGTATATCAAAGCCATGATGGAGTCGCCGCTTCGCGCCGAACTGGAGGAAAAACTCGGAAAGCTCGTCTTCAGGCAGTGGGAGATCGAATTAAAGAGCATGTCGCCCGCGATCATCGAGGACATGGTCGAGGAAAACAAGGTCGTCATGGAATACAGCAAGCTGATGGCCGGGATGGATTTCGAGTTCCGCGGCGAGAAGATGCCCCGCTCGATCCTGATGGGCTACGCGAAGTCCGAGGACCGCGCGACCCGGAAGGAATGCTATGAGGCGCTCGGCAAAGGGCTGGCCGCGCACGCCGCCGAACTGGATGACATTTTCGACCGCCTGGTGCACATCCGCGACCGTATGGCGAAGAAAATGGGCTACAAAAACTTCGTTGAGCTCGGCTACTACCGCATGGGCCGCCTTGCCTACGGGCAGGAGGACGTGGCCGTCTTCCGCGGGAACATCCTGAAAGATATCGTGCCCGCGGTGGCGCGCCTGCGCCTTGAAAATGCGAAGAAGCTCGGCATCGAAGGCGATTTCATGATCTACGATAACGACGTCGTGATCCCCGGCGGCGACCCGAAGCCCCTCGGCAAGGAGGCCATTTTCGAGGCCGCGAAGAAGATGTACCACGCCATGGGCGAGGAGACCGGCGCCTTCATCGACATGATGATGGACGCGGAGGCTTTCGACGTCGACTCCCGCAAGAACAAATGGGGCGGCGGTTACTGCACTTCGTTCGAACTGTTTAGGCAGCCCTTCATCCTCGCGAACTTCAACGGCACCGCGGGCGACGTGGACGTCATGACCCACGAAGCCGGCCACGCCCTGAACGCCTGGTTCACCTTTGACAACGAGCCGTTCGAACTGCAGATGGGCATGGAGACGGCCGAGACCCACTCCATGAGCATGGAATTCTTTGCCTGGCCGCACATGGACAAGTTCTTCGGCGACAAGGCGGCGGACTACCGCTTCATGCATGCGCTGGACGCTCTGACCTTCATCCCTTACGGCACCATCGTGGACTATTTCCAGCACCTCGTGTACGAGAACCCCGACATGACGCCGGCCGAGCGCAAGGCCTGCTGGAACGGGCTGGAAGCGAAATTCCGTCCGTGGATCAGCACGAAGGGCATCCCTTATATCGAAGAGGGCACCCGCTGGCAGTATCAGATGCACATCTACGAGAGCCCCTTCTACTACATCGACTATGTGCTCGCGCAGACCGCGGCTTTCGCCTTCCTGCTGGCCTCGCAGGAGGACTACGCAGGCGCGTTCAAACGCTACATCGCCCTGTCCAAAAAGGGCGGCACCAGGCTCTGGCCGCAGCTTCTGGAGGAAGCCGGCCTTGCCTCGCCTTTTGCGCCCGGCGCCCTCGCCGAGATGGCCGGGAAGGTCGAAAAGCTCCTGAAGGAGATTGCGCCCGCAGACTGAGGAAAAAATCAAACGCTTCATTTACATCCTGGCCGGGATAACCGAAATCGAGACCCTGATCAAGGTGCCGGGATAAGGAGAAGGAGGTTCTGTCATGAAGAAAACGCGGTTGATGCTGCTTACGGTCTTCGTGTGCCTGTGCCTGTCCGCCTGCGGGAAATCACTGGATATGGAGAAACTCATTTCCTCGCCGGTGAAGGAAGTGATAATAAGGGCGAGCGGCGAAGAGACGCGAATCACTGAGCAGAAGATCGTGGAAGAGGTGGTGAAGGCGGTCAAAAGCTCTGTTTTCAGGCCGGCTTCGGCGTCGGCTTACGATGCGCCCGGAGCGCAGACGCTGAGTGTTGAAATCATCACGGAGACAGGGAGCGTGATCGTTACCTATCCGTATTTCCGCTGTGAGGGCCGTGTTTACGGTGCCGGCGCGGACAGCACCGGGCCGTTTTATGCGATCATGAGCGAGGCGGCCGCTGCAGAAGCGTCTGCAAAGGTCGTCGCAGAAGGGGACACCCCCCCGCGCTGTTTCCGCCTCGCAGGAAAGATGTATTATTTCTACGGAAAGAAAGCGGGCTTTGCGCCTGAAGGAAAAGACCCGGAAACCGGCATCACGGTCTATACCGGAGCAAACAGGATCGCACCGTCAAAGGACGGTGAGAGCAATTTTGAAGAAGCTGTCGGCGCAAAGTGTGTTCTTGCGGAGGGCGAGGTCTACATTGAAATAGGCGGCGAATGGTATGAGACTGTCAGTGAAGATACGTTGAAAAAGATGTCGGAGGAAGCGAAAGAACGGGCATCCCGGGAAGCCGGGAAATGAAAGGACCGGCGCCCGATGGGCGCCGGCCTTGCTTTGTGACCTGAGATCGCATTTCGTGATGTCAGGTCTTTTTATTTCGGATATCCAAAGTTGTTTAGGGTCTGTCGGTTTTAGGGACGAACTTTCGGGTACAACTTTAGGGTCTGGTTTTAGGGTCTAACTTTCGGGTCTGCTGGATTTCAGAGGCCTGCCGGCGATGCCGGCAGGCCATTTACATACGAAAAAGGAAGGGCGAGTTGCCCTTCCAGCCTTCTGACACTATGATTGAGTTACCACGCTTAATCCGTGAAAGGAGGATATATGAATAGTTGACAATAATTCTTTGTCGTTCTATTATTCATTTAATGGATTTGTTCGAAGAACCGGGACACAAAAAAATGACAAAATGTGAGGAGAGACAAGAAAATGAAAAAAGTTTGAATTATTCAACATTTGTAGGATTTTATATAGTAAAATATAATACCTCAACAATACTTACAGGCCAATAAAGATGTTAATTGTTTGAGCTATAAAGGGAGGGAGGAAATGAAACTGAAAAAAGCCATACCGTTTCTGATCACCGCAATAGTTGCGATTGCGGCAGTGTATATCATAAGAGGCAAGCAGCCCCCGAATACGGCTGAAGACGTTAAAAAGTATATTGCGGAAAAGGGCGCGGAAAATGTGCTTTTCTCAGACTTTGACAAACTGCCGCACAGGCAGAGAGAGTATACGAATTCCATTAACATCGAGTATGATCTTAAAGACGGAAATCAACTTCTACTTTGCGGGGCTAACACTAAAACCCCATATTCCATCTTCCTGGTCTACCCGGACGGAAGGACTGAACCCCTGTATATAAAGGAATAGCGCTTTGTATGAATCGTGAGACAGTAAGGACTGGCGTTATCAATACAAAGGCGTGAACACGGATTACGTCTATTTGTTCCGCATCGAGCAGGGCGAGACCGTCATCTGTGACAAGACCGGCGCCCGATGGGCGCCGGCCTTGCTGTATGACTTGAGATCACATATTGTGATGTCAGGTCTTTTTATTTCTCCTGCGTATCCAGACTGTTGCCGAAGACGAAGAAGCGCTGGTAGAGGAATTCGGTGACGAGGTTGAGGGCCATGTTGGCCGCGGTCGCGAGGTACTCGTTCCAGCCCCACTGCATCGTATAGACGTGCTCCAGCCAGGAGCTAAGGGGCGTAAAGACCAGGTAGTAGGCGGCCACCTTCAGCATGGCGACGGGGACGTTCGCGGCCGATTTGAAGGTGAACTTCCGGTTCAGGGTAAAGTTCCACAGGACCGACAGCACGAGCGCGATCAGGTAGCTGACCCAGTAATCGAGGTGCAGGGTCTCGTTCAGGAGGGCGAAGGAGCCGATCTCAATGAGCCCCGCGCTGGCGGAAAATAAGACGAACTTGACGACGCGGACAAGTTCCGCGTTCTTTTTTTGGGGCTGCGCAGCCTCTTCGGCGGGAGTTTCGGCGAGCGATGCCGGCTCCTGCATGAGATTCGGATCTTCCATAACTTACACAGCCTCCGCCTGCTCGAACTGGGCGTTGTAGAGCTTCGCGTAGAAGCCTCCCGCCGCGAGGAGTTCCGTATGCGTGCCCTTCTCGATCACGTCGCCCTCGTTCATGACCAGGATGAGGTCGGCGTTTTTGATCGTGCTCAGCCGGTGCGCGATGATGAAGCAGGTGCGGCCGACGGTGAGCCGTTCCATGGTATCCTGGATGATCTGCTCGGTGCGGGTATCCACGGAGCTCGTGGCTTCGTCGAGGATGATCATCGGGTTCGCCTGCAGCATGGCGCGGGCGATCGTGAAGAGCTGCTTCTGGCCGGCCGAAATGGTCGTGCTTTCGGACAGGACCGTGTCAAAGCCCTGCGGCAGCGAGTGGATGAAATGGCTGATGCCGCAGGCTTTGGCGACGCGCTCGAGTTTTTCGTCGGTCACGCCTTCGAGGTTGAAGACGAGGTTCTCGCGGACGGTCCCTTCGAACATCCAGGTATCCTGCAGCACCATCCCGAACATGTCGTGGATGTCCTCGCGCCGCATATCCTTCGTGGACACGCCGTCGATCAGGATCTGCCCCTCTTTGATCTCATAGAAGCGCATGAGCAGGTTCACCATGGTGGTCTTCCCGGCGCCGGTCGGGCCGACGATGGCGACTTTCTGGCCGGGTTTGATGTCGGCGCAGAAGTCCTTGATGATGATCCGGTCCGGATGGTCCGGGTAGGCGAAGCGGACGTGATCGAAGGTGACGGCGCCGACGGGCCGGCCTTCGCGGGCGGGCTTGTCGCTCTCGTCGGCGAGCTCTTCATTTTCCAGGAAGTCGAAAATGCGGGTCGCGGCGGCCGCCACGCTTTGCAGGGCGGTCATGCTCTGCGCGATCTGCGACAGCGGCGAGGTGAACATGCGCGTGTAAAGGATGAACGACACGATCACGCCGAACTTGATCTCGCCGCGCAGCACGAGGACCGCGCCGAGGATGCAGACGGTGACGTAGGAGAGGTTCCCGATGACCATCATGACGGGCTGCATGACGCCGGAAATGAACTGGCTCTTCCAGTTGGCGTCGTAGACGTCGTGGTTCAGGCCGGAGAAACGCTCGCGGACCTGTCCCTCCGCGCGGGAGGTGCGCATGATCTCGTGGCAGGTGTACATTTCCTCGATGTAGCCGTTCAGCGCGCCGAGGTTCTTCTGACGGGCCACGAAATACTTCTGGCTGCGTTTCAGGAGGATCAGGGTGATCGCAAAGCCGATCAGGGTCAGCAGGATCAGGGCGCCGGCCATGCGGATCTCGATGATCAGCATCATGACCAGGCAGCCGACGAACTGGATGAGCGAACTCAGCATGCCGGGCAGGCTGTTCGAAAGGCCCTGCTGCACGGTCGAGACGTCGTTCGTGATGCGGCTTAAAATGTCGCCCTGCGTGTTTCGGGAGAAATACACCATCGGCACGCGGTTGATCTTGCTGTCCAGGTCGCCGCGCATCTGCTTGGAAATGCGGAGCGTCGCGGCTGCCATGATGTACTGCTGCAGCATGGACATCAGCGCGCTGCCGAGGTAGACGGCGAGCAGGAAGAAGCCGATGCGCGCGATCGCACTCATGTCGATCTTCGTTTCAAGGCCGTCCTTCATGATGTCGGTCATGTGGCCGAGAAGGCGCGGGCCGATGACGGAAAGGACGGTCGCGCCTGCCGCGCAGACCATCGCGAAGATGACAAGCGGCAGATATTTTTTCATGTAGCGGAAGGTCTTGCCGAGGGCCGGCCCGATTTTGATGGACTTATCCAGCGGTCTCATGTCTCTCATAGGGGGCATCTCCGTCACCTCCTCACATGAGCTCCGCAGCGGACAGCTGGGAGCGGGCGATCTCCTGATAGATCCGGCAGGACTTCATGAGTTCGCTGTGGGTGCCGAGGCCGACACATTTGCCTTCGTCGAGGACCAGGATCTGCTCGGCGTTCCGGATGGTGCCGATGCGCTGGGCGACGATGACGCGGATCGTATCCGCGAAGTTCTTCGCGAGAGCGCTTCTCAGGTCCGCGTCGGTGCGGTAGTCAAGGGCCGAGAAGGAGTCGTCGAAAATGAGGACCTCGGGCGTTCTGGCGAGGGCTCTCGCAATGGAAAGCCGCTGCTTCTGGCCGCCGGAAAGGTTCTTGCCGGCCTGCGCCAGGGTATAGTCGAGGCCGCCTTCGCTCTTATCCACGAATTCCGCGGCCTGCGCGGTATCGACGGCGGCGCGGATATCTTCTTCCGTAAATTCCCCGTCCTTCTTCCCGAAGGAGAGGTTCTCGCGGATGCTGCCGGAGAAGAGCACGGCCTTCTGGGCGATGTAGCCGATCTTGTTGTAGAGGCCTTCGAAGGAGTAATCCTGCACGCTCACGCCGTCCAGCAGGACTTCGCCGCCGGTCGCGTCATAGAAGCGCGTGATCAGGTTGACCAGGCTCGTCTTGCCGCAGCCGGTGGAGCCGATGATCGCGAGGGTCTCACCCTTTTTCACCTTGAAGGAGATGTGCTGCAGGGCATCCTCGGCGGCGTCCGGATAACGGAAGGAAACGTCCCTGAATTCAAGCGTCCCGCTGCCGTCGCCGGCCGTCTCGGCGCCTTCGCGGATCTTCGTCTGTGCGCTGAAGACCGCATTGATGCGTTCCGCAGAGACCTGCGCCATCGGGTACATCATGAAAATCATGACGAGGAAGGAGAAGGAAATGACCACATGGGTCGCATAGGATGAGAAGACCACGACGTTGCTGAAGAATTCGATGCGCTCGGCGGTGTCTGCCATGCCTGAGAGCATCGCGGCGCCGACCCAGTAGATGCACAGGGACAGGCCGCTCATCGCGAGGCCCATCGACGGCCCCATGATCGCGAAGAGCCGCTGGTTCTTCAGCTGCAGGCTCATCATTTCGCTGTTCACGCCGTCGAATTTCTTTTCTTCATACTCCTCGGCGTTGAAGGCGTGGACCACGTTGATGCCGGAAATGTTCTCGCGCGCGACGCGGTTGATGGCGTCGGTCAGTTTCTGGATGATGCGGATGCGCGGGATGACATGGCTGACGATCATGAACTGCAGCAGGCAGAGCGCGACCACGAAGACCATGGTGATGAGCGACAGCTCGGTGCTCCGGCTGAGGATCTTGATCACGGCCCAGATGGCCATGGTCGGTGCCTTCACACAGAGGCCGAGGCCCGCGGAGGTGAAGTTCTGCACCTGCATGATGTCGGTGGTCGTGCGCGTGATCAGGGACGGGACCGAAAAGCCGAGCATATTTTCCTGGTCGAAGCCGGTGATATGCAGGAAGAGCTCTTCGCGCAGCGTTTTGGTAAAGCCGGCGGCTGTCCGCGCGGACAGGTAGCCGGAAGCGACCGTGAGCAGCGCGCTCATGACAACGACCAGCAGCATCTCGAGACCGATGGAGAGGATCGCGGATACGTCCTCGGCGCCGGCCTGGATGAGCAGCGTGAGCGAGCTCATGTAGTCGGGCAGCTTCAGTTCGAAATACGAGCCGGCTGTCACCACGAGCATGCAGAGGACCGCGGTGACGACCTGCGGCTTATGCATGCGTCTGATCAGAGAAATCATGGGAAAAATCTCCTTCCGTAACGTTACTACTATAGAGAAAAAGAGGCGGAGCGTCAAGTGAAGAAATGATAAAGATATGCTATAATGCCAGCATGGAAATGATGAATGAAACGCTCCGGCACCTTAGCGACTTGTACCGCCGTGCCGAAAGGCAGAACTCTTATACATACTCGGGGTTTCTGAGTCCGGCCGAGCAGGCCGCCTTCCTGGCGGCGCCGCCGCGGGGCGGGATCTCCTGTACCTTCGAGGGCGGCGCACCGGCCGCGGAGCGAAGGATCCTGGTTTTCGGGAGCGAGAACGACTTCGGCTACCCGCCCGAGCCGCCGATCACGGTACTGGCCGTGCGGCCGGTCTCGGAGAAGTTTGCCGAGACGCTCACCCATCGGGACTGGCTCGGCGCAGTACTGGCGCTCGGGATCGAGAGGCCGCTCATCGGGGACATCCTCATCCGGGAAAAGAGCGCGTACATCCTCTGCCTGGAGCAGATCGCGGACTATATCTGCACCAATCTGACCGAGGTGCGGAGGACGGCCGTGCGCGTGACTGCTGAGGCCGGACCGGTCCCGGAACTGGCTCCGGTCCTGAAGGAAGAGCAGCTGAACGTTGCCTCGGAGCGCCTTGATGCGGTGGTCGCTGCCTTCTGCGGCCTCGCCCGCGGCAAGGCAGACGCCTTGTTTGCCGCCGAGAAGGTCTTCGTCAACAGCCTGCCGGCGAAGGACGGTTCGAAACGCCTGAAGGAGGGCGACATTTTCTCCGTCCGCGGCTTCGGCAAGGGCATCTATGACGGCATCACCAAAGAGACGAAAAAAGGACGGTACTACATCACCGTCCGGCGGTATATTTGACCAGGGAGGGCTCCATGAAAAAACCGGTCAAAAAAACACGGATCTTATGTGCGGCAGTGCTTGCCCTGACGCTCCTTTTCGGCGCCTGCGGGAACGGTCCGGCCGCGGAAAGTACAAGCACAGCAGAACGGCAAAGTACCGCGGCGCCTGCAGAAACCACTGCCCCGGAAAACACCGGGGCGCCTGCGGCGGAAAGCACGTCTGCGTCGGGTGAAACCGCCGGGCAGCCCGCCGCTTCGGAGCAAACCGCGGAGGAAAACACCACCGCTGCGCCGGGTCCCGTCAGCATGGAGATCCGCCTGGCGACCCTGAACATCAAGCACGGGGCGGAGGGCCTGGATACGGTCGCCGCGGCGATCCGGGAGGTCTCTCCGGACATCATCGGATTGCAGGAGGTGGACGTCTTCTGCGAACGTTCGGGATACGTCGATGAAGTCGAGGAATTGGCGCGGCTTGCGGGCTATCCTTACCATGCCTTCGCGAGAGCCATCCCACTCGGCAGCGGCGAGTACGGCACGGCGCTGCTGTCCCGCTTCCCCATCGAGAGCTTTGAGGTCACGCCGCTGGAATCCGGGAACGGTGAGAACCGCGCCATCGGGCACGCGGTCATTAACGCCGAAGGCATCAAACTCGACGTTTTCGTCACGCATCTGTCCTTCGAAGACCGCAACGTGCGCATCGGACAGATGAAGACCATCGCCAAGATCCTGAAAAAGTGCAGCCGCTACGTGGTCCTCGCCGATCTGAACAGCTTCGTCATCGACGATATCAGTTATCTGGAAGCCGCCTACTATGTCAACAGCCCGGCGAGGCGCTACCAGACCTTCCGCTACCGCGAGTCTTCGCCGGACAATATCGTGGTCAGCGAAGGCTTTACGGAACTGTCCAGCGGGGTATCAGACGCGGAATGCTCCGACCACAAGTTCCTGTACGCGGTCTTCCGGCTGGTCGGGGAGTAAGGCGGATGCACTGCCGCGAAAAATGCGGTCAAAAACAACTGCTTTCGGCAGTTGTTTTTTCTTTACGGAACGTGTAAACTGAAAGCCTGAGCAATATCATTTTAATTGATCATGACGAATGAGGCACAGTATGCAGGATTTTAAGGGAAGCAGAGATTATGTGGCATCGGAAGAGCTGATGCGGAGCGTCAATATCGCGGTGGCGCTGGCCAAGCCGCTCCTGATCAAGGGCGAGCCGGGCACGGGGAAAACAGTGCTCGCGCAGGCGGTCGCGGACAGTCTGGGCAAGGATCTGATCATCTGGAACATCAAGTCGACGACCAAGGCGCAGGACGGCCTGTATGTATATGATACCGTGCAGCGTCTTTACGACAGCCAGTTCGGGACCGCGGGCGTGGACGACATCGGCCGCTACATCAAGCTCGGCAAGCTCGGCGAAGCCTTCAGCCGGAAGGATCAGGTCGTGCTGCTGATCGACGAGATCGACAAAGCCGACCTCGAGTTTCCGAACGACCTTTTGTGGGAGCTCGACCGCATGGAATTCTACATCCCGGAGACCGGTGAGACCGTGAAGGCGCAGCAGCGCCCCATCGTCATCATCACCTCCAACGCCGAAAAGGAACTGCCCGACGCCTTCCTGCGCCGCTGCATTTTCCACTACATCGCCTTCCCCGGGCCGGAAACCATGGAGCAGATCGTCCGCGTGCATTTCGACAAGCTGGATGACCGGCTCCTGCACGAGGTGCTGGTGACCTTCTATGCGATCCGCGAGCTGCGCGGACTGCAGAAAAAGCCTTCGACGAGCGAGGTGCTGGACTGGCTGCAGGCGCTGCAGATCGGCGGCATCGACCCGGAGAAGATCGCGAAAACGGTGCCGTTCGCGGGCGTGCTTCTCAAGAAAAATGAGGACATGGCGATCCTGAACCAGACACTGAAAAACCGCGGGAGGATCTGATGTTTACGGCCTTTTTCTATCTCTTAAAAGATAAAGGCCTTCCGGTAAGCCTGAACGAGTGGATGACGCTGATGGAGGGCCTCGACAAGGGCCTCGAGCACGCCTCGCTCACAGGCTTTTATTACCTTGCGCGCGCGGTCCTGGTGAAAACGGAGGCGGACTACGACCGCTTCGACCAGGCTTTTCTCGAATATTTCAAGGGTGTCGAACACATCGAAGAGCTGCCGAAAGAACTCCTGGACTGGCTTGCGAAGCCCGCGCCGCAGGCGGACTACGACAAATATGAGGTCGATCTGCGCATGGCGGAGCTGCAGCTCGAGGACTTAAAGCGCATGCTCGAGGAGCGCCTTGCCGAGCAGCATGAGCGCCATGACGGCGGGAACAAATGGATCGGGACCGGGGGCAGCTCGCCCTTTGGCCACTCGGGCTACAATCCCAAGGGCATCCGCATCGGCGGACCGGGACGGAACCGGAGCGCCATCCAGATCGCCGGGGAGCGGAGCTTCCGCGATTTCCGCGAGGACAAAACGCTGGATCTCCGGCAGTTCCAGGTCGCGCTCCGGCGCCTGCGGCAGTTCTCGGCGATCGACGACGGACCGAAGAACGTGCTGGACGTGGACGAGACCATCAAAGAGACCTCGGACAACGCCGGGCAGCTGTCGCTCGTCTTTTCGCGGGAGCGCAAGAACATGGTCAAGCTCCTGCTGCTCTTTGACTCGGGCGGCTCCATGTGGCCCTACTCGACGCTCTGCACGACCCTTTTCCAGGCGGCGAGCAAGGCGAACCATTTCAAGGACCTCAGGGTCTACTATTTCCACAACTGCTTCTACGACAAGCTCTACACGACGCCGGCCTGCTACGAGAAGAATTCGGTCGAGACCGAATGGGTGCTGAAGAATCTCGGCAGCGACTACAAGGTGATCATCGTGGGCGATGCGTCGATGGCGCCGTCGGAGCTTCTGTCGCGGGGCGGCAATCTCTACTGGTGGTACGGTTCGAGCAACGAGCCCGGGATCACCTGGATCCGGCGGGTCAAGAACCGCTTCAAGAAGATCGTGTGGCTGAATCCCTTAAGCCCCTGGAACTGGGAGAACGGCTACGGCAGCGAAACGATCGTGCATATCCGGAAGGAACTGCCGATGTACCAACTGACGGTGCAGGGACTCGAAGAAGCAACGAAGGCACTGGTCAGGGCGAGGTAGGAAAATGCCCGGGCGAGAGACTTCTTCAGCAGACGGCTCGTCCGTACGGAGCGGCACGATATGCTCAGAAGAGCGCCTCCGTTCCGGCAGCCTCGTGAGTCACGAGAATGCCTGATGCATTCTCGCTCCGCACTCGGCGAAAACCGCGGAGAGGAGACCGCGGTTTCCGTCCGGCTCCGGCGTCTTCTGTCGCATGTGCCGCTGACCGTGCGTCCGAAAGTCTGCCGCAGAAGCCTTCGCCCGGGCTTGGCCGCACCATATGTCATTCTGAGGAGCAAAGCGACGAAGAATCTTCAAGTAAAATTGCAGGAAGATCCTTCGCTTGTACCCTGCGGGTACTTCGCTCAGGATGACAGAAGAGTCCGGAATGATAGAACGAAAGGAGATATATATGGACTGCATTTTCTGCAAGATCGCGAACGGGGAGATCCCGTCGAGCACAGTGTATGAAGACGAACAGGTACGGGTGATCCTGGACCTCGGGCCGGCGGCGCGGGGCCATGCCCTGGTGCTGCCCAAGGGGCATTTCAGGGATTCGACCGAAGCGCCTGAGGCGCTGCTCGGCCACATGATGGCAGTCGGGGCACGCATCGGCGCCGCCGAAATGAAGGCCTTCGGTGCGGACGGCTTCAACCTGATCCAGAATAACGGGGAAGCCGCCGGCCAGTCGGTCTTCCACCTGCATCTGCACGTGATCCCGAGGAAGGCAGGCGATACCGCCGTGGGCCTCTGGAAGCCCGGAACGACCACGCCCGAAGAGATGCAGGAGACGGCGCAGGCGATCCGCGAAGCGCTACTCTGACGGCACGGCAGCATCCTGATCCAGACAGGAAAGGATAAAGTTAAGCAACCTTTTGTTCGTGCAGAAAGAAAAACATCGGTCAGCCCAAAAGGCTGACTGGTGTTTTTTTATGAATGTTAAGTTTTTTATACAAAATGATGATGCTTTTTACCTTGATAATTTTATTTGCTTTGGTACACTCATTAATAGATGAAAAGATCAAGAGGCATAAAAATGGCAGATATATCTAACAATATCAAAAGACTGCGGTCATCACTGGGAATGAGCCAGACTCAGCTTGCGGAAAACGTCGGTGTTACACGACAAACGGTTTCCAATTGGGAAAAAGGCGTTTCTAATCCGGACATTCGTATGCTTGAACAGCTTGCAAATGCTTTGCATTGCGACGTAGATGACTTGTTGTATCCTGCCCTGGTGACAAATAGTCGTTCAAAGCGAAATGGATCCCTTTCATGCAGTTTTGTTATCATTTCGGTCCTTGTTTATTTCTTTTTACTGACAGTGATTGGCGGCAATTTCGTTTTGCCTTTGTTCCAAAAGTTGTTTGGCGGAGGCATTGAGAAAGAAACACTTTATCTGATTATGTGGGGGTTGATTTTGTTGGTCGCATTCATTGCTGTTTGTGTTTGCATAATAACGAGTCCCAGTATATATGAAGAGGCGCCTGATAAGGATAATGATAAAAATGCGTCAGAATAATAATTATGAATGGAGAAAAAAATGATTACATGGAAAAAAACTGTACGAAGAATGGCCCTACTTATTGCGTTTGCTATATTATTGAGCGGTTTTGAATTAGCTGCATACGCCCGGGAAATGCTAAATGGACGGGCAACAACAATCAACGAATATGACTATTTGCTTAATATGAAGGAACGGTCCGATTCGGAATTATTTGATGAAGGATATACATCTGAGGATATCAATTCTATACGACATCTAGAAGACGCATATTCTAACCATCTACGACAGTTTATGGTTTTAGATGACGCAGCATTATCTAATCTTGGATATTCAAATGAGCAGATAATGATATTGAGATCATTTAATGGCTCTGAAGAACAGATAAGGGCACTTGCAGCCACTTTGTTCTTTGATTTATATATTGATTTTGTTACTTGGTCGCAAGCCGATAACAGAACAAATGCGCGCTTATGCTATGATTTTTCTTGGAATGGTGTCCCGTTAATTAAAACAAGAGACATTGTTGCTGTTTCGTGGAACGATTGGACAATAAATGGGACGTTATCATATATAACTTATGTTTCAATAACTGGAACCGGCAGCAACTTATATTTACCCGCAACATATGTGCCCAATAATGGTCCGACATCATTTGGCGGTGGTTTTAAGTTCGCCATGACACAAAATGATAATTATTATTGGGCAAAATCGGGATATGGTATTTTTACACTTTATAAGAATTATATTCGTCATGATTTATCCGCATATGCAGAATATGGTCATTCTACGGTTTTATTAAACCCGGGATTCTCGATTCCTGGTTATGGTTCCATCAGTTTTACATATGGAATTGATATGAAAGCACAAGATTGGGCGGATATGAATTGTCAAAACTAATTATCTATTAGATATCGTATGCAAGAAAGCCCTAAACTATACCAATCAGCATTTCATAGAAATCATTAGGTGAAGATTTTCGCTGATTTGCAGTTAAGAAAATAAGCTCATTCTATTTCAGATTTTGATTCTAACTACAAAACAGGGGCCTGACAGATGCGTCAGACCCCTGTTTTGTATGTTCCGCTTACATCTCGTCCGGGTCTTTCTTTCTGTCCGGGCGTTCGTGGTTCTTCTCCCGGATCACGGCTTCGACCGTATCGACGATCGTGGAGATCGCATTCGCCTGCGGGCTGGCGGCCATGGCGGCGATATAGGACGAAGGGTCCGCATGGAGCTCGCGGATGGCATTCACGAGGATCTCCGGCGTCAGCCCGTCCTGCGAAAGGACCTTGCTGTAGCCGTGCTTAGCGAAGGATTCCGCGTTCAGGACCTGGTCGCCGCGCGAGGCGGAAGTCCAGAGCGGGATCAGGATGTTCGGCTTTTTCAGCGCGACCAGTTCGAAGATCGCGTTCGCACCGGCGCGGGAGACCACGATGTCGGCGGCCGCGAAAAGATCCGGCAGTTCCCGGCTGATGTATTCGAACTGCCTGTAGCCGTCTGCCTGCACGCTTTCGTCGCCCTTGCCCTTGCCGACCAGATGGACGATGTTGAAGTCCTTCAGGAGTTCCGGCAGGGCTTTCCAGATTGCTTCGTTGACGGCGACGGCGCCGAGGCTCCCGCCGATGACCATAAGGACCGGCTTTTCACCGGTAAAGCCGAGAAAATCCAGCCCGGCCTGCTTATTTCCGCCAAACAGCTCCGCGCGCACGGGACAGCCGCTGACGAGGGAGCGGCCCTGCGGCAGGTACTGCAGCGTCTCCGAGAAGTTGCACATGACGCGGTCGGCCGAGGAAAAGCAGAGCTTGTTGGCGAGGCCCGGGGTCAGGTCGGCCTCGTGGATCACGCAGGGGATGCCCAGGCGGTGCGCTGCCCAGACGACAGGCGCGCCGACGAAGCCGCCCTTGGAGAAGACGGCGGCCGGTTTGATTTTTTTCAGCGCGCGGGCCGCCTGATTGCAGCCCTTCAGCACCCGGCCGGGATCGGTCAGGTTTTTCAGGCTGAAATAGCGGCGGAGCTTGCCGGTGGCGATCCCGGTGTACGGGAGCCCGGCCTGCCCGGCGAGCGTTTTTTCGATCCCCTCGTAGGAACCGATATAGTGGATGTCGTAGCCGCGCCTTTTGAACTCGGGCACGAGCGCGAGATTCGGGGTCACATGTCCGGCGCTTCCGCCGCCGGTAAGAACGATAGTCGGCATTGATCAAGGCCTTTCTGCAGGGTGCCGGTCACCGGTACCGCGGTCATCATACCATATGTTTTTCGCGGCGTCAAAGCAGAAAAGCATTGAAAGAGACGCCGCGTTTTGTTAAAATCAAGACGACTCCGAAGCCGCGCCGTTTCCGCGGAGGAAAGGACTGCGATGACCCCGGAAGAAGCAAAACGGAAGATCCGCAAAGAGCAGCGGAAAAGGGCCGCGAGGCAGAAACGCAAACGGCTTCTTCTCTGGCTGCTTATCGGTGTGCTTCTGGCTGCGGCGGCGCTGGCGGCCTTGTGGAGCCGCGGGACGATCGGAATCCCATTTCTCGACGAGCTCAAAAAGCCGGAAATGATCGCTTCGGAGACGCCGGCGGACGGCGTCCGGGCGGTGATCTCCGTGATCGACGTCGGTCAGGGCAGCGCTATGCTGATCCTAAGCGGCGGCGAAGCCATGCTGGTGGACGGGGGCGGCTCGGCCCATTCGTCCCGCACGGTCGCGTACCTGAAGGAGCAGGGCGTTTCGCATCTGAAATACATCGTTGCGACGCATTACGACGCCGACCACATCTACGGGGCGATCGGTGCGCTGGAGGCTTTCGGTGCGGACACGGTCCTGCTGCCGGAGTACGAAGAGGAGAGCTACATGTATCACAGCTTCCGGCAGCACCTCGTGAGCCGGAAGGCAGCGATCGTCTATCCGGCGCCGGGTGAGACTTTCGACCTCGGCTATTGCCGCTTTACCATGCTCGCCCCCTGCGGGAGCGATTACGAGAGGGAAAACGACCGCTCGCTGGCTCTCCGCTTTACCGACGGCGTGCACTCACTGCTCGTGACCGGCGACGCCGAAAGCGTCAGCGAAGCGGAGATGCTGGCGAACAACAAGGGTGAGCGGCGCCTTGCCTCCGACGTCTACATCGTCGGCCACCACGGCAGCCAGTCCTCGAGCACGGCGGCGTTCCTCAAGGCGGTGAAGCCGTCATTTGCCGTCATCAGCTGCGGCGCGGGCAACGACTACGGCCACCCGAAGGAGGCCGTTCTGAATCGGCTGAAAAGCATGCGGGTCGGCCTCTACCGGACCGATAAACAGGGCGATATCGTCTTTCGGTTTACCGATGACGGGATCCTTTTTGAACAGGGACCCACAAGCGACTATACCCCCGGATAGGGAAAAGGAGAAACCATGATCAGACTGGAAGAGAAAAATGCGAAGAGTTTCGTGAGCGAGGCGGCCTGGCAGCAGGCGGCGAAGGACGCCGAGGCGGCAGCGAAGGTCCTGCAGGGAAAGCAGGGCGCGGGGAATGATTTCCTCGGCTGGGTGGACCTGCCGGAGGATTATGACAAAGAAGAATTTGCCCGCATCAAGATAGCGGCGGCGAAGATCCGTAAGGACAGCGACGTCCTTGTGGTCGTCGGCATCGGCGGCTCGTATCTCGGAGCGCGCGCAGCGGTCGAACTCCTGAGCCATCCCTTTGCCGGGGCGGTATCCGCCGAAAAACGCGGCGGCCCGCAGATCGTCTTTGCCGGCAATCAGCTCAGCAGTGCCTACATGAACGGCCTGATCAGCCTGCTGGAAGGAAAGCGCTTCTCCATCAACGTCATCTCCAAATCCGGGACAACGACCGAGCCTGCGGTGGCCTTCCGCGTCCTGAAGGGCCTGCTCGAGGCGCAGGTGGGCAAGGAAGAGGCCGCGAAGCGCATTTATGCGACCACGGACCGCGCCCGCGGAGCCCTGAAGACCCTCGCGGACAGCGAAGGCTACGAGACCTTCGTGGTGCCGGATGACGTCGGCGGCCGCTACTCCGTGCTGACGGCGGTCGGCCTGCTTCCGATCGCGGCGGCCGGGATCGATATCGATGCCCTCATGGCCGGCGCGCAGGCGGAGAGAAAGCGCGTGATGAGCGCACCGTTCGAAGAAAATGACGCCCTGCGTTATGCGGCCATCCGGAACGCCCTTTACCGTGACGGCAAGAAGGTCGAGATCCTCGCGAACTACGAGCCCGGCCTGCACTACGTCTCTGAATGGTGGAAGCAGCTCTACGGCGAGAGCGAAGGCAAGGATGGGAAGGGCATTTTCCCGGCAGCCGTCGACCTCACGACCGACCTGCATTCGATGGGCCAGTACATCCAGGACGGCGAGCGGATCCTCATGGAGACCGTGATCGCGGTGGACGACGCCGGCGCACCGGTTCTGATGACAAAAGAAGAAAGCGACCTGGACGGCCTCAATTATTTGGCTGGCAGGACGCTTGATTTCGTGAATAAGAGTGCGATGAAGGGGACTATGCTGGCGCATACCGACGGCGGCGTGCCCGTGAGCATGCTCCATATGGATGCGATCAATGAGAAGGCGCTCGGCGAGCTCTTCTACTTCTTCGAATATGCCTGCGGCATCTCCGGCTACATGCTCGAAGTCAATCCCTTCAACCAGCCCGGTGTGGAAAGCTACAAGAAGAACATGTTCGCGCTGCTCGGCAAGCCCGGGTACGAGGAAAGACGCGAAGAACTGCTGAAGAGATTATGATTTTTCAGGGGATATCGTCCTCGATGACCTGTATCTCCAGGTAATCAAACGGGATCTGCTCGATGAAGGAGTCCTGGCGGAAGCGGGTCTTGGCGATCCGCTGAAATTCCTTAACGTTGACATCCAGCCAGGTCGGCACCGCAAGGTCAAACTCCATGCAGATCAGGCGCAGCCCCTCGAAGATCTTGAGCGTGCGGCGCTGCGGTCCCTCCAGGACCACGACGGTATCCCGGAGCAGGTGGTTGTCACGGATGATTTTTCCCCAGATACGCATCATTTGCCTCCTGAAACGCGGTGATGATGCCAGTATAAAGAAAAAAACGAAGAAACACAAGCCTGTTTTGCCTTGCGCTTTTTTGCGCCTGTGCTACAATAAAAAAGAATCCAATCACAGGAGGGTATATTATGCCTTTAGTCACTTCCGCTGAAATGTTTGCCAAAGCCTATGACGGCGGCTACGCCATCGGCGCCTTCAACGTCAACAACATGGAGATCATCCAGGGTATCGTGGAAGCGGGCCGCGAGAACAACGCGCCTCTGATCCTTCAGGTCTCCAAGGGCGCCCGTGCCTATGCCAACCCGATTTATTTAAAGAAACTGGTCGAAGCGGCCGTGGAAGACAGCGGTCTTCCGATCTGCCTGCACCTCGATCACGGCGACAGCTTCGAGACCTGCAAGAGCTGCGTGGACGGCGGCTTCACCTCCGTCATGATCGACGCCTCCGGCAAGCCCTTTGAAGAAAACATCGCCATCACGCAGGAAGTCGTGAAATACGCGCACGATCACGGCGTGGTCGTGGAAGCCGAACTCGGTACCCTGGCCGGCATCGAAGACGAAGTCAGCCATGCCGAGGGTTCCTACACCCGTCCCGAGGATGTGCAGGAATTCGTGGAAAAGACCGGCTGCGACTCCCTCGCGATCGCCATCGGCACCAGCCACGGCGCCTACAAGTTCAAACCCGAACAGTGCACCCGCGACGAGAACGGCATTCTGCAGCCGCCGCCCCTGCGCTTCGACATCCTTGAAGACGTTGCCCGCCGTCTGCCCGGCTTCCCGATCGTCCTGCACGGCTCGAGCTCCGTTCCGCAGGAATTCGTAAAGATCATCAACACCTACGGCGGCGCCATGCCCGATGCGGTCGGCGTTCCGGAAGATCAGCTGCGCAAGGCGGCTTCGATGGCGGTTTGCAAGATCAACATCGACTCCGACATCCGTCTGGCCATGACCGCGACCATCCGCAAGTATTTCGCGGAGCATCCGGCTGATTTCGATCCGAGACAGTACCTGAAACCGGCCCGCGCGGCCGTGAAGGCTATGGTTGCCCACAAACTGGTCAACGTCCTCGGCTGCAACGGCAAGGCCTGAGCCGGCTGAAAAACGGGGCCGCCCGGCTGTGAAAGCAGTTTACAAGCGGCCCCGCTTTGTGTTATACTATCAGCACGTTTTTGATTTCCAAGGAGAACAACCTTTATGAAATATGTCATGAAAGGCGGGATCCCCCTCGTGGGTGAGGTCACCGTCAGCGGAGCCAAGAATGCCGCGCTCGGCGTTCTGACGGCTGCCATCATGGCTGATGAGACCGTCCTCGTCGACAATCTTCCGGACATCATGGACATCAAGGTCCTGCTGTCCGCGTTTGAAGAGATCGGCGTGGCGGTGGAACGTCCCTCCCGGCACAAGGCACGCCTCAACGGGGCAAACATCTTTTCTGCCTGCGCCGACAGCGACAATGTCAGGAAGATCCGCGCCAGCTATTATCTACTCGGCGCGTTGTTGGCTAAATATCACCACGCCGAAGTGGCCATGCCCGGCGGCTGCAACATCGGGACCCGCCCGATCGACCAGCATCTGAAGGGCTTCCGCCTGCTCGGCGCGGATGTCACCATCAAGGACGGCAAGGTCATTCTGGATGCCCGCGAGCTGCACGGCGCGCACATTTATCTGGATATGGCCTCTGTCGGCGCGACCATCAACCTGATGATGGCGGCGGCGATGGCGAAGGGCAATACGATCATCGAGAATGCGGCGAAGGAACCGCACATCGTTGACGTGGCCAATATGCTCAACAGCATGGGCGCCTCCATCAAGGGCGCCGGCATGGACGTCATCCGTATCAAAGGCGTCGACCGCCTGCACGGCAGCGAATACATGATCATCCCCGACCAGATCGAGGCCGGGACCTTCATGATGGCGGCAGCGATCACCCGCGGGGACATCCTGGTGCGGAACATCATCCCGCAGCATATGGACGCCATTTCCGCGAAGCTCATCGAAATGGGCTGCGAAGTGACGGAACTCGGCAGCGCGATCCGCGTGACCGGCAAGCCGAATTTCTATGCCTGCAACGTCAAGACCCTGCCGTATCCGGGCTTCCCGACGGACATGCAGCCGCTCATGGGCGTGTGCCTGTCGCTCGCCGAGGGCACCGGCATCATTACCGAGAGCATTTACGAACACCGTTTCAAATATGTGGATGAACTGGCCAAGATGGGCGTCGACGCGGAAGTGCGCGGCACCGTGGCCGTGTTCAAGGGCAGCGGGATGCTGCGCGGCGCGGAAGTGAACGCTCCTGACCTTCGGGCCGGCGCGGCGCTGGTGCTGGCGGGCCTTGCGGCGGACGGCTATACCGTCGTGAACAACATCGAATACGTCCTGCGCGGTTATGAGAATTTCGACGGAAAGCTCCGGGAGCTCGGCGCCGAGATCGCCATCGTCGAGGACGACAGAGATATTCATAAATTCAAGATGAGAGTTGGATAAGATGGAGAAACGCCTCTTTACTTCAGAGTCAGTAACAGAAGGGCATCCGGATAAAATGTGCGATCAGATCGCTGACGCCATTCTGGATGCCCTTCTGGAACAGGATCCCATGAGCCGTGTTGCGTGCGAGACATTCACCAGCACCGGCTTTGTGGTTGTCATGGGAGAGATCACGACAAAAGCTTACGTGGACATCCCGCGGATCGTGCGGAACGTTGTCCTGGATATCGGCTATGACCGCTCCGACTACGGCTTCGACGGCAATACCTGCGGTGTCTTTACCGCGATCAACGAACAGTCGCCGGACATCGCCATGGGCGTGGACCGGGCGCTCGAAGCCCGCGGCGGCGAGCCGGACGATGAGGCGCTGGACCGCATCGGTGCCGGCGACCAGGGCATGATGTTCGGCTATGCGACGAATGAAACGCCCGAATACATGCCTTACCCGATCGCGATGGCGCACCGCCTGGCGCGGCGCTTGACCGAGGTGAGAAAGAACGGAACGCTCCCGTACCTTCGTCCGGACGGCAAGACCCAGGTCACCGTGGAATACGACGAAGAGGGCCGGCCCGCCCGCATCACGAACATCATCGTGAGCGCACAGCACGATCCGGACGTGACGCAGGAGCGCATCCATGCAGATATCCGGAAACACGTGATCGATGAGACCGTCCCGGGCGACATGGTGGATGATGAGACGACCTATCTCATCAATCCGACCGGCCG
>JAFRRD010000050.1 GCA_017428265.1 Lachnospiraceae bacterium | reverse complement strand
TTTCCCGGTTTGATTCCTTCCGGCGTTTCCGGCCACTTGCCTTGCCGATATAAATCGACAGCGTCTCGTTTGAACTTGTAACTGTATCGCATAAATGTACCCCCTTTACTGGTGTTGTCCAGTAAAGGGGGTACATATCACCGTTACCTGCCTTCTTTTTTGCTGGCGCGGGGACGCGCCGGCTGTTATAATGGGAGCATGGCCGGAGCGGGGCCGCTTCCCCTTTCCCCTGCCTCATAAACCTGCATGCAGACCCACTGAACGGAGACGGAAAATGATCCAGAGATACACTTCGGGACAGCCCATTGCGACCGATGCCGCGGTCCGCGAACTACCGGCCGAAACCATCGAAAGCTTCCCTTTTGCGCACCGCCGGGACGGCGGCCGCTTTGTCTTTTCTTTTCCGCTGGAGAAGGATGAGATCGTATACGGGCTCGGCGAGACCGTGCGCGGCATCAACAAGCGCGGCTGGCTCTACCGGAGCTTCTGCAGCGACGATCCGTACCACAGCGAGGAAAAACACGCCCTCTACGGCGCCCACAATTTCCTCCTGCACGGCGGCTGCGGGATCTTTATCGATTTTCCTGCGGAGATCCGCTGGGACATCGGCTATACCCGTGCGGACGAGGCCGTGATCACCCTGGACGGGGAAGACTTCGACATCTATCTGATCAGCGGAGCAACGCCGCGGGACATCGTCCGCGAATTCCGTGCCCTGATCGGGCCGAGCTACATACCGCCCTTCTGGGCCTTCGGCTTCCAGCAGTCCCGCTGGAGCTACCACAATGCCGAAGCGGTCAGAAACGTCATCCGCGGCTATGACGAAGCCGGGATCCCGCTGGACGCCGTTTATCTGGATATCGACTACATGGATCATTTCAAAAGCTTCACGGTGAACGAAGATGCCTTCCCGGACTTTGCGCAGTTTGCCGCCGGAGTCAGGGCACAGGGGATCCATCTCGTTCCCATCATCGATGCCGGTGTCAAAAAAGAAGAAGGCTACCGCGTCTACGAAGAGGGCCGCGACAAGGGCTATTTCTGCAGAAATGAGGACGGCAGCGACTTTGAAGGCGGCGTCTGGCCCGGGGCCGTCGGCTTCCCGGACTTTCTGCGGCCCGAGGTGCGCGAATGGTTCGGCGAACAGTACCGTTTTCTCACCGACATGGGGATCGACGGTTTCTGGAACGACATGAACGAACCGGCGATCTTCTATTCCGCAAAGGGCCTGGAAAAGGCGCTCGAAAAGGCTGCCGGCCTGCGCGGCCAAAACGTGGATCTTAAGCAGTTCTTTACGCTGAAGGATGCCTTCGGGAATCTGTCCAACAGCCCCGAAGACTACGCGTCGATCTACCATGAGATAGACGGAAGACCGGTGAACCACCTGCGCGTGCACAACCTCTGCGGCGCCTCCATGACCCGGGCGGCCGGCGAATTCTTCGAGCGGGAATTCGGGAAGGAAAAAATCATGCTCTTTTCCCGGGCATCGATCATCGGCGCGCACCGATACGGCGGCATCTGGTTCGGCGACAATCATTCGTGGTGGCAGCACATCCTGCTCTGCCTGAAAATGCTGCCCTCCGCCAACATGTGCGGCTTTCTGTACTGCGGCGCGGATCTGGGCGGCTTCAACGGCGACGCGACGCCGGACCTTCTGCTGCGTTTCCTCGCACTCGGCGTCTTTACCCCGCTCATGCGAAACCATTCCGCGCTCGGCACCCGCAACCAGGAATGTTTCCGCTTTGAAAATACCGGAGATTTCCGCGATGTCATCGAGGTCCGCTACCGCCTGATCCCCTGGCTGTACAAAACGTTCCGCCGTGCGGCCGAAGAGGGCGACATGATGTTCCGCCCGCGCTCCTTCGATTATCCGGACGACCCCGTGGCCCGCGAGTGCGAAACGCAGCTGATGCTCGGAGAGGAGTGCATGATCGCGCCGGTATATGAGCAGAATGTCTCCGGCCGGACGGTGTATCTTCCCGAGGAAATGGTCTTCGTGAAGCTTTCCGGCAGCCGGATAACGGCGAAGGAGGTTCTTCCCAAGGGGCTTCACTATGTCCGCGTAGCCCTGAACGAAGTGCCGCTGTTCATTAAGAAGGGAAAATCGGTCCCGCTTTGCCGCCCGGCCCTGCGGACGGCGCTGCTGGATACGGAAATGACGGAACTTATTCCTTGAATCCGTAATGCATCTGTGCTATAATCCTACCAAGTATGCCCATCTTTTGGGTATTTTCGGCTGTCATCAGCCAGGAAACCGGCGCGGCTCATCTGCCGCGGACGGATAAGGAGACAAACATGAACACCTACGACAAAAAGCCTTACTACATCACCACCGCGATCGCCTATGCTTCGGGCAAGCCGCACATCGGCAACTGCTACGAGATCGTCCTGACCGACGCGATCGCCCGCTTCCGCCGCGCCCAGGGCTACGACGTCTTTTTCCAGACCGGCACGGACGAGCACGGCCAGAAGATCGAGAACAAAGCGAGCGCCGCAGGCAAGGACCCGAAGAGCTTCGTGGACGAAGTTGCCGGCAACATCCGCGGCATCTGGGACTCCCTGAACATTTCCTACGACAAGTTCATCCGCACGACCGACGGTTATCATGAAGCCGAAGTGCAGAAGATCTTCAAAAAACTGTATGAGCAGGGCGATATCTACAAAGGCGCCTACGAAGGCTGGTACTGCGTCCCGGACGAATCCTTCTTTACGGAGAGCCAGGTCGTGGACAAGGACGGCGTGAAGGTCTGTCCCGACTGCGGCCGCCCGGTGGAAAAGGCCAAGGAAGAAGCCTATTTCTTCAAAATGAGCAAGTATGCGCCGGCGCTGATCGACCATATCAATACACATCCCGAGTTCATCCAGCCCGTTTCCCGCAAGAACGAGATGATGAACAACTTCCTGCTGCCGGGCCTGCAGGACCTGTGCGTGTCCCGCACCTCCTTCAAATGGGGCATCCCGGTGAGCTTTGATGACAAACACGTGGTCTACGTCTGGCTGGATGCCCTGACCAACTACATTACCGGCATCGGCTATCACTGCGGCGGCGAAAGCACCGAGCAGTATAAAAAGTTCTGGCCGGCCGACGTGCACATCATCGGCAAGGACATCATCCGCTTCCATACCATTTACTGGCCCATCTTCCTGATGGCGCTCGGCGAACCGCTGCCGAAGCAGGTCTTCGGCCATCCCTGGCTGCTCCAGGGCGACGGCAAGATGAGTAAATCCAGAGGCAACGTCCTCTACGCGGACACCCTGATCGATTTCTTCGGGCTCGACGCGGTACGCTATTTCGTGCTGCACGAGATGCCCTTTGAAAATGACGGCGTGATCACCTGGGACCTGCTGATCGAGCGGATCAACACCGACCTCGCGAACGTGCTGGGCAACCTCCTGAACCGCACCGTGGCCATGAGCAACAAATATTTCGGCGGCGCCGTGAGAAACGGCGGCGTCTCCGAGCCGGTCGATGAGGAACTGATCACGCTCGCGAAGGAAACGCCCGCCCGCTGCGAAAAGGCGATGGAGACCCTGCATGTGGCGGATGCCCTGACGGAGATCTGGAACCTCTTCAAGCGCTGCAACAAATATATTGACGAGACGATGCCCTGGGCCCTGGCAAAGGATCCGGAAAAGAAGGACCGTCTGGCGACCGTGCTGTACAACCTGCGCGAAGGCCTGACCGTCGGCGCGAGCCTGCTCGCCCCCTTCCTGCCGGATACCGCAAAGAAGATCGTTGACCAGCTGGGGACGGAATTCTACAGCTTTGCCGAACTCGGCGGCTTCGGCCTGCACGGTGAATCCAAGGTGACGGAAAAGCCCGAGCAGCTCTTCGCAAGACTGGATCCGGCAGCCGTGATGGCAAAGGTGAACGAGATGTTCCCGGCACCGAAGGAAGAAAAGCCCGCCGAGGCCGAAAAGCCGGCGGAAGAGGCAGCAGCTGAAGAAAAGCCTCTCGTCCACAAGCCCGAGGTCGATTACGACGACTTTGCGAAGCTGGAATTCCGCATCGGCGAGATCATCGCCTGCGAGGAAGTCCCGAAGTCCCGGAAGCTCCTCTGCAACACCATCCGTTTCGGCAATGAGACCCGCCAGATCCTTTCCGGGATCAAGGCCTGGTACAAGCCCGAGGAAATGGTCGGCAAGAAGGTGATGGCGATCGTGAACTTAAAGCCCGCGAAGCTGGCCGGCATGGTCAGCGAGGGCATGGTCCTCGCGGCGGAGGATGAAGACGGAAACCTTTCCCTGATGATCCCCGAAAAAGAGATCGCCGGCGGCGCCGAAGTACGGTAAAGAGAAGGAAACAACATGAGCATAATCGATACGATTTTCGGGTCCTACAGCGACCGGGAACTCCGGCGTATCAAACCGCTGGTGGATAAGATCGAAGCCCTGCGTCCGCAGATGCAGGCCATGACCCAGGAAGAGATGCAGGCGAAGACCCGCGAGTTCAAGGAACGCCTCGCGAACGGCGAGACCCTGGACGACATCCTGGTCGAAGCCTTTGCCCTCGTGCGCGAAGCGGCGAAGCGCGCCATCGGCCTGGAACACTACCGCGTCCAGCTGATCGGCGGCATCATCCTGCACCAGGGCCGCATCGCCGAGATGAAGACCGGTGAAGGCAAGACCCTGGTCTCGACCCTGCCGGCCTACCTGAACGCGCTGGAAGGCAAGGGCGTGCACATCGTCACGGTCAACGACTACCTGGCCAAGCGTGACGCGGAGTGGATGGGTAAGGTCCATGAATACCTCGGCCTGACCGTCGGCGTCGTCCTCAACAGCATGACGCCCGAGGAACGCCGCGCCGCCTACAACAGCGACATCACCTACGTCACGAACAACGAACTCGGTTTCGACTACCTGCGTGACAACATGGTCATTTACAAGGAGGAAATGGTCCTCCGCGACCTGCACTACGCGATCATCGACGAGGTCGACTCGGTCCTCATCGACGAGGCCCGGACGCCCCTTATCATTTCCGGGCAGAGCGGCAAATCCACGAAGCTCTACGAGACCTGCGACTACCTGGCCACGCGCCTGAAAAAGGGCGAAGCCAAGGAACTGTCCAAGATGGACATGATCATGAACGAGGAGGAGCAGGAGACCGGCGACTTCATCGTCAATGAAAAGGAAAAGCAGGTCCACCTGACCGCGGAAGGCATCGACAAGGTCGAAAAATTCTTCCAGATCGACAACCTGGCCGACATGGAGAACCAGGACATCCAGCACAACATCATCCTGGCCCTGCGCGCGCATTACCTGATGTTCCGCGACAAGGACTACATGGTGAAGGACAACGAAGTCTTCATCGTCGACGAGTTCACCGGCCGTGTGCTGCCGGGCCGCCGCTATTCGGACGGCCTGCATCAGGCCATCGAGGCCAAGGAACACGTCAAGGTGAAGCGCGAGTCGAAGACCCTCGCCACGATCACCTTCCAGAACTTCTTCAACAAGTTTGAAAAGAAGGCGGGCATGACCGGTACCGCCATGACCGAGGAAAAGGAATTCCGCGACATTTACGGCATGGACGTCATCGCGATCCCGACGAACGTCCCGGTCATCCGCAAGGACCTGAATGACCAGGTCTACAAGACCAAGCGCGAAAAACTGCACGCGATCGTGGAAGCCGTCACTGAGGCGCATGCCAAGGGGCAGCCCGTCCTGGTCGGTACCGTGACGATCGATTCCTCGGAAGAGATCGCGGCGCTCCTGCGCAAAAAGGGCGTCAAGCTGAACGTCCTGAACGCGCGCTACCATGAAATGGAAGCCGAGATCATCGCGGATGCGGGCCGCCACGGGGCGGTCACCATCGCGACCAACATGGCCGGCCGCGGTACCGATATCAAGCTTGACGACGAAGCGAGAGCCGCCGGCGGCCTGAAGATCGTGGGTACCGAACGCCACGAATCCCGCCGCATCGACAACCAGCTGCGCGGCCGTTCCGGCCGTCAGGGCGACCCCGGCGAATCCTGCTTCTACATTTCCCTCGAAGACGATCTGATGCGTCTGTTCGGCGGCGAGAAGATGCTGAACATGTTCAACTCCCTGAACGTGCCGGACAACGAACCCATCGAACACAAGATGCTGTCGAGCGCCATCGAGCGTGCGCAGAAGCGCATTGAGGGCAACAACTTCGGCATCCGCAAGGCTTTGCTTGAATACGACCAGGTCAAGAACGAACAGCGCGAGATCATCTACGCCGAGCGCCGCAAGGTGCTGGACGGCGAGAACATGCGCGGCGTGATCATGAACATGATCAACGACGTCTGCGACGGCATGGTGGACGCCTGCATCGGTGAGGATGCTTCAGCGGACGAATGGGATCTGACCGAACTGAACCAGTCCCTGCTGCCGATCGTTCCGATCGCCCCGGTCACCTACGACATCGTGAAGGACATGAAGAAGAACGACTTGAAGCAGTACGTCAAGGAACAGGCCGTCCGTCTTTACGAAGAAAAGGAAGCCATGGTCGGCAACAGCGAGAAAATGCGCGAGATCGAGCGCGTGGTGCTGCTGCGCTCCGTCGACCGCCGCTGGATGAACCACATCGACGACATGGAACAGCTGCGCCAGGGCATCGGCCTGCAGGCCTACGGCAACAAGAACCCGGTCGTCGAATACAAGATGCAGGGCTTCGACATGTTCGAGGCCATGACCGCGGGTATCCAGGACGACACCGTCCAGGCGCTCATGCACATCCGTGCGGAGCAGAAGGTCGAGCGTGAACAGGTCGCAAAGGCCGTCGGCACCAACCGCGACGATTCCGTGACGAAGGCCCCGGTCAAGCGCGCCGAAGTGAAGATCTACCCGAACTCCCCCTGCCCCTGCGGCAGCGGCAAAAAGTACAAACAGTGCCACGGACGCCCCGGCGCCCCGAAGCTGCAATCATAGGAGAATGACATGCTGGAACTTGACCAGTACAAGGTCACCCTGGGGACCCTGAAGGAACCTCTGGAAGAGGTGAAGGGGTCGCTGGACCTTAAGGGAAAACAGAACCGCGTCATCGAACTGGAAAAGATGATGGAGGAACCCACTTTCTGGAACGATGCCGAAAAGGCCGCAAAGATCACGACCGAACTGAAAAACACCAAGGATACCGTGAAGAAGATCACGGACCTGGCGCAGGAATACGACGATATCGGGATGCTGATCGAGCTGGCTTACGAAGAAGATGACGAAGAGACGACCGCGGAGGTCGGACGGATGCTTGAGCGCTTTGGCAATGAGCTCGAAACGCTCCGGATGAGTACGCTCTTAAACGGCGAATTCGACGACAAGAATGCGATCGTGACGCTCCATTCTGGCGCCGGCGGCACCGAATCCTGCGACTGGTGCGAGATGCTTTACCGCATGTACACCCGCTGGGCGGCTGCGAAGGGCTATACCGTGGACGTCCTCGACCTGCAGGACGGCGACGAAGCCGGCATCAAGTCGGTGACCATGCAGATCAACGGCCTGAATGCCTACGGCTACATGCGTTCCGAACACGGCATCCACCGCCTGGTCCGCATTTCTCCCTTCAATGCCCAGGCCAAGCGCCAGACCAGCTTCGTGTCCTGCGACGTCATGCCGGACATCGAGGAGGATCTGGACATCGATATCCCCGACGACGACATCCGTATCGACGTGTTCCGTTCGAGCGGTGCCGGCGGCCAGAAGGTCAACAAGACGTCGTCCGCCATCCGTATCACCCACTTCCCGACCGGGATCGTGGTGCAGTGCCAGAACGAGCGCTCGCAGTACCAGAACAAGGACAAGGCCATGCAGATGCTGAAGGCCAAACTCTTCATTCTGAAGCAGCAGGAAAATGCCGAGAAGGCCGGCGCGATCCGCGGCGAGGTGGCCGACATCGCCTGGGGCAGCCAGATCCGTTCCTACGTGCTGCAGCCCTACACGATGGTAAAAGATCACCGCACCGGCGTGGAAACGGCCAACGCAGGCGCGGTGCTTGACGGCGATATCGATAAGTTCATGGGTGGTTATCTGAAGTGGAAGGCGCTCGGCGGAAAGCCGGCGCAGGAAGCGTAAGGCATCCGGATCAGCCGGCGCAGAAATCTAGGACGTCTCTTCCTCCGGCGAAGAGGCGTAGCGGACCTGCTCTTTCAGGGTAATATCGATCATTTCCTTGCCGCGTTCGTCGAGCAGGTGGTAGGTCCTGATGACCTCCCGTTCGCGGGCATTCAGTGTAACGGCGGGAAAGGGATCCTCGGACAGCCCGAGCAGATAGTCCACGGAAACACCAAGGGCTTTCGCGAGAACGATCATGGTTTCCCAGTTCGGGCGCCGCAGATCTCTCTCGTACAGAGAATAAGCCTGCCGGGAAACATGGGCCAGATCGGCCAGCTCGCTTTGCGATAACCCTTTTTGCTCGCGAGCCTCTTTCAATCGCAAGTTCATTGAGGTCCCTCCTTTCCTGAGAAAATTATAACCCAGGAAGAGGGGATTTCACGGGCAGGGACAAAGTGTTGACAAATGCAGGAAAAAAGCCCGGTTTTGTCAACAGATTGTTGACAAAACATCAAACAGTCCCGAAATTCGCCTGCGGGGACGCCCGCAGAGCTTGGCCTCTTCAGTGGGAGGCCGGACAGAAGGTGCTATGAACTATATCGTTTTTGACCTGGAATGGAACCAGGCTCCCGCCGGACGGGCCCGTCCGAATCCTAAACTTCCCTTTGAGATCCTCGAGATCGGCGCCGTCAAGCTGAACTCCCGCTTCAAGACCGTCGGTGAATTCCACGAGACCATCAAGCCTCTGGTCTACCGGGAGATGAACAAACAGACCCAGAAGATCGTCCATCTGGACATGAACGAACTGAAGAATTCCAAGACCTTTTCCCCGGCCGCGCGGCATTTCCTCGAATGGTGCGGCGAGGAGCCGATGTTCGTGACCTGGGGTCCCTCGGACCTTTTCGAACTGCAGCGGAATCTCGATTATTACAAGATCCGCTACGATTTTCCGAAGCCCCTGCTGTACTACGATCTGCAGAAACTCTACAGCCTCGCGCTGATGGACGGCAAGAAGCGGCCGGCCCTGCAGGAGGCGGTGGAAGCGCTCGAGATCCGCGAGACAAAGCCCTTCCACGGCGCTTTCGAAGATGCGTGGTATACGGCCGAGGTCATGAAGAAGCTGAACTTAAGGCCGGTCCTGGAATACAAATCCGTCGACTATTACCGCCTGCCGGAGACCCGGGAGGAAGAGGTCTATCTGCATTTCAAGACCTATGACAAGTACGTGTCTGTGCCGTTCGACAGCAAGGAAGACGCGCTGAATGACAAGACCGTGACGCAGATCCGCTGCCCGAAATGCGGGCTGCCGGTCATCCACCGCATGAAATGGTTCGCCTCGACGACCGGCAACATGTATTACGCCCTGATCTCGTGCCCCATCCACGGCAACGTCAAGGGCAAGATCCGCATCCGCAAGACGCGCGGCGACAGGATCTTCATCGTCAAGACGATCAAGCCCGCGACGGACAAGGACGTGGAGGATCTGAAGGCAAGAAAAGAAGCCGTCCGTGAGAAACGTCACAAACGGCTTGAAAAGGAAAGGGCGGCGCGCAGACGGAAAAAGGCTGCCGCGAAGGCGACGGCTTACAGCTCGAAGGAGTCGTAAGGGATCCCGAGGCGGTCGAGCGTTTTCTTCTCACGGTCCTGGCAGGTAAAGAGGAAGACCTGCCCCCGATAGTTTCTGTGCAGCCAGTTCAGGCAGGCGTCGAGGCGCTCGCTGTCATACATGGCGAAGCTGTCGTCAAAGAAAAGCGGCATTTCCTCGTGCGGCCACAGGCAGCGCACGACGGCGAGCCTGAAGGAAAAATAGAGCTGTTCCATAGCACCGGCGGATAACGCGCCCGGTGCTATTTTTCTGCCTGCGGACAGGGCGTAAAGCTCCAGGTCGTCGCTGACCTCGAGGCCGTCGTAGGCGCCGCCGGTGATCTCGGAAAAGATGGCCGAGGCTTCACGGGTGAGCGGCGCGCCGAAACTTGCGGAAGCATCCTCCGCGAGCATCGTGAGGGCGGCACCGGCCCGTGCGGCGGCCGCGACCTCGTCACGGAGGCGCGCATTTTCCCGGAGGACCGGCTTTAAGGCTTCTTTCCGGGCCATGGCTTCGCGGAGCGAAAGTTCCCACTGCTCGCGGCGGACCTTCAGGACCAGCTGCTCGTTCAGGGCTTCGTTCATGGCTTCGCGCGACGCGGAGAGGCTGACGAGTTCCTCGGTGTCCTGTTCGAAGATGCGGCGTTTGTCCGCGAGATAGTCGAAAAGCTGCAGGACCTTCTCAAGGTAGACCTTCATTTCGCCGGCTTCCTTCTGCGTTCCTTCCGCCTTGTAATCGGGCAGGTAGCGCGAGAGCATGCCGGTCAGGATCTGCCGGTTCTTTTCATCGGCAAGGTTTGCGTCGGCCCGGCGGGTCAGGCGTACGAAAAACGTCGCGGCGAGAAGCGCAATGACGAAAAGCGGGATCAGCATCCACAGCTTTCCGCCGTTCATGATGATCCGGATGAAGAAGAATACGGCAAAAAGGAGGAGAAAGACCGTGCCGAGGGAAAGCAGGTTCAGGACGCCGGAGCCGGTGCTTCCGCCCTTGTAATCCCGCTCGTAGATCTCCATCTGTTCACAGAGGACAGAGGTGCGGCGCAGGTCATCCTCCACGGTCTCCCGGGAGGTCGTGCCCATGTTCGTAAGCAGGGCCTCCTTCTGCCGGAGTTCTTTGTCGGCGCGTTCGCGCTCGGCCGTCAGTTCGCGGATGCGTGCATCCTGCGCGTCGGCTTCGGCTTTCAGGCGGTCGTAGTCGCCGCCTTCGGAAAGCGAACGGCTCTCCATTTCCCGGAGGGTCTGATCCAGCGAGGCATCCTCCGCCTCCGCAGCCGCGTCGATGCGGCGCTCCAGGGCTTTCCGCTTATTCTTCAGTTCATGCACGGCGGCGTAGACGTTCAGGTGTTCGTCGCCGCTGCTGCGCAGGTTCATGACATGGTTCTTCAGATCTGCGGCCAGGCCGTCTCCGGTCGCCGCGCCGATCTGCCGGAACGAGAGCGTGTTGGTAAAAACGTAAGGCGAGAGCCCGTCGGGGAAAGGAACTTCCTCAGGCGTGATCTGGCGCACACGGGCCGGCTCTTCGACGATGAGACGCGACTGCGGCGGCGTCCGCGAGAAATCACGGTCGGCCGTCACCTTCACCTCGCCGCGCTCCCAGACGACGGAACCGCCGTAGATATCCGGCTCGGACCAGGGCAGGTTCGCACGGTAGACGCCCGAAGCGGCGGCGCGGCCCTTTCCCTTTTCCATACCGAACAAAAGAGCGGTGATCGCGGTGTGCAGGGTGCTCTTGCCGGACTCATTTTTTCCGCTGATCAGGGTGATGCCGTCCCCGAAATCAAAGCTTTTGTTCCGCAGGGGACCGAACTGGCGGATAACGCATTTGGTCAGTTTCACCGGATGGCCTCCTTTCCGCCGCCCGCGGTGTTCATGAGCGCGTCGAGCCCGTAATACAGAGACTTCCGGGCCGAAGGATCGTCGCCCCTGCCGTCTTCGGTGAAACTCCTCACGAAGCGGCCGAGCAGGTCGCCCGCCGGCCTTGCCTTATAGTCTTCCAGGGGGTAATCCGGCTGCGATCCGTCGATGACTTCGGCGATCCCGCCGATCCGGAGCAGGGCTTCGCAGTCCGGGACGAAGGAAGGATCCCGCCGGCCGGTGAGCCGGATGTTCAGGACCTCGCGGGCGAGGTCGTCCGCACGGCGGCGGATCAGGCTTTCCAGGGCGGAGGCGGTCATTTCCGGGGTCATGTTGACGGTCACGTCGGTATAGCGGAAATCCGAAAACGTCCGCCATTCCAGACTGAATTCATTCTTTTTCAGGCTGCCGAGATAGTAGCCGTGCGCACCGGTCTCGCTGTGATCGACCGGCTCCGGAGAGCCCGGAACGGCAACGCGGCCGTCCTGTGCGAGCGCAGGCCTGTGCAGATGGCCGAGCGCGGCGTAGTCCCAGCCGTTCGCGGCGATCCGCGCGGGATGAAGCGGCAGATGACTCTCGTCGCCGCCATGGGCAAGCAGGATGTGGCGGCGGCCGTCCTCCGGCGCCTTGAATTCGTCCAAGCGGCTGTCGAAGAGTTTCTGCGCGTCATAACTGAAGCCGTGCACCTCCAGGTCCCACTGCGGGAAATAGACCGAGCTCAGTTCGGGCGACGACAGGAAGGTCACCTGCGGGCAGAACTGAAAGCGCGCATAGGCGGAGCCGGGCCGGACGAAATCGTGGTTGCCGGCGATCAGGACGACCTTTGTGCGCGGCAGCGTCGAGAAGAGATAGTCCGCATCCTTCAGCTCGCGCTCCGTCGGCGGCGCATGGAAAAGGTCGCCGGCGATGAGGAGCAGGTCGATGTCCTCGTCGGCGCAGAGCTGTGTCATGCGCAGCAGCGAAGTGCGCACGGCGTCCGCCCTGGCGGGTCCCCAGGGCTTGTCTTTATCCGGCTGCATGCCCAGATGCAGGTCTGCGGTATGGATGAAACGCACGGTTTTTCTCCTTTTGGTCGGTGTATTTTCATTATATCCGTTTTTTATCCGTCCGTAAAGCCCAAGCGCGTCTTTTCAAGACGTCCTCTTTATGCTATAATACAGACGATCTTTATGAGACAGGAGGTCAATATGGTCAAAAAAGAAATGATCGCCATGCTGCTGGCCGGCGGACAGGGCAGCCGTCTCGGCGTCCTGACGCAGGGTATGGCAAAACCGGCGGTGGCATTCGGCGGCAAATACTGCATCATCGATTTCCCACTTAGCAACTGCGTGAACTCGGATGTGGATACGGTCGGCGTGCTGACGCAGTATCAGCCTCTGCAGCTGAACACGCATATCGGCATCGGGATCCCGTGGGATCTGGATAAACAGGTGGGCGGCGTCACCATCCTGCCTCCCTATGAAAAGTCCGGGGACAGCGAATGGTATACCGGCACGGCCAATGCCATTTTCCAGAACCTGACCTTCATGGACAGCTACAATCCGGAATACGTGCTGATCCTTTCCGGTGACCACATTTACAAGATGGACTACGGCGAAATGCTTGCGCGCCACATCAAGGCAGGCGCCGAGGCGACCATCGCCGTCATGCCGGTCGACTGGGAGGAAGCGCACCGTTACGGCATCCTGGTGACGGACGGCGCCGGCAAGGTGACCGAATTTGAGGAAAAGCCCGCAAATCCGAAGAGCAATCTCGCATCCATGGGCATCTACATTTTCAATTACAAGACGCTGCGCGCAGCGCTGACGGAATTAAAGAGCGTGCCGGGCTGCGACTTCGGCATGCACGTGATCCCGTACCTCTTCCGTGAGACGAACAATGTCTGGACCTACGAATTCAACGGCTACTGGAAGGACGTCGGGACCCTGACGACCTATTGGGAGACCAATATGGAACTCTGCGACCTGGTACCGGAGTTCAACCTCTATGAAGAATTCTGGCAGATCTACACCAGCGCGGAATCGCACGCGCCGGCCTATATGGGCACCGGGGCGGAAGTTTCGCATGCGATCGTCGGGGACGGCAGCGAGATCTGCGGCAAGGTCAAACGCTCCGTGCTCGGCTCGAACGTCACGGTCGCCGCAGGCGCGAAAGTCATCGACTCCATCCTGATGAACGGCGTCACGGTGGAAGAAGGTGCGGTGGTGCGCAAGGCCATCGTTGCGGAGAATTCCGTGATCGGGAAGAACGCCAGGCTGGGCGAAGGCAGCTTTGAAACGAGCCGCCTGGATCCCAAGGTCTACAACAGCGACCTGGTGGTCGTGGGCGCTTCGAGCGTCATCCCCGAGGGCGTGAGCATCGGGAAGAATACCGCGGTCTCCGGCGTGACGACGGCTGAGGACTATCCGAACGGGGCGCTCGTTTCCGGCGGCTACATCCTCAAGAAGGAGGGAAAGAGATGAAAGCAGTAGGGATCATTCTGGCCGGCGGCGGCTCCGCCCTCATGAAAGGCCTCGTGGATATCCGTGCCGTGGCGGCCATGCCGGTAGCCGGTGCGTACCGCGCCGTGGACTTTGCCCTCAGCAACATGGCCAATTCGAAGATCAACACCGTTGCGGTGCTGACCCAGTACAGCTCCCGCTCGCTGAACGAGCATTTAAGCGCCCCTTCCTGGTGGGGCTTCGGCCGCAAACAGGGCGGCCTGTTCCTGCTGAACCCGACCATCACCCCGGAAAGCACCAACTGGTTCCGCGGCACGGCGGATGCGCTGGTGCAGAACCTGGATTTCATCAAGGAACGCCATGAACCCTACGTGGTCATCGCTTCGGGCGACGGCGTCTACAAGCTGGACTTTGACGACGTCATGGCAAAGCATATCGAGAGCGGCGCGCAGATCACCGTGGTCTGCAAGGAACGCGGCGATGCCGACTCCTCCCGTTTCGGCGTGGTCGAGACGGATGCCGAAGGCCGCATCACGGCCTGGCACGAGAAGGAAGAAGGAGCCGAAGGAAAGTACATCAACTGCGGCATCTACCTGATCCGCCGCCTCCGCCTGATCCGCCTGCTCGAGGAATGCAAGCGTCTGGACGAAACGGATTTCGTGCGCGGCGTGCTGCAGAAGAATCTGGAGAGCGAGCGCATCAATGCCTACGTCATGGACGGCTACTGGAAGAACATCGCCTCTGCGCAGTCGTATTTCGAATGCAACATGGACATGCTCAGCCCTGAACTCCGGAAGAAATTCTTCTATGAGTATCCGAGCATTTCCACGAAGGTGGACGATTTCCCACCGGCCAAATTCAACGACAACGCGCAGGTCAGGAATTCGCTGGCCGCGGGCGGCACGATCGTGAACGGCACCGTGGAGAACTCGGTCCTTTTCAAGAAAGTCTACATCGGCGACGGCAGCGTGGTCAGAAACTGCGTGCTCCTGAACGACGTCTACGTCGGCAACGGCGTGACCCTGGAGAACTGCATCGTCGAGAAGAAGGTCAAGATCGAGGACGGCACCACGGTCATCGGCGATCCGAACGACGTAACGGTACTTCCCTGAGGAGAGGCAATGAGCCGATATCCCGAAGAAAACGAACCGCTTGAAGTCTGCGGTTACCTGCATGTGCACGAGGACCTGGTCAAACAGGTCCTCGAGGCTATGCCGGAGGAAGATGATCTGTACTCCCTGGCGGACTTTTTCAAGGTCTTTGCCGACTCCACCCGCATCCGGATCCTTTACGTTCTGCTGTGTTCGGAGACCTGCGTCTGCGACATCGCCCAGCTGCTGAACATGACGCAGCCTGCCATTTCGCACCAGCTGCGCATCCTGAAACAGATGGATCTGGTGCGGACGAGACGCGACGGCAAGACCGTTTTTTATTCCCTGGCGGACGACCACATCGCGTCGATCCTGCGCCTGGGCATGGAACATATCTGCGAAGAATAGAGGCATTGTGATGACGAAAAAAGAAACGGTCGAAGCGCTGCGGGCGAAAATGAAGGAAGCCGGGATCGACGTCTTTGTCGTGACCTGCGGCGACTTTCACGGCTCGGAATACTACAGCGCTTATTTTAATACCCTGACTTTCCTGACGGGCTTTACCGGCGAGTCCAGCGTCGCCGCGGTGACGGCGGACAAGGCCGGCTTCTGGACGGACGGCCGCTACCATCTGCAGGCGGAGCGGGAGCTCGCGGGCTCCGGCATCGAGCTGTACAAGGTGGGGCTTGCCGGCACAAAGAGCCTGCAGGATTTCCTGAAGGAGGAACTGCCGGACGGCGGCGTGCTCGGCTTTGACGGCCGCATCGTGCCGCTCGGGCAGGCGGAGGCCTGGCAGAAGGCGCTCGCAGCAAAGAACGTCCGCTTTAAGGCGGACACGGACCTTGTCGGCGAACTCTGGACGGACCGCCCGGCGCAGGAATTCCACGAAGCCTTCCTGATGCCGGAAAGCGTGGCCGGCGAGAGCGCCGCCTCAAAGATCACGCGCGTCAGGGCAGAGATGAAAAAGCACGGCGCGACGATGCACCTCATCACCGGCCTGTCCGACATCTGCTGGCTGCTCAACGTGCGCGGGGCGGACGTGCCCTGCAACCCGGTCGTCTTTTCCTTTGTCATGATGACGGATGAGACCGTGACCTGGTACGTGACCGAAGAGAAACTGCCGGAGGCGGTGAAGGCGTATGCCGCCGAGGCGGGCGTTTCGGTCAAGCCTTACGAAGCGGTCTGGGAGGCCATCAAAGCCATTCCCGCGGGAACGAAGCTTCTGGTCGACGGCATGGGCGTATGTTCCTTCGTGAAGACGGCCGTGCAGGAGGGCGTGGAACTGATCACCGCGCCGAACCCGACCATGCTGATGAAATGCGTGAAGAACGAAACGGAGCAGAAGGCACTGCGCGTTTCGCATTATAAAGACGGCCTCGCGATGGTGAACTTCCTGTACTGGCTGGCGCACCATCCGGACGTTGGGTCCTTAAGCGAGATCGATGCTGCGGATTACCTGGAAAAATGCCGCCGCGAACAGGGCGCCTTTGACCTTTCCTTCGGGACGATCGCCGCGATGGGGCCGAACGCCGCAATGGCGCATTACGCCGCCACCCCGGAAAAGTTCGACATGCTGAAAAAGCGGGGCCTCTTCCTCGTGGACTCCGGCGGACAGTACATCGAAGGCACGACGGATATCACGAGGACCATGGCGATGGGACCGCTTTCCGACGCGGAGCGGCACCACTACACCACCGTGCTCAGAAGCCACATCCGCCTGGCAGCGGCCGTTTTCCCCGAAGGAGTCACCGGCTGCCATCTGGACGTGCTGGCGCGCATGCCTTTGTGGGAGGAGCACATCGACTACCGCCACGGCACCGGCCACGGCGTCGGCTTCTGCCTGAACGTACATGAAGGCCCGAACGCCTTCCGCATTTCCATCCCGGACAATAAGGCACTGCGGCCGGCGCTGGCCCCGGGCATGGTGACGACCGACGAGCCCGGCATTTACGTCGACAACGAATACGGCATCCGCATCGAAAACGAACTGCTCTGCGTCGCCGACGGCGAGTCCGAATACGGCAAGTACCTGAAGTTTGAGAGCCTGACGCTCTGCCCTTACGACCTGACTCCGGTCAATAAGGACGAGATGACGAGGAAGGAGATCGACGCGGTGAACGTCTACCATGAGACGGTTTATCAGACCCTGAAGGACGGCCTTGCGCCTGAAGTTGCGGCATGGCTGTACGAGGTCACCCGTCCGCTGTAAAAGGAGGAAATGATGAGCGAAAAGATCACGAAGACCTGGCTGAAGAAGCAGGAAAAAGCTTTTCTGGCCGACCGCGCGAACCGCGTGGCCATGGACGCCGTGACGTCCGTCGGCGTGAACGAGAGCGCAAAGCGCCCCGATGCCTTCCGCACCGACCTGCACGCCTATTCCGTGTCGCTGCCGCAGACTGGCATCACGAATCAGAAGCGGAGCGGCCGCTGCTGGATGTTCGCGGCGCTGAACACCATGCGTTTCCGCATCGTGAAAAAACTGAACCTGAAAGATTTCGAACTGTCGCAGGCCTACACGATGTTCTGGGACAAGCTCGAAAAAGCCAATTATTTCCTCGAAAGCATCCTGAAGACGCTGGACGAGCCGACCTCGGGGCGCCTCGTGCAGTGGCTCCTGATGGCGCCCGTGCAGGACGGCGGCCAGTGGGACATGATCTGCAGCCTGATCGATAAATACGGCGTGGTCCCGAAGGCCTGCATGCCCGAGACCTTCTCGTCGAGCGAGAGCATGCAGATGAATTTCACCCTGACCGAAAAGCTGCGCGAGGACGCCTGCCGGATCCGTTCGGCGTACAAAGCCGGCGCCGGCATGGACAGGCTCCGTGTGATGAAGGACGAGATGATGGAGACCGTCTACGGCATGCTCTGCGTCTGCCTCGGCGTGCCGCCGAAGACCGTAGACTTCGAGGTCCGCGACAAGGATGACAAATTCATCCGCGACTGCGGGCTCACCCCGCAGGAATTCTTCCGCAAATACGTGGAGATGGACCTTTCGGACTACATCAGCCTGATCAATGCACCGACGGACGACAAGCCCTATTGGCACAGCTACAGCGTGAAGTTCCTCGGCAACGTCGTCGAGGGCCGCAGGGTGAAATACGTCAACCTTCCCGTGGATGAACTGAAGAAAGCGGCGATCGCGCAGATGCAGGACGGCGAGCCGGTCTGGTTCGGCTGCGACGTGGGCAAGTCCTCGATCCGTGACGGCGGCGCGATGAGCCTGGAGGTCTTCGACAAGGGAAGCCTCTTCAATACCACCTTCGGCATGAACAAGGCGGAGCGCCTCGAATACGGCCACAGCCTGATGACTCACGCGATGGTCTTCCAGGGCGTGAACCTGGACGAAGACGGCCGCCCGAACCGCTGGCGCGTCGAGAACAGCTGGGGCAAGGAACCCGGCAGGGACGGCTACTACGTCATGACCGACGCCTGGTTCGACGAGTATCTCTACCAGGTCGTGGTCAACAAGAAGTATCTGCCCGAGGAGGTCCTGAAAGCCTTCGCGGAGAAGCCCATTATGCTGGAGCCCTGGGACCCCATGGGTTCGCTGGCGTAAGGAATCGAGCAATGCAGAAGAAAAGGCGGTACACGGATCGTGTACCGTCTTTTTTGCTGCAGCAGCGCCGTGCTCCGCCCGGCAGCTGCCTTCCCATCCCCGGCGATCGTTCGCCCGGGACGGCACGGATATGCGGCGGCCTCGCGCAGCCTTGCCGGCAGCCTCGTGAACCGCGAAAATGCCGGATGCATTTTCGCTGAACCTCGGTAAAAACCGCGCAGAGGAATGCGCGGTTTTTATCCGGAGCCTGCGCTTGCCGGCGCATGTGCCGTCATACCGGGCGTCCGAATGCCGTGTCTGAGCAGGCAGCTGCCGGGGCGGGGCAGACGGTATCCTGCGGAAGGATATAAAAAACAGGAGACGAACTTCGCATGAAGTGTCTCCTGTTTTTTCTGTGGCTGGTTCCGGATCAGAAGCCGTGGCCGCCGCCGTGGGAGCCGCCGCCCCCACCGCCGCCTCCGCCTCCTCCGCCGGAGAAGCCGCCTCCGCCTCCTCCGCCGGAAGACGAATTCGAGACGGTGTAGCGTTTGATCAGGGTGGAGCGGGGACTGGTCAGTTTCACCGATTTGGTGATGTTGTTGTCCAGCAGATAGACCTCGCCGGGCGTCTTGATCCGCGTCCGCTTGTTGGCCGTGCGGAAGACGATGTACAGGGCAGCGCAGACCGCGATCAGCAGGTTGCTCATGTGCTTCATCGGCTGCGGAACGGCCCGGTCGTCCAGGACGTCGGTCACCTGTGCGAAGGTGCGGCGCGCACACTCATAATATTTGCCGTCCCGCGCGTAGGTGTAGACGTTGTCCATGATCGTATTGCACTTGGACACGGAAAGCTTCGTGGAGCGGTCGGTGACCCGGAGGTACAGCTGCCGGCCGTCCGAGTCCGTGGTGTCGAAATCGATCAGGAAGAGAATGCCGCCGTCCCGGTCGAAGATCTCATTGTAGACGGCCTGCGAATATCTGACGGCCGAGGTGTTGCCCGTATCCGTCGTCGTGACGAAAGCGACCGGATAGAAAGCCGTGACCGGGAGCATGTCCTCCTTCAGGCGGTCAAGTTCGGCATCCGAAAGCATGCCGGCATCATCCAGGATGTAGACCTGCGAAGCGTCGGTCGAAGGCGCACTCGGCGAGACTCTTTCGCGGAGAGCGAGGTACCCGTCCCAGGCAAAAGGCGCGAGCAGGAGCACGATCGCCGCGGCGAGCAGGAGGTTCAGCGTCCGGTTCGATACCGGCTTGACTTCTCTTTTTTGCTTCTGTTTCCTGCTCATTCCGCACCTCCTCTCTTCATCGAGAAGATCGGGATGTCGCGCGAGGCCAGCAAGTTCTGCTTACGGATAACGTCAAAGGCGGCCCAGACCGAAACGATGATGTTGAGGACCCCGGCGCCGTAGTACCAGGTATCGACGACTGTTCCCGAGATGATCACGAGAGCGCCGGCGGCAATTGCAAGCCAGACCTTCCACAGCACCGCAAAGGACGCCGCGCGCGACTTGCTGTATTTCCAGCGCGTGGCTCTGTGTTCGGTGGAAACCGAAGATGCTGAGGAAACGGTGTTTTTACCCGTGATGCGGGTGATCCCGGAAATGAGCTTGACGATCACGACGGAAGCGATGACCGGCACGACCAGCACGCCGGAGTCGGCCAGGAACGAATCCGGGAAGACCGTATCCAGAATAGCGTAGAGTACCGGCCAGACGAAGATGATGAGGACCCCTATAGCGCCGATGAGCGTCCACCCCTCGCCCTTTTTCAGCCGCGGTCCGCCGTCGATGTTCTTCACCGCGCCGGCAAAGGCCTGATAGCCGACCCGGCCGATATCGTCCAGGTGGTTCTCCCGCACCCAGGCCTGCTGCGTCAGGTTCCCCAGCAGGATGCCGAAGATGCAGGTGATGGCCATGGAGACCCAGAGGAAAGGCCCCGGCTTGATCGTCAGGAAAAAGTTCATCAGCAGGGCGATCACGGAAGCCGTGATCAGGCTGACCTTCAGATATTTGCCCCGGTCGAGCGGGATATCGGCCGCCACGTCGCCGTTCTGGCCGTTGACCGCCGCATAGCAGATGCGCTCGCCCGAGCGGTGCGTGAGCAGCCAGACCGGCAGCAGGATCTTCTGTTTGTTCAGCGTGATGTTCCCGGCGGTCGTTGTGCTGTCCAGCGGCAGCGACATGTCGTTGTACTTCACGTCGTCGGTCGCGTTGATGTCATCGCTGACCAGCCGCGCCATCACCGGATCGTATTCCTCCGGATCGACGTCGCTGCCGTCCGCATAGAAGCCGGCCACGTACCCCGGGCGGAAGGGCTCCGCCTTCTGCCAGAGATAAGTATCGATCGACTCGCTCAGGGCGTCCGGGAACGCGACCGCCGCGTCGAAGCGGTTGCCGTTGTATTTCGCCTCCACGGTGCCGTTCACCTTATAGACGCTGACCTCGGTCCGGCTGCCGAGGTTGCGGCGTTTCTTCCCTTCGACGGAGATCGGCGCCCTGCAGCTGGCGGAATACAGGTAGCAGGGCATGTAGATGCCGGTCAGCTTCTTTTCGCCCTCTTCCCGCATCCAGTCCGGCGCGAGCATGATGCCGTCGGTGCGTTCGCGGTAGCGATTGACGGCCGCTTTCTGCCGGAAAGCGAAAGGAATGATGCCGTCGGGCTTCTGCTCCTCCTTGACCCTCCGGTTGAAAATGACCGAGGAGCCGCAGTAGCTGCAGAAAGTCGCGATCGTGTTGTCATAGCTCAGAACGACCGAGCCGCACTGCGGACAGCTAAGCTCCGTCGTCTGATATTTACCCTTTGCGTCCAGATAGGCTTCATACTCGTCCAGCGTGATGATGCTGTCGCAGTACTCGCAGCTGACGGCGCCGCCGGACAGATCGTAGCTGACGCCGGCGCCGCAGTGCGGACAGGTAAATGCGTACATGGTTTCTCCTGTGATCAGGCCTTTCCTGCGATCAGGCGCCTGCGACCGGGATGCCCGGGATCAGAACGGCGTAAGGACCTTCATACGTACCGCTCTTATAGCGTTCCTTCGAGAAAATGAGCTTGCCCTGGACATCCAGGATGCTGCCGTTGACGGAACCGCCGCAGACCGGGACGGCCTTGCCGTCCTTATGCAGCAGGGCCAGGCGCATCTCGCCGCCGAAGTGGCCGTCGAAGAAATCCATCTGGAAATCCGAGAAGGACACGGTCTCCAGGACGCCGTCCTTCTGCATTTCGGCGAAGGGCACGCTGCCGCAGTCCACACGGAACTTTCTGTAGCGGCCGGTGGGTTCGAGACCCATGTAGCGGCAAAACCGCGTTGAACCGAAGAGGGTCTGCAGCACGCCGCCCCTGACCAGTTCGCGGTCGACCATCGGAACGCCTTCGGTGTTGAACGGCGTATCGGCAACCAGGGTCAGGTCCAGGCGTTCGCCGCCTTCATTTTCTCCCTGGATCACGTCGCCGATCTTCCAGGTGGAAAGGCCGGCATAGAGCATATCGGCGCTTGCCCTGGCCGCATAATAGTTGAACAGTTCGGGAATATTCTCCCCGGTGATCAGGATGTCATAGGTGCCGGAGGCCGGCATTTCCTTCGCATTCGCACGAAGGCGCGCGTCGCGAAGGCCTTCTTTGATCTTCGCGGCAAGGGCGTCCGGGTCCAGGCTGTCATAGCTGAACTCGCGGTACTGTTCCACGTCTTCGGGCTCCTTGCACTGTGTCACGAACTCACCGGACACATCGTCGGTATCATAGGAAACATGCAGACCGTTCGAGGCTTTGATCTCGAAAGACTTACGGTGCACGAAGATCTCCAGCGAGTTCAGGTACGCGTCCGCTTCGCAGTCGGCGGCAAGAGCCGCTTCGGCAAGTTTTTCCGCGATATCTTCCAGCGGCAGATCTTTCAGATCGGAAGAAGAACCGCAGTGCGGCGATACGACCTTGTCAGGCAGTTCGTAGAAGGGGTTTTTCACGAACTGGGCGGCAAAATAGGCGTCCGCGATCTTCCGCCCGATCTCTTCGTCGGTCATGCCGGGCACGATATAGGTCGTGGACTGGCCGCGAAACTTGTTGCCTTCTGCCTCACTGTCGCGGTAGACCGTGACTTCATACTGCAGGATATCGTTGAAGCGCGGCAGATCCAGTTTCTTTTTGATGAAATACAATTCAGCGGTGCGGGTGTGGTTCTTTGCGATATTCCATACGGAAACGCCGGCAGTGCCGAGCGCTTTTTCAATTCGTTCAAACATGGCATTTCCTCCTTAACCCAGACGGATGGTGGCCTTGATGTAAGGACCGCCGTCGGAGACTTTGACCCATTCCTTGTGTCCTTTGCCGCAGAAACCACCGCCGGCGTGCTCCACGGTGCCGGAGATCATGGTGATGGACTTCAGGAGATCCGGGACATAGCCGGACAGGACGATGGGGGAGAAGATCCGGCCGGTCAGTTTGCCGTCCTTGATCTCGCGGGCGAAACTCACCATGCACTGGATGCCCCAGTTCTTCGGATCCTCCATGCCGCTGGTCGGCTGCTCGAGCAGCAGGCCGTCCTTCACGGAAGCAATCATGTCTTCAACACGGTCATCTCCCTCAAGGAAATAGGTGTTGGTCATGCGGGTATAGGCCTTGTGGTCAATGGCTTCGCGGCGTCCGTTGCCGGTGGGCTTTTTGCCCAAGCGTACGGCGCTGACTTCGTCACAGATGCCGCCGACGAGGATGCCCTTGTCGATGATCAGGGTATCCTGCGCGGTGTTGCCTTCGTCATCGAAGAAATAGGTGGCGACGTCCTCATAGCCGGTCGCGGCGCCGTCGCGCATCGTGATGAGGGAGGAGGCGACGGGCTTGCCGACGTGAGACTGGGCCAGCGCCCGGTCTTTCACGAACATATCCATTTCCACGCCGTGACCGAAGGCTTCGTGGACGATCATGCCGGTGACTTCGGGCGTGCAGACGCATTCGTAGGTGCCGGGGACGAGCGGTTCACTCTTCAGGACGTCTTCCAGCGTGGCGATCGCATGATCCAGCCGGCCGGGAAGATCGTCCAGCAGTTCCGCGCCGCCGAGCAGGGAAATGCTCTCGTAGGCGTCTTTGACTTCCTCGCCGCGGCGCGCCAGGACGGCCAGGGAAGCGGCGGACCAGAGAACGTTCTGCTCCAGGTCGCGCTTCGGCGAGAGGAAGAGTTTGTGGTAGCACTGATAGGACATGCGTACGGCGCAGTCGATAAGATCCGCCTTCTTTTCGAAAGCGGTCTTGCGGACCGCAGAGAGTTTGCCGAGGATGGCCTCGTCGCCGAGTTCGTGCGGGTCGACGGCATATTCCGTCGATTTGACGAACTGCAGCGGCTCGTCGGCGGACACGGCGGTCTGATAACGGGCAAAATGCCCGTCGGCTTCGCGGATGCTGTGTTCAAGCTCCGCAAGGATCTCCGGGAATTTCTCTTCGGAAAGCTCGTTGCCGCTGTATTCGGCATAGCCTTCCCCGGTGTAAACACGCACCACGAAGCCGCGCTTGCCGAAACGGTTGTTTTCGGAAACGCTGATGCCCGAGCGCGATACGCTGTAATCCCTGGCATCGACATCTGCGGCCAGGACCGAAGCATAGCGGTAACGCTCCAGAAGCAGGGCAAGGAGCTTCCGGCACAGCGGCTTCATGGAAGCCAGATAGGCACTGGATCGAACCTGCATAAAACATATTCCTTTCTGTAAGATGCTTTTGGTAAGCTGCTGATATTGTACCCAAAACGGGCGCGTTTGTAAAGAAAAGAGGGGAGATTTCGCGCCGGAAGCGGAAAACTTCGGCAGTACCCGTACAGGCTCCGCGGATGCCGATATGCCTTGCGGGACGGAGAAGATTCTGCTATACTTTTGGCGGAAAGAATTTCGTGTTCCGAATAAATGAGGAGGTTGCGGACGATGAGAGGCGTTCACAGCGTGGTAGACGACCTGAGACGGTCGGTGTTCATGGAAGTGGCCAAAATGGCCTACGAGGGAGATGTGTCGCAGATCGACAGGATCCCTTACAAGATCATTCCCGGCGAGGTCGCGCGCTACCGCGATTCAGTGTTCCGCGAGAGGGCGATCGTTTCCGAGAGGCTCCGCCTTGCCTGTGGCCTGCCGATGCGTTCGGCGGCGGAATACGGCCCGCCCAGCCTCGGCATCGAGGAAGCGAATATCACGGAGAAATATTACGAGCCGCCGCTCATCAACGTGCTGCCCTTTGCCTGCAATGCCTGCCCGGAGAAGGAAATGCGGGTCAGTTCGAACTGCCAGGGCTGCCTTTCCCATCCCTGCCAGGCGGTCTGCCCGAAAAAGGCCATCAGCACGGATAAATACGGTCACAGCGTCATTGACAACACGCTCTGCATCAAGTGCGGCAAATGCGTGGACCAATGCCCCTACGACGCCATCAGCAAGATCGAGCGGCCCTGTGCGAAGGCCTGCGGCATGGACGCCATCGGTTCGGATGAGTACGGCCGCGCGAAGATCGATTACGACAAATGCGTTTCCTGCGGCATGTGCCTCGTGAACTGCCCCTTCGGCGCCATTGCCGACAAGAGCCAGATATTCCAGCTGGTCAATGCGATCCGCAGCGGCGAGAAGGTCATTGCGATCGTGGCGCCGGCCTTCATCGGCCAGTTTCAGGGCGCAACGATCGGCAAATTCCGAAAGGCCATGCGGCTTCTCGGCTTTGCCGATACGCGGGAGGTGGCGATCGGCGCCGACCTGTGCACGATCGAGGAAGCGGAGGATTTCCTGAAAAAAGTTCCTGCGGAGCAGCCCTTCATGGGCACGTCCTGCTGCCCGTCCTGGAGCGTCATGGCGAAGAAGATGTTCCCGACGCTCGCGCCGTACATTTCCATGGCGCTGACGCCGATGGTCCTGACGGCCAGGCTGATGAAGCGGGACAACCCCGACGCGAAAATCGTGTTCGTGGGTCCCTGCGCCGCCAAGAAACTGGAGGCCAGCCGGCGGACCGTCCGCTCGGACGTGGACTTCGTGCTGACCTTTGAAGAACTGAACGGCATGTTTGCGGCCAAGGAGATCGATTTCTCGACGCTCGAGCCGGATGAGTGCGATCAGGAATACAGGGAAGGCACGGCTGACGGGCGCGGCTTTGCCGTGGTCGGCGGCGTGGCGGCCGCGGTCAAGGCGCAGATCGCGCACCTTGATCCGGACAGGGAGGTCCCGACCGAATGCGGCAACGGCCTCAAAGAGTGCCGTACGATGCTGCTGCTTGCAAAAGCCGGCAAACGGAACGGGTACCTTCTGGAAGGTATGGCCTGCCCCGGCGGCTGTGTTGCCGGTGCCGGCACGATCATGCCTGTCCCGCAGTCGATCAAGAACGTTCAGAAATACAGTGCGGAAGCCGAAAAGAAAAGTGCGCGGGAAAGCGATTATTGCGGGCGCCTGGAAGAGGCTGAGCAATGAGCGGAAAGAAAACGGTCCGCTTCGTGACCTATACGGCCATGGGGATCGCCCTGGTCGTCGCGGCACAGTGGCTCGGCAATGTGCTCCCGGCCGGCGCCGTCATCGCCGGCCCCTTCGCGGTAAAGCAGCTGGTGACCGGAAGCCTGGTCAACTGCATCCTCTTCGTGTATGCGGACCGGGTCGGACTCGGGAGCGCGGTGACCGTGGGGGTAGTCTCGGCGATCCTGGCCTCCCTTATCGGCGTGGGGCCGCAGGTCATGCCGATCGTTCCTTTGATCGCCGTCGGCAACGGGCTGCTGGCCTTCATTTACTGGACCGCAAAGAATAAGCTGAAAATGCCCGGTATTCTGCGGGTGATCCTGGCTGCGGCGGTCAAATGCGGCTTTCTCTGGCTGACTGTCCCGGCGCTTCTTTCCGCGCTGACATCTGTTCCTGAAAAACAGGTGAAGGCGCTGTCCGTCATGTTTTCCTGGCCGCAGGGCGTCACGGCATTCGTCGGCGGCCTGCTCGCCCTCGCGATCGTTCCGCGGCTGAAAAAGGCTGAATAGAGAGGGAAAGCCCGATAAAAAAGAGACCGTCTCCGTATCGGAGGCGGTCTTTATATGAAGCGGGCGAGCGGCCCGCGGTGGCGCCGGTTGCGGCGTCATGATCCGGCCTGCGGCTTCAGGCTTCGCGCAGGAGCAGCTTATCCAGGATGGCCGACAGGGTCTCTTTCTCTTCGTCGGAGAGGGCGGCGAAGGCGGACTTGAAGCGCAGGGCGCGTTCGTCTTCGACTTCGGCGGCGCGGGCCTCCCCCTTTTCGGTGAGAGACAGGAGCGTTGCCCGGCGGTCATCGGGATCGACCGTGCGGACGATGTAGCCGTCGTCCTCCAGCTTGTTGATGAGTTCGCTCATCGCGGGAGCGCCGATGTGCACCTTCTCCAGCAGATCCTTCTGACGGATGCCGCCTTCGCTCTGCCCGATCAGGACGAGCAGGCGTTCACGGCCGAGCATCGGGCGCTGCGGATGCATCGGAGCGGGCATGCCCGGAGCGGGAGGCATCGGCATGCCGTGCATGGGCATGTGCTTCGGGCCGCCGGGACGGTGGCAGCCATCGGGAGCAAAACGGGGACCTTCCGGACCGCGGAATTCAGGACCGAAAGCGGGACCCTGAGGACCGAAAGGTATGCGGGCGGGGCCTTTGCCATGGTAGCGGCCGGGACCCATGGGATGGTGATTCATTCGGATAAACATTTCCATTTTCTGCATAAGATCAGCTTCGTTGATCATTGTTGTTCCTCCTTTAATCTATGATATACGGCCCGATTACTTCGGTACCGACATAAATGAGTATAGCAGGTTTTCCCCGGCTGTCAATAATGTTTCGGTTCCGAAATAATTAAAACTTTATAAATATTCAGGGGCGGCGGAAGGCTTGCGCGGCGGGGCGCCGCCCGTTATAATAAAAACAGAACAGGCAAAGGAGACGGTCATGAAGATAGGTTTTATCGGTCTGGGAACGATGGGGATGGGCATGGCCCGGAACCTTCTGAAGAAAAACGGGAGCCTGACGGTCTATACCGCGACGGAGGAAAAGCGTGCGCGGCTGGCCGGAGAGGGCTTTGACATTGCGCACGGCTACGAAGATCTGGCGGACTGCGGGATCATTTTCCTGAGCCTGCCGGACGCGCCGGTCGTGGAAAAGGTGACGCTCGGCGAGGGAGGCCTGATCCACGTCCTGAAGGAGCGCGGGACCATCGTCGTCGACACCAGCACCATTTCCCCGGACAGCGCGCGGATGATCGCCTCGGCCTTCGAAGAACGCGTCGGCGCCTTCCTGGATGCGCCTGTCTCGGGCATGAAGCCGCGTTCGGACGCGGGCACGCTGACGGTGATGGTCGGCGGCCTGCGGGAGGCTTTCGACGAGGCCAAACCTTACCTTGACATGATCGGGACGAAGGTACTGTACATGGGGGCATCCGGCTGCGGCCAGGCCGCCAAAATGATCAACAACACGGCTTACGACATCAACGTCGCCGGGATCGCCGAGCTCCTGCCGCTGGCGCTCCGCCTCGGCCTTGAGCCGGAGGTGATCGGCGAAGTCCTGAATACCGGGACCGGCGGCAGCTACGCTTCGGAATTCTTCATCCCGCGCATCCTGAAGAACAGCTTCGAGGACGGCTATCCGATCGAGAAAGCCTTCAAAGACCTCGTGCATGCGGAGGGGACCGAAGAGGCCGAAGGCGTGGATCTGCCCATGACCAACGCCGCTGCGGCGGTCTTCCGGAAGGCGATGCAGGAGGGCTACGGCGGCCTCAACAAGGGCGGCCTCATCCGTGTGAAGGAAGAGGAGATGGGCGTTTGGTTCCGCTCGCAGGAGCCGTAAACGAGCCGCCTGTGCAGAATAAAAAGCAGGGCTCCGGCATCAGCCGGAGCCCTGCTTTTTGATTTCCGCCGGTCAGGCGTCTTTTACGAAGGTTTCGAAGTAGATCCGGCAGGCTTCCTGCGGGTCCAGGTCGGAGCCGGTATTTTCGATCATGTAGCCGATCACCTGGGACGGGACCACGATGCTCTTGGTCTTCATTTCCGTCCGGCGGCTGCGCGCCATTTCCGCGATCACTTCACGCAGGTCTTTGCCGCTGTAGGCCTCGCGGTAGAGTTCGGCGTCCTTGGCACGGCGGTTCAGGCAGGTCTTATTGTGCGCGAGCCTGAGGAGCGTTGCGAGCCCGAAGGTCAGCGGCATGATCACGATGGCGGGGATCCAGACCGGGAGCCTTGTCGCGAAGCCGTAGAAATCGTTCCAGCCGCCGTGCTCCTCACCGATCACGACCACCATGATGAAGTACAGTACCGCATAGATGAACACCGGGATCAGTGCCAGGAAGGATTCTTTCAGGCGTATCAGGTGGCTGCAGATAAAGAAACAGAACGTAAGAATGGCCAGGACCGGGCAGACGCCGTGCAGGAAGAAGCGCGAGCCGCCGTAGATGAGGGCGAAGCCCTTGACCGGCGCCAGGATGCACAGTGAGATCAGGAAGTTCAGGCTGATGGCGGTCACGGCCATATGCATCAGGATCACGACCCAGTCGGGCAGATGGTAATAGCCCGTACGCAGGCCGTCCACCGTGTACGGGATGCAGAGCATCATCGCCAGCGCCGTCAGGATATTGGAATTCACCGTGAACATGCAGAAAGTCTGCAGGCCCATGTGGTCGAAGTTTTCGTCGTAGAGCGTGGTCAGGTTCATGGTCACGCCGATACAGACGCCGAGGACCACGATACTTGCGCTGACAAGGGCGCAGAGGCACTGCATGCGGTTGCTGCGGATCGCGGGGTCTTTCATGCGGAATACTCCTTTCTGACAGTGGAGATGATCGCTGCCGGTCTCCCGGTTACGGCGTCTGGAAAACGGACCCGCTGCCGGGCAGCGGTTTGCGGATATTGACCGCATCCGGCAGGCGGATGCTGCCGTCGTCTTCGGGATAAACCCCGTTCTGAAGCCTGTCGCTGAGGCTGCTGCGGATCCGGACAAGGTCGCTCATCCGCAGCGCCCCGCCGCCGTCCGCCTGATCGCCGCTGAGAAAGACCGTCCCTTCAAAGCACGATTCGCCGGCCCTGTCATAAAGGCACACGATATCACCGGTCTGCAGCAGCGCGCCGTCCGGCTTGGCATTGCCGCCCGCGCTGAAAAGCCTGCAGCTGACGACCGGGGCAATGAGCTGCTCTGCGGATCGCTTACTGCCGGTCACGAACCAGAGACCGCTGTTTTGTTTTTCCGAGGGAACGATGTTCAGCGTACGCACGCTGTCCGGATCGGACTCGGCCGGCGCAGCAGTGACAAGATAAGAGGTCGTCCCGTCGGAGACGAGGCTCTGCAGCGACTGATACGCGGCGCTGAAGTAAATGACCGGTGCATTTGAACCGTGCTGTGCCGAAGCCGCCGCTTCCGCTGTGATCCCGCTCCCGGTACAGCCGCAGACGGCCCATGTCCGGTCGAGGACCTGCCCTTCGGCAGCGCCCGTCTGTTCGACCGCAATGAAACCGAGCGGGAAAACGATCCTGCCGTCAGCATCCCGGTAATAGCCGGGGGTCCCCGCCGGCGCCTGGACGACAGCCGTTGTTTCCTCCCCGAAGACCGTCCCGTCCTTCCCCGCTTTCATCGTCCAGACGCCCTTCGGGACGGCATCGGCGAGCTGATCCGTTCCGGTGCAGGCGTAGAAACGCACGGTAAATTCGGCGCCGTCAAGCGAGGGCGTGTAAACCTGCGGCTGGACGGAGATCTTCGGAGAGACCAGCTGAGGCGTGAGGGCGAAGACCAGTTCAGCCGTATTGTTTTTCGTGATCTGAACGCTGCGGACTGACGCACCTCCGTAGCCGGGGGCATCCGACTTCAGTTTGACGTAAACGGTCTGGACCCAGAGATAGTTGAACTTAACGCAGCCGTTGGCATCGGTCGCCGCAGAAAGCAGTTCCCGGGTGCAGGCGGCGTCGGTATAGACACCGATCTTCACACCGCTCAGGGAATAATTGGCGTTGCCGCCGGTCAGTGCCGGCATGGAGGAGATCAGCTGCACGGACAGACTGCCCTGGTCAGCCTGTGCCGGCTGAGCGGGCTGAGTGGACTGCGAAGGCTGTGAAGATTGCGAGGGCTGAGAAGGCTGCGCAGCCTGCTGGCTGTTTTCGGAGGTCGGGATCAGGACGTAGCAGGGGGCGTTCTGCAGGGCTCCCTCAGCGCTCCCGTTATCGACGATGCAGCCGCCGTGAACGCCTTCCGACCAGCGGGTGGCATGAACGCGCCAGACATTCCGGCTGTAGCCCTTCCAGACCTTGTTGACATCACCGGTCGCAATGGTCCCGCTTAAGGAACCGGATGCGAGGCCGTAATAGTTTTCCAGCCAGAGGCGCATCTCGTTCGCACTCATGGAAGGAAATTTACCGAGACTGATCCAGCAGTGGCCGTAGGTCTCGCTCGGCAATGTCAGAAGGCCGATCGTTCCGGCCGTGTCAAAAGCCCCGTCGGCATAGGCTGCATCCGCCGTTTTGTATTTTTTGAACAGGAAAGTGTACTGTGAATTGCCGCAGGGGACTTTCACCGTGCTGCCGGACTTAAATTCCTTGTCCAGATGCGCGCAGAAGTTCCGCACGTTTGCGTAAGGGTAGGAAGGAGACCAGTGAAGATCGAAGCGTGAGATGAAATCAACACCCTGCAGCTGATAAGCGTCAAGGAGATAGCCGATGCACTCGCGCAGCTCATGGGTGCAGGGGATCTTGTCGTAGAACGTATACTGATCGCGTTTGGCGACATGGGAAAGGAAATGCTTGATGGCATTGTAGACCGTACCGTTCGGAGCGGGCGTGTTTCCGGAGGCGTATACGGACCCGGGCGCTGCCGCAAAGACAGTGCCCAGAACGATCGCTGCCGCACACAGTACGGTGCGAAGATGCTTTCTCCAGCATTTCATGAAACATTTCCTCTCGAATCGGAAGAATAAAGTAACTTATATTATAACATCAAGCGGAAATTCTCGCAAGTGCCCGCTTTATGGTCTTCCTCAGGAAGATGTTGCTCAGGGTGAACGAGACCGCCTCGGAAGCCGGGAAGGCCAGCCAGACGTTGTCGAGCACGCCGGTCAGGGAGAAAAGGAAGGCGACCGGGAGCAGCACCAGCACCTGCCGACAGATGGAGATGACGAGGGAGTGGAAGGGGTTGCCGATCGACTGGCAGACAGAGCCGGCGATGATGGAAAAGCCCGCGAAGGGGAAATGGATCGCGATGATCCGCATTGCCCGCACACCGATGGCCAGCATTTCGTCGGTCGGATTGAAGATCCCGATAAGGACCTCCGGGATCGCCAGGAAGACGGCCGCGCCGAGCGCCATGAAACTGACGGCGATCGCGATCGCGATGCGGTAGGTCCGGCGGACACGGTCCATTTTGCCGGCGCCGAAATTGTAGGAAATGATCGGCACCATGGCGTTGTTCAGACCGAAGACCGGCATGAAAACGAAACTCTGCAGCTTGAAATAGACGCCGTAGACGGCCGTCGCGGCCTCAGTGAAGCCCAGCAGGATCTGGTTCATGCAGAAAGTGGTGAGCGAGCCGACCGACTGCATCAGGATCGACGGATAGGCAATGCGGTAGATATCGGCGGCAATGCGGCCGCGGAAACGAATCATTTTGAACGCGTCCTTCAGGGCCGGGTTATATTTCAGGTTCAGGAAGATACCCACGGCGGCGGCGATCCCCTGGCCGATCACGGTCGCGACGGCCGCGCCCATGACCTCGAGCCGCGGAAAGCCCGCGTAGCCGAAGATGAAAAGCGGGTCGAGGATGATGTTGATGATGGCACCGGTCAGCTGGATGATCATCGATTTGTCGGTGCAGCCGACGGACTGGAGCAGGCGCTCCGTTGCGACCTGCGCGTAGAGAAACACACAGATCCCCATGACGACGTGCAGATAGTCACCGCCGTAGCGTACGATGACGGCATTTTCAGTCTGTACGGCAAAGAAACGCCGCCCGAAGGAAAGGCCGACCAGGCAGAAGACGGCTGCGGTCACGATAAAAAGGAAAAATCCGGTCCCGGCGACCTCGCGGGCCCGCTCTTCATGCTTTTCACCGAGTGCACGGGAAATGAGCGCGCTCATGCCGACGCCGGTGCCGACGGAAAAGGCAATCAGCAGGCTCTGCATGGGGAAGGCCAGACTGACGGCATTCATGGCATCCTGCGAGAGCTGCGCGACAAAGAAGCTGTCAACGACGTTGTAGAGCGCCTGGAACAGCATCGAAACGGTCATCGGCAGGGCCATGGACACCAGAAGCCGCCCTTCCGGCTGGGTCCCCATCCGGTTCTGGGACGGTTCCGCGGTATTTTTATCGAAACTCTGAGACATGACAGATCCTCAACTTTCTCTGTACGGAGAAGGATTTTAGCATATAAAACGCTGACTGTACAGAAAGATTGTTGTGCATATTTTCCCGATATGCTATGCTTCTTGCAGCAAGCGTTTTCCGGGAGGTGTTTTCGTGAAGAAACCCGTTTTGTTTATATTACTGCTGCTTATGGTACTGCTGCTCGGTTCCTGCGGCAGAACAAAGCAGATCGACCTGACAAAGTATGTTCAGTATGAACTCAGCGGACTGAACGGGAAGGGGAAAGTGTTCCTCTCCCTGGATGAACAGCTGTACAGGGATGCGGCGGAAAAAACAGATAAGATATCCGCGGAGGCGCTCCGGAAGATCATCGAGAGGGATGTGGTCTTGTCTGCCTCCAGGGACAGACTCCTTGCCAACGGAGACGAGGCGGTGATAGAGGTCTCCGTTCTCAGCGAAGACGCCGATCTGAAAAAGACAGGGATACAACTGGTGCCGGGAAGCAAAAAGGTAACAGTGGCGGGACTGCCGGAAGCGCGGGAGATCGATCTGACCCAGGACCTTCTGATCGAGGCGCAGGGCTTTGACGGAGAAGGAACAGTCTCTGCCGTCTTTGCGGAAAAGCTGTACAATACCATCGCGGACCTGAGTAAGGACATGACCACGGAAAAAGCCAGAGAACTGCTGCAGGCATCGGTCCCGATAACGGCGAACAGAAGCGGCGATCTGGCTGACGGAGACGAGATAACGGTCACAGTGGATGTTTCCAATGCCAATGCGGCATTCCTGGAGCAGGGACTGGTGCTCAGCGGAGGCACGGTCTCCTATACGGTAAGCGGGCTTAAGCCGCTCAAGCATATCACGGCATCGGATATCGTGTCCTATTCGCTGACCGGGACCGCACCGTATCTGACCGTTGATTTCAGCCTTTCGGAAAAAACCCCTCAGGAACTGAAACCGTATATTACGCTGCCGGCGGGCAAACGGCTTACGTTCCGGAAGGGAGAGGTCCGGGAGTTTGAGATCAAATATAACGAGGAAGAATTGAAAAAACGCGGCTATGTCTGCGATGAAGCCGCATTCCCGGTCTCTCCGGACGGTCTTGAAATTGAAAAGTACCTGGAAGAACTGTCGGAGATCAATGAGACGGATATGCAGAAGCTGGAAGACGAAGCCGGAGAGGCAGCGTATGCGACGGCATTATATGAGACGAAGCACCTGACCTACAATGAGGGGAACGTCTTCGGCGATACGCTGGAAAAAGTTTCGCTTTCCTCGATGATCCTGTTCGTGCGGAAGCAGTATTCGGACAGCAAGCCGTTCAATTATCTGATGCTGGTCTATGAAGCGGATTACGCCCCGACCACCAGTATCGGTGAACATAACGATCAGATGTATGTCACACTGACCTATGAAAATGCAACGCTGGATCCCTCCGGAAATATCATCGGTTCGGAACCGGCTGTCGAGATCAAACTTCCGGAGAGTGTCGAAACGGATATCGCCGTGCTGAAGGCGGATTATAAACCGGAAGAGATCAGGGAAGAGACCGGAGGAGAGAACAGCGAAGAGGCCGGGGAAGAAAACAGCGAGGAGAATAACGGGGATTAAGCCGCTCACGGCAGGGATACCTGCCTGACGGGAAATCAACAGGATAACAAGACGGCAGCTGCCCGGAGAGGCGGCTGCCGCTTTGTTTGCTGTGCCTTGTTTCCGGGTATTATTTCTTCCCGGGCCTGTATTCTTCGATCAGTTTTTTGAACGCGGGCAGAGACCGCTCGATCATGTCGTAGTCCACGCAGTAGGACAGGCGGAAATAACTCGGGCAGCCGAAGCTGTCACCCGGCACGATGAGCAGGTTGAAATGCGTCTTCGCATACTCCGAGAAGGCGGCGGAATCGTCGCCCGGCGCGTGCACGAAGAGGTAGAAGGCGCCGTCCGGCCGCGCGCATTCGTAGCCCATTTCCTCGAGAGCGTGCCAGAGGCGCAGGCGGTTCTTGTTGTAGGCGGTGAGGTCGGGCCGCACGCCGTTGCACATCGCGATGGCCTGCTGGAAAAGGGTCGGCGCGCAGACGTGGCCGATGATCCGGGCCGCACCGGCGACCGCGCCCATCAGTTCCTTGCTGTCGGTGCACACGTCCGGAACGCAGACGTAGCCGATGCGTTCGCCCGGCAGGGACAGCGATTTCGAATAGGAATAGCAGATGATCGTGTCCGTATAGTAGGCCGGCACGTAGGGCACGTACAGGTCGTCGTAGGTCAGCTCGCGGTAGGGCTCGTCGGAAATGACGTAGATCGGGTGGCCGTATTCGCATTCCTTCCGGTAAAGCAGGCGCGCCAGCTTGTCCAGCGTGGGTTCGGTGTAGACCGTGCCGGCGGGATTGTTCGGCGAGTTCAGGATGATCGCCTGCGTATTTTCATTGATGTACTGCTCCAGCAGTTCCATGTTCAGCTGGAAGTCGGGAATATCGGGCGGCAGGATCACGAGTTTGCAGCCGGAGGCCTGGACGAAGGTCTTGTATTCGGGGAAATACGGCGCGACCACGATGACTTCGGTATCCGGTCCGAGGCAGAGGGCGTGCAGGACGGTCAGAATGGCCGGCGCGGCGCCGCAGGTCATGAAAACGTTCTTCGGGCGGATCAGATGCCCGGAGCGGACCGTCAGGTCGGAGGAGACGGCTTCGCGCACCGCCTGGATCCCGCCGGCCATGGAATAGCCGTGGAGCTTCACGGAATCGGACTCGCGGATCAGCTTCAGAATGGCTTCGTTCACGGCTTCCGGCGCCGGGATGCTCGGATTGCCGAGCGAGTAGTCGAAGACATTTTCCTTCCCGACCTCCTTGGCCTTTTCGAGTCCGTAGGCGAAAAGCTGGCGGATGGCCGAGGGGGCAGTCCCCATTTCATAGCAATGCTGATTGTACATAAGTTCTCCTATCCGCGCCGTTTCGAAGGGCGCCAGATGCCCTGGGCCTCCGCGGCTTTGATGAGCTCCTCGCGGAAGTCGGGATGTGCGACGGAAACGAGCAGGGCTGCCCGCTCCCAGGTGGTCCGCCCGCAGAGGTTCACGGCACCGTACTCGGTCACGATGTAGTAGGCCTGGCTGCGGGGGTCGGTGATGATCTCGCCGTTGAAATGCGGCAGGATGCGGGAACGGAGCGTCCCGTCTTTTTCCTTGTAGGTACTGGTCATGGCGATGAAGGCCTTGCCGCCGTTTGCCATCGCGGCGCCGGTCAGGAAATCCAGCTGGCCGCCGGTCCCGCTGATGTGGCGTCCGCCCGCGCCTTCCGCGCTGACCTGGCCGTAGAGGTCCACGGCGATGCAGTTGTTGATCGAGATCATGTTGTCGAACTGTGCGATCGTGCGGACGTCGTTGACGTAGGAAAGCGGCGCGGCGAGCACGTTCGGGTTGTGGTCCGCCCATTTGTAAAGTTCGGAAGAGCCGAAGACCATGCCGGTCAGGCCCTTGCCGCGGTAAAGCGTCTTTCTTTTGTTGGTGATCTTGCCCGCGCGGTCAAGCACCATGTAGGCGTCGCCGCAGAGCTCGGTATGCATGCTCAGGTCCTTCACGTCCGATTCGGCGATGAGCTTGCCGAGGACGTTCGGCATGCCGCCGATACCGAGCTGCAGCGCGGCGCCGTCCTTAATATGCGGGAGGATATGGTTCGCGATCGCAAGATCCTCCACGGTCGCCTTCGGGGTCGGCAGATCGGGAAGCGGGTCGTGCGGCCCTTCGACCACGGCGTCCACCTCGCTGATGTTGATGGTGCCGTCGAAAGCGCTGTACATGTACGGCAGGTCCTCACGGATCTCCAGGATCACGTAGTCTGCCTTGTCGAGGATGCCGCGGCCCACGCCGGTCGCGCAGGAAAGCGAGAAATTCCCCTGCTCATCCATGGGCGGGACGCACATCATCGCGACGTTGACGTTGAGGAAATGCTTGTAATAGAGGGTGTTGTTGCGGAAGACCATCGGGATGAAATAGCACAGCCCCCGGTCGGAAAGCTTCCGCTCGTAGCCGGAAAAATGCCAGCTGTTGTAGCAGAAATGCTCCTGCGTGGGGTCGCATTCCGCAACGCGGATCGGCCCGAAGATGAGGTTTCCGCGGATCTTGACGTCGTGCAGTTCGTCGCGGCGGGCGGCGAGGGCGGCATCAAGCAGGGGCGGAAAGCCGAGGTTCGAGGTATAGTCGACCCAGTCCCCGTCCTTCACGACGCGGACCGCTTCCTCGGGGGTCTTGAGTTTGGACTTGTATTCCTGAAGATAGTTCATGGTTTGACCTGAGCTTTATTCCTGCTTTTCCGCGGCGGCGAGGCCGGCACGGAAGGCGGCGAGGTTCATTTCCAGCGCCTTGGCCGGTACGACCTTGCGGACGACTTCTTCCCAGTTTACGTTATCGGCACCCATCAGGCCGCAGCAGGCGCCGAAAAGGACCAAGTTCATGCAGCGCGGATTGCCGAGCTTTTCCGCGATCTCATTTGCCGGAACGACGATGCACTTAAATTGCTTCTGCATGGCTTCGATGCAGCCCTCCGGGTACCGGAACAGGCCTGCGGCAGTCGCGGCGGATTCCTGCCGGTAGGCATTGATGACGGCCACGCCGTCCGGCTTGAGGAACGGCGCGTAGCGGACGGCTTCCATCTGTTCGAGGGCGATCAGGATATCCGCCTCGCCTTTGCCGAAAACGGGCCCGTAGACCTTGTCGCCCCAGCGAACCTGGGTCGAAACGGAACCGCCGCGCTGGGCCATTCCGTGCACTTCGGACTGCTTGACGTCAAAACCGGCTTCCATGAGCCCTTCGGTCATAATTTTACTGATCAGGATCGCACCCTGTCCGCCGACGCCGGCGATCAGAACACTTTTCACATTCGACATGGTTTCGGCCTCCTTTCAGGAAATGGCCCCGAAGGGGCAGATCTGCGCGCACACGGTGCAGCCGATGCACTGGCCGGGATCGATCGCGGCCTTGCCATTCGCGAGGGCGATGGCCGGGCAGCCGCAGCCAAGGCACATTTTGCAGCTCCGGCATTTTTCGGGATCGACCGTGCAGAGCTTCTTCGGCGTCGGCTGGCGCTTTAAGAGAACGCAGGGGCGTCTCGTAATGATGGCCGGGAACTTACCTTCCTTCCGGAGGGCGATCGCCTTGTCGATGGTCTCGTTCATGGCCTTGAGGTCGAGCGGATCAACGATGAGAAGAATGAAGCCCATCGCATCCAGGACCTTCTCGATATTGAAGTCGTTGGACGGCTCGCCGAGCAGGGTCCAGCCGCTCGCGGGATTGTCCTGCTGGCCGGTCATGCCGGTGATGCGGTTGTCGAGGACCACCGGGATGACGTTGCCCTTGTTGTAAATGATCTCCGCCGCGCCGGTCAGGCCGCTGTGGCAGAAGGTCGAATCCCCCATGCAGCCGAAGATCAGCCGGTCGGTCACCCCTTCGCGCTCGAAGGACTTGCTGATGCCCATGGCGACCGTGAAGCCGCCGCCCATGCAGACGACGGAATCAAGGGCGTTGAGCGGAGGAGTCCCGCCCAGGGTGTAGCAGCCGATGTCGCCGGTGAGGACGACGTTCCGGCGCCGGCTCATCGCATAGAAGAAGCCGCGGTGCGGGCAGCCGGGGCACAGGGCCGGCGGACGCGGCACCGCTTCAACCTCGGGCAGCTTCGTTTCCGGCTTTGTCCCGAAAATGCGCTCCCGGAGAAGCTGGGTGTTCATTTCATACATCGTCCCGGTCAGCTGTTTGCCGATGCAGGCGATGCCGGCGGCCTTGATCTGATCCTCCATAAAGGGCTCCAGCTCCTCGACCACGTAAAGCGTTTCGACCTTTTCGGCGAATTCACGGATGAGGCGCATGGGCAGCGGCCAGGTCAGGCCGAGCTTCAGGAAGGAAGCATCCTCGGGGAAGACTTCCTTTGCATATTCGTAGGCGACGGAGGCGGAAATGACGCCGACCTTCGTGTCTTTCATTTCGATGCGGTTCAGCGGGCTGTCATAACCGAACTCGGCCAGATCCGCGAGGCGCTGCTCGACGAAGGGGCGCTTCGCGTAGGAGTTGGCCGGGGTGCAGACGTATTTTTTCGTGTTGCGGGCGTAGGGCGTAAACTCATGCTCCGTGCGCTCGCCCAGCTCGACCAGGCTCTTCGAATGAGAGACGCGGGTGGTCGTACGGAAAAGGACAGGCGTATCGAATTTCTCGGAGATCTCGCAGGCGTACTTCACGAAATCCTTGCATTCCTGGGCATCCGCCGGCTCAATGAGCGGCACCTTCGCGGCGCGCGCGTAGTAGCGGTTGTCCTGTTCGTTCTGCGAGGAATGCATCGACGGGTCGTCGGCATTCACGATGACGAAGCCGCCCTTGACGCCGAGGTAGGAGGCCGTAAAGAACGGGTCGGCGGCAACGTTCAGGCCGACCATTTTCATCGCGGTAACGCTGCGGCTGCCGGCGATGGCGGCGCCGTAGGCGACCTCGAGGGCGACCTTCTCGTTCGGCGCCCATTCGCAGTAGATGTCGTCACGGTACTGCGGCAGGTTCTCGATGACCTCGGTGCTGGGCGTGCCGGGATAGGCGCTGGCGACCTTGATGCCGGCCTCCCAGATGCCCCGGGCAATGGCTTCATTGCCGGATAACAATTGTTTCATAATAAAGATACCCCTTTCTGCTGCAAGGCAGCCGAAACGAATGATGATGCGGTTTGTATACGTGTTTTTTGCTGCTCTCAGCATAGCACCGCGGGGCTTTTCTGTCAATCTTCGGCGGACTGAAAAAACGACGTGTCCGCCGTACACGGACAGATGTGTGAAAGAAAAAACCTTCCCCCTGACGAGCGGGAAGGTGGCTGCGAAGCAGCCGGATGAGGGCGGTGTGAAATCAGTTTTTGTGGTTTACGACAGTCTTGCCGCTCGGGTCGAAGATCTCGAAGACGCCGCTTTGCATCTGCGGGGCAAAGTCTCCTTCGGCGGAGACGCGGCACAGTTCAACGGTCATCGCATAGTCGGAATCGGTCTTCACATCCAGGTACAGGCGCAGGCGGCTGCCACTGCTGAAATTCTCAAACTTGTCGTCAATTTCGATCTTCACCGGTTCGAAGTTCTTGCCGCTTAAGTCGACCGGGATGCGTCCGACCTCTTTGCCGTCGACTTCCTTGACGATCTCGGTCTTCGTGACCTTGAGATCGCAGACGGATTTGCTGAAATCACCGATGGCAAAGCTCCCTTTCAGGCTGAGCGTGCCATTCTTCAGCGAGGCCTTGAGATCGGCGCCTTCCGTGTCATAGTAAGGGAAGACCAGCGCCCACATTTCACCGTAGGGAACGTCGTCCAGGATCTGCGTACGCGTCACGCCGTCTTCGGTCAGGGTCAGCACCGGCGCGCTGTCGACCGCCTTGAACACGTCCAGGTAAAGCGAGGCAATATAGCGGCCGTCCGAGACCTGCGTGCAGGCAGCCTTTTCCTCGCCGAACTGCAGGCTGAACTCGCTCTTTTCGCTGTACGTATTCGGCGCCAGGGTGAAATCCATCCGCACACGTCCGGTCGTACCGTCAAACGCCGCGAAGGACCAGTCATACTCGTGCAGAAGCTCGGTCTCGGCCTTCAGCTGTTCTTCCAACTCGTCGATCTTGCTGCTCATGGCCCACATCTGATTCATGAGGCTGCTTGTATTGGTGACCAGGCTGTCGATTTTCAGGTTCATGGTCGAGATCTTGGTCAGGCTCACGGCATTCCAGATGACCAGGACCGCGATGAGGATCCAGGGGATGGCTTCCGACGGCGAAGTGGAGCGGTGTTCGCGGTCGGTGGGGGTGCTGTCTTCGGAGACAGCTGCATTCAGCCGGCGGCGGTAGCGGATAAAGACAAAGAGGCCGAGCAGTACGGCACACAGGGCGGGGATAATAACAACAGCGGTTCTCATATTGACCTCCTCGGCAAAAAGCCGTCAGATATTGAAGAATTCACGGAAAGCTCCGTAATAGCTGCGGGTAACGTCCACGAGGGTCCCGTCGGACAGGGTCAGGACGTATTTCATGGAAAGGGACGGGCGGATCTTTTTGACGTGTCTTCGTGCAACGATCACCGAATTGCTGATGCGCAGGAACTTTGCCGGATCGAGCTCTGCGGCGAGCTTGTACAGCGGGTCGGAACTCGCATAGACGCCGCTTTTCGCGTGCACGTCGACGTTGTGGCCGTAGCTTTCGATGAAGATGATCTCGGCTGCGGGGAGCCTCATGCGGTCGCCCTCCGCTGTGCGCACAGCGAGGAAAACGCCGGGGCTTTCAGCCTCCGTGAGGACGTACGGCGCCTCGTCGTCGATCCCAATGCCGGCGCCCTCGAGTTCGCGCCGCACGGGTTCGTAATGGGTTTTGGTAAGCTGAAGTCGGATCTTCAAGACCGTTTCCTTCCTTTCGTGTTCTGCCGCTACTGTAAATGATGCATGAAAAATAAGCAAGAGGGGATGCACAGTCTGCACGAAAACGCGCACGGATTGCAAAAAGAAACAGGGCTGCGCGTTTTCGCGCAGCCCTGTTTTAAGAAAAAGTTAAGCAGGAGAGGTTTTATTTCACCGCGGCAGTGGTTGTTTCAGCTTCGCTCGCAGGGGCTTCGGTGCTGGGTGCCTCGGTGGTCGGTTCGGCGGTCGTGGTCTTTGTGACGTAAGACGGCTCTACCTTCAGATTTTTGAATTCCTTCGTCACCTTGAAGGTCTTGGCAGCATCCTGCCAGGTCTTGTAGAGCTCGTTGAAGGCCTTGTCCTGCTGCTCGGCGACCAGTGTGGCGCGCTTGGATTCAGCACCTTCCGCGTCATCGTCACTGATGCAGTGGAGCACGTACCAGCCGGTGCCTTCCCTCTGATAGATCTTGGATTCGCCGGTCTTCATGCCCTTGCCTTCGGTATACAGGAAGGAAGTGGTCTCGGTGTCGTTGTAGGCGAAGGCCGATTCGCTGGAGGAGAGGCCGGAGTATCTGCTTTTCATATCCTCCCATTTTTCGCCGGCATTCAGAGTGTACAGGATCAGGTCGGCCAGATCCTGACCCTTCTTTTCATCGGCGGAGGCTTCGGTACTCCCCGTGCTTTCCGTGCTGGCGGTCGTCGTACTGTCGGATTCCGGAACCAGGATATAGGCGATGCGGAAGCTCTTGCAGTCATCGTCATTGACCGTGACGTCGGCGGCCTGCATGACAGCGTAGGCGACCTTGAAGGCCTTGACACGCTTCTCGAAATAAGTACGCAGCTGCTTGTCGCCGGCTTCGCCCTCGGCGATCCCGGCCAGCGTGAAGAACTCATCCGCGTAGCTATCACGAAGGTCTTCGATCAGATGGTCGATCTTGTGATTCTCTTCGTCGGTCAGTTCGGCGGAATACTCGCCGGCATGGTCCAGCAGAATGTAGGTCTGCAGGATTTCGGCCATGACGTTTTCCTTCAGACTCTGTTCGTAGGTCTGGGTGCGGTTGCCGCTGGGCTGCGACCAGATATCCGTAATGCCGTAGTAATAATAGTACATCATGCCCGTGTAGGACTCGGTGCTCCACTGGTTCAGGCGCAGCCAGAAATTGGCCTCATCCAAATAGGTGGTCTGGTCGCCGTAGGTGGCCGCAGCAGTGGTGCTGTATTTTTCAGGGGATACACTGCTGCCGCAGCCGGTGCAGAAGACCAGGACGGCAAGGATCAGTGCGAAAATGCGGGAAAGGTGTTTCATAACACTACCTCCGTAAAAAACGTTAGCCGTTATATTATAGGAGTTTTCCCCCGGCTGTGCAAGTGCTTTTCGGGGGAAATTTGCTTAAAATTTCTCGGCTTCGGCCGTGATGAGCTGCTGCAGGAGCCCGTCGGCCTGCTGCAGGAGGGCATCCGCGCTGGCCGCTTCGCCGGCTTTGAAGCGACGGAGGAGGACCGGCGACGGGCCGGCCGCCAGTTTGACCGTGCCGCGCGATCCCTTCGCCAGACGGATGAGGCACTGCGGATCGACCGGCGCCTCCTTCAGCATCGTAAAGCGCAGTTCGTTCGCATCGCCGGTGATCTCCGTGACGTAGGCGCCGTGGGCCTCCGCCTTGAGGAGGGCGATCTTCAGCAGGTGGTCCACCGGCTTCGGCAGGGCGCCGAAACGGTCGATCAGCTCGTCGAGCATGTCCTCGTAGTCGCTCCGGCTGCCGATGCAGGCGATGCGCCGGTAGATATCCATTTTCTGGCTCTCGTTGCGGATGTACGAGGGCGGGATGTTGGCGTCCATTGCGAGGTCGACCGAGGTGTCGAAGGACAGATCCTTCACCTCGCCGCGCAGCTCGCGGACCGCCGTGCCGAGCATTTTGCAGTAGAGGTCGTAGCCGACGGCTTCCATGTGGCCGTGCTGCTCCGCGCCGAGAAGGTTCCCGGCACCGCGGATCTCCAGGTCGCGCATGGAAATGCGCACGCCCGAGCCGAGTTCGGTGTAGTCGCGGATCGCCTGCAGGCGTTTTTCCGCAACTTCCTTCAGGATGCGGCCGCCGCGGTAGAAGAGGAAGGCGTAAGCGGTGCGGTTCGAGCGTCCGACGCGGCCCCTGAGCTGGTAAAGCTGGGCCAGACCATAGCGGTCGGAGTCCGCGATGATGATCGTGTTGACGTTCGGGATGTCCAGGCCGGTCTCGATGATGGTCGTGGAGACCAGCACGTCGATGTTCCCGGAGACGAAGTCGTACATGATCTGTTCGAGCTCGCGTTCTTTCATCTGCCCGTGGGCAAAAGCGACGGAGGCGTCCGGCGCCAGGCCCTGCACATGAGCGGTGACCTCTGCGATATTCTTTACCTTATTGGAAACATAGTAGACCTGGCCGCCGCGGGCAAGCTCCCGGGCGATGGCCTCGCGTACGATCTCGTCGTTGTACTCCGCCACATAGGTCTGGATGGGAACGCGGTCCATGGGCGGCTCTTCAAGCAGGCTCATGTCGCGGATGCCGATCAGGCTCATGTGGAGCGTGCGCGGGATAGGCGTCGCAGTCAGGGACAGAACGTCCACGTTTTCCTTCAGCTTCTTGATCTTTTCCTTGTCGGACACGCCGAAGCGCTGTTCCTCGTCGATGATGAGCAGGCCCAGGTCCTTGAAGGAAACGTCCTGCGAGAGCAGGCGGTGCGTGCCGATGACGATGTCGACGGCGCCGCGCCGCAGCTCGCTCGCGACCTTCTTCTGCGCCGCGGGGGAGCGGAAGCGGGAGAGCATGGCGACGCGCACGGGATAGTCCTTCATGCGTTCGGCGAAGGTCTGGTAATGCTGCTGGGCGAGGATGGTGGTCGGGACGAGGTAGGCGACCTGCTTTGATTCCTGCACGGCCTTGAAGGCCGCCCGGAGCGCGATCTCGGTCTTGCCGAAACCGACGTCGCCGCAGATCAGCCGGTCCATGACCTTGCCGGCTTCCATGTCACTTTTTACTGCATTTATCGCTTTAACCTGGTCTTCGGTTTCTTCGTAAGGAAATTGTTCCTCAAATTCCTTCTGCCAGACGGTGTCGGGCTCATAGACATAACCCTTGGCCTGTGCCCGCGCCGCGTAGAGAGCGACCAGATCCTTAGCAATGTCTGCCACCGCTTTTTTAACCCGCGTCCGGGTCCTGCCCCACTCGAGGCCGCCCAGGCGGTTCAGTGTCGGCGGCGGATCGGCGTCTGCGGAGGCATATTTTTCGATGCGGTCCATCTGCGTCACGGGAGCGTAGAGGTTGCCGCCGTCCTTATAGGTGATCTTGAAATAATCGCGCTCGATGTTGTCGACGATCTTCTTCTCGATGCCGCAGTAGATGCCGAGGCCGTGGTCCTCGTGGACCACATAATCGCCCACGGACAGCTCGCTGACGCTGCTGACGCGGCTGCCGCCCGAAGAGAAGGTCCGGCGCTTCTTTGCGCGCTTCTTGCCGAAGACGTCGCTCTCGGAGAGCACCGAGAACTTCAGCGACGGGTAGGCGAAGCTCTTGTGGATGCTGCCGTAGGCGACCAGCACCTGGCCCGGCATGACTTCCTTTTCCGCTTCTTCCGCGTAGAAGGCGTTCAGCTCGTAGTCAGCCAGGTCGCGGGCAAGGCGCTCCGCACGGGCACGCGAGCCGCACAGGAGCACGGTGCGGTTCTTTTCCTTTTTCGCCTTCTCCAGGTCCTTGATCAGCAACTCGAAATGTCCCGCGTAGGAGGGCAGGGAGCGGCTGTCCACGTGATCATGCAGGCCGGCGGGAACGGGATCGTCCCGGTAGTCGAGGCCGGTCAGGATCAGACAGCGCGGACGGTCGAGTTCCTTCATCAGCACCGGCACGTCGTGCAGCACCGGGAAATGCGGCAGCTCCGCGCCTTCGGCCTTAGCCGCCTCGAGACGCCGCAGCATGCTTTCCTGATATTCCTTCGCCACGGCTTCGGCGCGGTCCTTGATCCGCTCCGGTTCGTCGAGGACCAGGCAGTCTTCGTAATCGAAATAGTCCAGCAGGCATCCGCCTTCGTCGCCGCCTTCCGCGGCGGGATAGATGCTCAGTTCCTGCAGGTTTTCCAGCGAGCGCTGGCTCACGGAGTCGAAGCTGCGGATCGCATCGATCTCATCGCCCCAGAATTCCACGCGGACCGGGTTTTCCTCGGTGAGCGGATAAAGGTCCAGGATGCCGCCGCGCACAGTGAATTCGCCGGGCATTTCCACGACGTCCGCGCGGACGAAGCCGATCTCGACGAGTTTCCGGCTGAGTTCGCCGAGGTCGTGTTCCGCGCCGATCTCCAGCCGGATCACGTTTTTCTTCAGGAAGAAAGGCGAGGACAGGCGGTCGAGCAGGGCGTCTGCCGTGGTCACGACGAAGACGCTGCCGGTCTCAAGCAACTGTTTCAGGATCTGCATGCGCTGCCGCGCCAGAAGCGAGCCGGATACGTCCGCGCCCCAGAAGAGAAGGTCCCGCGCCGGATAGAGCGAAGGCGACGCGGCCAGGAAGGCCTGCGCATCCTCATACAGTTCGCGCGCGCGGATCTCGTTATAGGTCAGAACGAGCACGCGAGGGAAGCTTTCCGTCAGCTCCGCGGTAAGGTGCATGATCTGCGAATCCACGTTTCCGGACAGGCAAAGAGGAGCCCTTCCTTCCCGAAGGGCCCCGATCCAATCCTTATAGGCCGACCACCTGGTCAGCGGATTCTGAAAACACTTAGCCATGCGTTCTTTTCCTGCTGCGGCCGGACCGAAGATCCGCCCCGGCTGCTCAGCAAATATAGCATAAGTGGAGGAAAGACGCAAGAAAAGAAAGCAAAAAACAAGGCGCGGAAAGGCGAAATGAACAAAATATTTGCAAAATACCGTATTTTGTGCGATACTATAAAACCCGGGCCTTAAAAAGGCCGAAAGGAAGCCTGAAACGATGAAGTCTTTCTTGCCGAGATCCATGAAACTGCTGGCTGCCGTACTCTGTTCGGCTGCCTTTTTCGTGCTTTTCCCGGCGAAGAAAGCCGAGGCGGCAACCACGGCCGAAGTCACGCAGAAGGTCATGAAATACTGGAACAGCGTGACGGCGAACGGAACAAAGACGGCCTACTGGAACAAAAATCTCGTTGCGGCTTCCCTGATGGAGCAGTCGGCCAGGGGCGATTATCAGTCTCAGGTCAGCTACTCCCCCTGCCATGTGAAGGCCGGCGCGGGCCATGTCTATGCCAACGGCTGCACATCCAACAACTGGTACGGCTTCAGCCAGTGCTGGGGCTTCTGCATTTACATGGGCTGGCTTACGAGCGGCGCGGCGAACGAAAGCGCGGACTACGGCAGCCGATACTATTCGGTCCCGGACAACTTCCACTTTCAGCCGGGCGACCATATCCGCTGCTGCCTCAAGGAAAACGGCACCACGGCCACGCATTCGGTCTTTGTCTATAAGGTGGAAAACGGCACGGTCCATGTGATCGAATGCAACTTGGACGGCGGCTGCGGTATCGGCCTGAGAAGTTTTCCGGAAAGCACGGCGCGGTGGTACGTGAACCGCCTCAACAGCGGCGACAACAGCGATTATCTTTTCCGCCCCGCTTCGGTCCTGGATCCGTCGAAGGGAACCCAGGAATGGACCGATACGGTCTGCCATATCGCCGGCGGCTTCACGAAGGGCGAGGGCAACAGCGCGGACAAAGCATCATTCTATCTGCCGCAGACGAAGATCAAATGCCAGAACGGAAGCAGCTTCATTCTGGACAGCGGCAGCGCGCTCGCGGACTTTCCGAACGGTTTTTATCTTTCGGGCAGCTTTTCCACGAAGGATATCAGCGGCAAATGGGAGTGGTATACGCTGCCGCGGGAGATCAAGCAGACGACCGCCGGGATGACGTTCAACTTATGGTACTATCCGGTCGAGTACAGGATCACATACGATCTTGCGGACGGAAAAAATGACCCGAAAAACCCGGACACCTACAACGTGCTCTACGGCGTCGAACTGAAGGCCCCGACGAAGGAAGGGTATCTCTTCACGGGCTGGACAGTGGACGGCGCGAAGGTGAGAGGGATCAATTACGGCTGCCGTGCTTCCTTCAAGTCTGCGGATGACATGCTGAAACAGCTGGCGCAGAGAACGACCGGCGACGTGACGCTGAAGGCGAACTGGAGACCGGTGCTGCCGGTGCCGCTTCAGTTGAGACCCTTTGAGATCAAGGGCGACGGGGACATGATGAGCATCCCGCAGAAGGCGCAGGCGGCCGCATCCGGCAGATAAGAACATCCAAATCACAGGCTATCGGACCGCAGACGGAAAAGTCTGCGGTTTTTTTGTATATTTTTTTAAATTTCTTCAATCTTTCTTCAAGACTTTGTGCGCATAATGAGGGCGTAAACGGAAGAAAAGAACTCTTCCTTACCATAAAGGAGTACCAAAACCATGAAAAAGACGATTTCAATTCTGTTAGCGATAATGATGATCGCGTCGCTCGCGGCCTGCGGCGGCGCGGAAAAGGAGAGTACCGATTCGGGAAGTTCGGCAAGCCCGACGAACCACGGCACGGCAGCGGAAAGCAGTTCCGCCTCCGACAGCACTGCCGAGGCGCCTGATCCGGTCACCGACACGGATATCACGGCCGAGGAGGCGACGGGAGACTTCTCTCTGACGACGGAGGACGGGAAGTTCACGCAGAACGGCAATATCTACACGGTCACCGCGGCCGGCACCTATGTCCTGAGCGGTTATCTGGAAGGCCAGATCGTCGTGGAAGCCGGTGAGGATGACGAGATCACCCTCGAACTGTCCGGTGTGGCGATCACTTACGATAAGGATTCGCCGGTCAAGATCCTGTCCGCCGGGAGCGTGGACATTTCCGCGAAAAAGGACACGGAAAACGTGATCAACGATACCCGCAGCCCGCAGACAACGGAAGACGAGACCCAGGGCGGCGCGATCTATGCGAAGTGCGACCTGAAGCTCAAAGGCTCGGGCACGCTGGTCGTAAATGGCGGCTACAACAACGGCATCCATACCACGGACGACCTGAAGATCCAGAAACTGAGCCTGAAGGTCACAGCCTATGACAATGCCCTGAAGGGCAATGATTCCGTGACCGTCACGAGCGGCACCGTCGTCGCGATCTCGACGAACGGCGACGGCGTGAAGACGAAGAACACCGACGTGAGCAAGAACGGCGTGACGCGCGGCGACATCACGGTCACCGGCGGCTCGGTCGCGGTCTACGCGGCGGGCGACGGCTTCCAGGCGGCCCACGACTTCGTGATGGCAGCCGGAGAGGACGGCACGGTCCCCACGCTCGTGATCTATACCGGCTCTTACAGCGGCTACACCGCTTCCGATGCCTCGACGACCTCCTACAAGGGCATCAAGGTGAAAAATGAACTGAACATCTCCGCCGGCGAACTGACGGTGAAGAGCTACGACGACGGTCTGCATGCCGATGAGGGTACCGCCCTCGACGACGGCACGAAGGGCCTCGGCAATATCAATATCTCCGGCGGCACGATTACCCTGAACGTCTATTCGCCGGAGGGCAAGACCTTCGGCGGCCAGACGGGACCCGGCTGGGGCGGCCGCGGCGGTCACGGCGGCTGGGGCGGCCAGCAGAGCGTTTCCGGCGCGGACGGCATCCACGCGGACGCGGTGCTGAACATTTCCGGCGGCACGGTCAATATCGACAGTGCCTACGAAGGCCTCGAGGCCAACGTGATCAACATTTCCGGCGGCAGCGCTTACGTCTCGGCCAATGACGACGGCGTGAACGCCACTAAGGGAAATACCACCCCGCAGGTCAATGTCACGGGCGGTTTCCTGGACGTCACGGTCGCGGCAAACGGCGACGTGGACGGCATCGACAGCAACGGGACCTACACCCAGAGCGGCGGCATCGTGATCACCCGCGGCCCGTCCAGTGAAATGGCGGCTGCAATCGACGCCGATGCTTCGGTCAAACTGACCGGCGGCACGCTGATCATCCTGGGCTTCGGCCGTGTCAGCACCGGCAGCGGCGTGCAGAGCTATTCCCTGTCCCTGCACAGCGCGGGGACCCATACCGTTACCATCGACGGCACGAAATATACCTTCACCAACGCATCCGCATACGGCCGTACCTACGTTTACAGCAGCGTGAAGGTGAGCGCTTAAGGCTTCGGCCGGGCGCACTTTTGAAAAGAGGTGAGAACCATGGCGGTCAATGTCATGAAAAGGGTTGAAATGAAATACCTGCTGGACCCGGCACAGACCGCGTTCCTCCGGGAGCGGCTGAAAGGGCGCATGGAAGCTGATGAATACGGGCGGACCACGATCGCTTCGCTCTACTACGATACACCGAGCCGGCAGCTGATCCGGGCCAGCCTGGAAAAGCCGGCATTCAAGGAAAAGATCCGCCTGCGGACCTACGGGCCCGCAGACGCGGACTCCCCGGTCTTCCTGGAGTTAAAACGGAAGGCTTTCGGCACCGTCTACAAGCGCCGCATCGAAACGACGATCCCGCGCACGGAACGCTTCTTCGCGGGGGAAAGCGGCATCTGCAGCTGCGGTCAGATCGACCGCGAACTCGCGGCCTTCCGCGATCATTATCAGACGCTCGAGCCGTCCTGCCTGATCGTTTACGAACGGACCGCCTATGCGGAAACGGCCGGCGACCTCAGGCTCACGATCGACGAGAACCCGCGTTACCGCATGGACCGGCTCAGCCTGACCGGCCCGATGGACGGAACACTGCTGCTCGACAGGGGCTGGACGATCCTGGAGATCAAGGTCCAGGAGGCTGTGCCGCTCTGGCTCGCGGCGATCATTTCCGAAGGCGGGATCGCCAAGAGCAGCTTCTCCAAATACGGGGAAGCGTACTGCCGGGAGATCCTGAAAAAGAAAGAAGAAAGGCTCTGCGGCAGGGTGCTGCCGAAGAGCGCCTGAAAGGAGAATATCATGTTTACTTCAATATATACTTCCACCGTAACGCCGCCGCAGTTCTTTCTGATGGCGGCTGCGGCTCTGGTCTCGGGTCTTGTCTATGCCTGGATCATGAGCTTCCGCATCCGCTCCGCGAAGCGATTCTTCATGGTCGCGGCGCTCATCCCCTTCGTCGTGGGAGCGGTCATCACCTTCGTCAACGGCAACATCGGCGCCGGTGTCGCGATCGGCGGGGCCTTCAGCCTCATCCGTTTTAGGAGCGCGCAGGGGAGCGCGGACGAGATCGCGGCGATCCTCATCGCCATGGGTTCCGGCATCGCCTTCGGCATGGGGTATCTGGGCTACGGCGTGATCATCCTGCTCGGCCTGGCCGGACTCTTCCTGCTCCTCGGCAGCGTGTCCATCTTTGAACACAAAGCCATGGCGGAGGATCAGCTCCTGAAGATCACGATCCCCGAATCGCTGCAGTATAACGGCAGTTTCGACGAGATCTTCGCGCGCTACCTGAAAAAGGCCGAAAATGCGGGCGTGAAGACGACCGGAATGGGCTCCATGTTCCGCCTGTCCTACAAGGTGCAGATGAAGGATCCCGCCGAGGAAAAGGCTTTCATCGACGAGCTCCGCACGAAAAACGGCAACCTGGAAATTGCACTTCTCCCCTATGCGGAGACACAGAGCCAGCTGTGAGGCACACGGTGAGGCCGTCCCGGAAAGAGAGACGGCAAAGACGGCGGCAGGGCCGGACGCAAGGTTTTCATCCGGCCTTCCATCTGCTATAATGACGGCGAAAAGGCGGTGACAACATGCGGATCTTACTCGCTGAAGATGAAAAACGGATGGCGGCGGCCCTCGTGGCCCTGCTCAAACAGGAAAAATACGACGTGGACCACGTGGCGGACGGCGCTTCGGCGCTGGAAGCCCTGGAAAGCGGCATTTACGATATCGCGGTCCTGGACGTGATGATGCCCGAAATGAACGGTTTCGAGGCGGCCAGGCGGGCCAGGAACCGGGGCGTGAAGACGCCCATCCTGATGCTCACGGCGAAGAGCGAACTGGATGACAAGATCACCGGGCTCGACAGCGGCGCGGACGACTACCTGACCAAGCCTTTTCAGACGAAGGAACTGCTGGCGAGGCTCCGCGCCCTCGGCCGCCGGAGCGGTAGCTTTCAGGACGGGAGCCTGCATTTCGGCGACCTGTCCCTCGACACGGCCTCGGCGACGCTCAGCTGTCAGACGAGCGGACAGAGCGTCCGGCTCAGCGAGAAGGAACTGCGTATCCTGGAGTACATGTTCGGAAGCAAGGGCCAGATCATGACCCGCGAGCAGCTCGCCGTCAAGATCTGGGGCTTCGACAGTGAAGCTGAATACAACAATGTGGAGGTCTACATGTCCTTCACGCGGAAAAAACTCGCCTTCGTCGGCTCGAAGGTGGAGATCAAGGCAGTCCGCGGCCTGGGCTATGAACTGAGGGAAAAAGATGTTTAAGCAGTCAAGAAAAAAGATCATCGTTTCGATCATGGGCTCGGTCATCCTGCTCTTTGCGATGACGCTGTTTGTGATCTTTTTTGTCAGCTATCGGAACATGCGGGCAAGAAACATCGATATGATGTCGCGGCATACCTGGAGAAAGAGCGACGCGGAAGAACGACCGGACAAAGAAACCGACCCGAACGGACAAAAGGGCGGTGAGCCCCGCCCGGACCAGGGCAGGAACGATGAATTATCGACATTCTATACCGTGGAGATCAGAACGGACGGGACTGTTTTGGGCGTCGAAAATGAAAAGGGCCTTCACAGCGACGAAGAACTGATCGCTTATGCGCGGAAAATGATCGAGAAAGGAAAATGGTACGCAGAGTACGGCACGCTGTGCTGCCTCAGGGAGCAAAAAGGGACGGTGGGAGGCGACTATTACGATGTCGTCGTTTTCCTGGACAATACCGTAATGGAAGAAAGCGCGAAGATCCTGCTCCGGAACGTTCTGATCGTCGGCAGTGCGGCTATAGTCGTTTTATTCTTCCTTTCCCTCCGGCTGTCGGAAAAGATCATTCGGCCGCTTGAGGAGAACGATAAGCAGCAAGGGCAGTTCATTTCCGATGCGAGCCACGAGCTGAAGACGCCGGTCGCCGTGATCGATGCCAACGCCGAACTGCTGGCCCGCGAGGTCGGGAAAAATGAATGGCTTTCGAACATCCGCTATGAAAACGACCGGATGGGCGAACTCGTGAAACAACTCCTGGACCTTTCCCGGGCGGAGAGCGCGGAGCTGCCGGCGGAGACCGTGGACCTGTCCCGCCTCGTTATGGGAGAAGAACTGGCCTTCGAAAGCCTGGCCTTCGATCAGGGGAAAAGGATCCTGAGCGAGGTCGGGGAAGACATCTATGTGATGGGCAGTGAAACGCAGCTCGCGCAGCTTGTTTCGGTCCTGCTGGACAATGCGGTAAGGCATTCCACGGGCGAAGAGATCGCCCTGTCCCTGAAAAAGCAGGGGCACAGCGCCGTCCTGACCGTGGAAAACGACGGGGAGGCGATCCCGGAGGAAAAGGCGGCACATCTCTTTGACCGCTTCTACCGGGTGGATGAAGCGAGAAACAGCGAGGGACAGCATTACGGCCTGGGCCTGTCGATCGCGAAGGCCGTCGCGGAAAAGCACGGCGGCAGCATCGGCGTGGCGTGCGCGGACGGAAAAGTGACATTTACCGTGATGATCCCCGTCAAAAAATAAAAAATAGTTCAATATCTTCAATCTTCCTTCAAGGAACCTCCTTTACAGTGGTATCATCAAAGTAAAGGAGGTTTCTCTTATGAAACGCATGAGAAGATCGCTTGCGATCCTGCTTGCCGCAGGGCTGGTCCTCAGCCTCGGCGCCTGCGGGGGAAACGCAGCGGATGATAATACGAAAAATACAAATGAAAGCACGCAGGAGGCTGTGGAAAGCACGGCTGACAGCAAAGAACAGCAGACAGCGGAAAGCGTGCCGAACGGTGAGACGCCGCCGGAGATGCCTGAGGGAGAGACCCCTCCTGCAATGCCGGAGGGTGAGACCCCGCCTGAACCGCCGGAAGGCGGCATGCCCGGAGGGAACAGCCAGGGAGGACCGGGAGGACAAGGTGGTCCGGGCGGTAACCCGCCCGAGATGCCGAGTGGGGAGACGCCGCCCGAACCGCCGGAAGGCGGTATGCCCGGAGGGAACGGCCCCGGCGGCAGCGGCCAGGGAGGCCCCGGCGGCAACCCGCCTGAAAAACCCGGCGGTCAGGGCGGTCCCGGCGGCAGCGGCCAGCAGGGTCCCGGCGGTCAGGGCGGTCCCGGCGGCAGCAGCGCGAGCATCGATTACAGCGCAGCCACTGAGATCACTGCCGCAGCCACACAGAGCGGCAAGACCTACAAAAGCAGCACTTCTGACGAATCCGCCCTCCTGATCTCCGCTTCGGACAGCGTCACGATCGAAAACGCGACCGTCACCAAGACCGGTGATTCCGACGGCGGCGACAGCTGCAATTTCTACGGCGTAAATGCGGCGGTCCTTGTCAAGGACGGCGCGGCTGCCGAGATCACCGGCGGTACGGTCACGTCTGACGCGAACGGTGCGAACGGCATTTTCTGCTACGGCGGAAACGGCGGCCGGAACGGCGCCTCAGGCGACGGAACGACCCTGACCGTCAGCGACACCGTCGTTACGACGACCGGCGACGGCTCCGGCGGCATCATGACCACGGGCGGCGGCGTCACCATTGCGAAGGACCTGACGGTCACCACCTCCGGACGTTCCTCGGCGGCCATCCGCACCGACAGAGGCGGCGGAACGGTCAGCGTGGACGGCGGGACCTATACCACGAACGGCCTCGGCTCCCCGGCCATTTACTCGACCGCGGAGATCACTGTGTCGAACGCGACCCTCGTTTCGAACCTTTCCGAAGGTGTGTGCATCGAAGGCCTGAACTCCATCACGCTGAACAACTGCGACCTGACGGCGAACAATACGAAGCGAAACAGCAATGCGTGTTTTCTTGACAGCATCATGATCTACCAGTCCATGTCGGGCGACGCGGCAAGCGGGACGAGCCATTTCACCATGACCGGCGGAAGCCTGACCAGCAAGAGCGGTCACGTCTTCCATGTGACCAATACGAATGCGGTCATCACACTTTCCGGCGTGGAGATCGTCAACGAAGATGCGGATAATGTCCTGATCTCCGTCTGCGACGACGGCTGGAGCGGCGGCAGCAACAAGGCTGAACTGAACGCTTCCGCGCAGAAACTTTTCGGTGCAGTCCTTGTGGGCAGCAATTCGGAACTGACCCTGAAACTCAGCGACGGCTCCTCCTTCGAGGGTTATGTGGACGGCAAGATCACCAATGCCAAGGGCGAAACGGTTTCCTCCGAGGCAGGCAAAGTCTCCGTAACGCTGGACAGCACGAGCAGCTGGACGCTGACTGCCAACAGTTACGTGAGCGAATTCAACGGCAATGCGGCAAACGTCGTGAGCAACGGCTTCACCCTGTACGTGAACGGCACGGCGCTTGCGGGAACGAAATGAGCGGAGACCATGTCATCCTGAGGAGGCTGCAGGCCGACGAAGGATCTTCAATAAAAAACCGGGACGTCATGTCCCGGCTTTTTTATTGTATTCGTTCATGACCTTATCCGGCCCGTCCTTCAGAAAGCACAGCACCGCTTCGGCAGCGGTCTTCTCCAGTTCCTCCGCCTTCTCCGCGTCCTCGCCGAAAAACGGCATCAGCACGTGCTCGATGAGGTCGATCCCCTCCGGCGGGCCGCCGACCCCGAGCCGGAGCCGCGGGAAGGCGTCGCTGCCGAGCCGCCCGATGATGCTTTTCAGGCCGTTGTGGCCGCCGGCGCTTCCGGACTTTCTGAAGCGCAGCCGCCCGAGCGGCAGGTTCACGTCATCGCAGAGCACCAGGATGTCCTCCGGCGGGATCTTATAGTAGGCGGCAAGCGGCTGTACGCAGTTCCCCGACAGATTCATATAGGTAAGGGGCTTGACCAGGATCACTTTTTCCCCTTCGATCATGCCCATGCCCGTGAGGCCGTGGTAACGGTTGACGTTGACCCGGATCCCGGTGGCCTCCGCCACCCGGTCCAGCACCTCCCAGCCTACGTTGTGGCGGGTCTTTTCATATTTTCTGCCCGGATTACCCAGGCCGACGATCATTTTCATGTCTTTCTCCTTCGCGGAAAACCGCACCCTGACTATAACACAGGAAGCCGCCGGCCGCAAGGACGATCACGGAACGAAAGGCCAGACAAGGCTTTGCTTTTTTGGCCGGATGCGCTATAATGGATCTGCAGGACCGAACGGCAAATTTATGATGAGGAGCATGAGCCATTGTCGAAACGTGGTTTTGATGAAAATGTTGTCAGATCGATGAAGCTGAATCTGATCGTGGGAATGATCGGTGCAGTTTTTTGTGCAGTCATCTGGTACTTCAGCATCAAGAAGGAAGGCTGGGGCGCATGGGGATTCCATGTTGTTTATGGTTTCTTTGTGTTATTGAGCATTGTCCTGATGCTTCGGTACCTGGTCTGGCGCATCACGTATAACGAGACGGAGTTTACAGTGAGAAATATTTTCGGCATTTCCCACACCTACCGTTACAGCCAGATCACGGCCAGGGAATCAGGGGTGCAGGCAAATAAATTGTGGATCGGAAAAAAGAAGATCGAACTGGAAGCTTGGTCAGAAGAAGCGCTTAGATTCTATTTATTTGCCCGGGACCAGTACGAAAAACTGGCGGGAGATCCGGAGGGGATTCCAGAAGACTGGCCAAAAAACGATATTTTCAGGGGCAATATCGAAGGCGGAATGCTCATCTTTATCATAGAAGTGATCGTTCTTTGCCTTGGCCTGGGACTCGGTGTATTTCTTCTTTTCAAGCGGGAGTATCTGGATCCGGAACAATACCCCTATGCGATCCTTATCGCACTGCTCCTCGTGCTGCCTTCCTTGTTCCTGCTCATAGGGAGTGTGATCGTCGGACGGCACCCGGAAAGATACAGCCGAAAGATCGTCAGGTTGTTTTTCAAAGAACAATACGTCAGGATATATCGCAAAGAAGCCGAACTGCAGGATGAATACGATCCGGAATCTGGGGATGAACAGTGGAACCGATGAAAAAAGAATGAAAACGCCCGAAATCCCTTGAATTTCCGCCGCCCAGTTGCTACAATATTACAGGATTTTTATGGCGGAAATGCCGCCGAAACAATAAACCAATCCGGAGGATGAATATGAGCAATTATATCGAGGAAATGAAGGCGAAAGCCGCTGCCGTAAAGAAGGCCATCGTGCTGCCCGAGTCCAATGACAAGCGCACCTACAAGGCCGTCGAGCAGATCAAAAAGGAAGGCTTTGCCAACCTGATCCTGATCGCGAGTCCCGAAGATATCGCGAAATACAGCGAAGGCGCAGACCTTGCCGGCGTCACCGTCGTCGATCCTGCGACCGATCCGAGGACTACTGCCTATGCCGAGACCTTTGCGGAGCTGCGCAAGTCCAAAGGCATGACCTACGAGCAGGCTCTGACCATCCTGAAGACCGATTATACCTACTACGGCGTCATGATGGTGAAAATGGGTGACGCCGACGGCATGGTGTCCGGCGCCTGCCACTCCACCGCCGACACGCTTCGTCCCTGCCTGCAGATCCTGAAGACCGCGCCTGGCGTGAAGATGGTCTCCTCCTTCTTCCTGATGATCGTCCCGAACTGCGAATACGGCGAGAACGGCAAGTTCGTCTTTGCCGACTGCGGCCTGGAACAGAATCCCACCCCCGACAAGCTGGCGACGATCGCGGGCACCAGCGCGGAATCCTTCGTGAAGATGGTCGGCGCGGAGCCCAGAGTGGCCCTGCTGTCCCACTCCACCAAGGGCTCGGCCAAGCACGACGATGTGACCAAGGTCGTCGAGGCCGTCCGCATCGCCAAGGAAGAATATCCGCAGTACAAGATCGACGGCGAGCTGCAGCTTGACGCCGCCATCGTTCCTTCCGTCGGCGCCTCCAAGGCTCCCGGCAGCGAAGTCGCCGGCCACGCCAACGTCATCATTTTCCCTGACCTTGACGCCGGAAACATCGGCTACAAGCTGGTGCAGCGCCTTGCGCACGCCGAAGCCTACGGCCCCATCTGCCAGGGTCTGGCGAAGCCCGTGAACGACCTGTCCCGCGGCTGCAGCGCCGAGGATATCGTGGGCGTCGTGGCCATCACCGCCGTCCAGGCACAGGCATAAGAAACTATCCTGCACATTGAGCAGAACCGAATCCAAAGTGTAAAGACAAGCCGCTCCCCGGGTCTCCCGCCGGAGCGGTTTGTCAAAGGAGAAAGAACGCGCCGGATGGAGTTTCATCATGGAAAAATCGATTTACGAACGGATCAGTGAGAATATTGCGGACGGGGAGCTCGTGAAAGGCTTTTCCCTGCCGGAGGAGTCGGACAGCGCGCCGGTTAAATTCGCGCCGGGCGCCTTCGACGGCATCTGCATCTACCATATGGGGCCGGATGAACTGGATGACGAGGGGCGTGCCGCATTGGGTGAGGCCCTTGCGAGCGCATCCACCGGGAAGCATGAACAGACCGACGCGCTCTTTTTCGAATGGACGAAGAAGCACCGCGCGATCGGCATGGTCGACGAGATCCAGAACTACGTCCGCGAGCACAAAGAAGAACTGAAGATCGGCTACATGTACCAGTCAGCGAAGTACATAATCCTGCATTCCGCGCACATCGAGTGCGTGAAGATCGGTCTGGAACTGCTGGAACTGTTCAGGGCGCCGTTCGCCGATGTCGAAGAGGCGGTCCGCGTGCTCGGCCTGTATGATGAGTTCACGATCTTTGCCGTCTGGAACATCCGCCAATGGGAGGACGGGAACCTGGAGGTCTTTGGCCTGGCCCGGAAGGTGCACGGCTGGGGCCGCATCCACGCAATCGAATTTCTGGAAGCGGATACCGATGAGATCCGCCGCTGGCTTCTCACGGAAGGCTGCGTGAACGACGTGATGCCGGCCTACTCCGCGCTGACGGTGTGGGAAAAATGCGGGGCGGAAGAGATCCTGCGCGGCAAGCCCTCGCGGGAGGAATTCAAGGCGATCCTGAGGATCGTCGAGGCCCTTCTGGACGAAGGTCCCTGCCCAGGGATCTCGCAGGTGGAGAATGCCGAAAACGTCCTGCTGCGGCTGCTTGAACTCGCGCCGGACCATTATCTGACGGCGGAGGATCTTTCGGTGATCCTCGCCGTAAAACGCCGGGCGGAGAATAAGAAAGAACCGCTGACGGCGGTGATCAGTGCCTGTGACGGGGTGCTGCGTCTGCCGCTCAGCGTGATGGTCATCCGCGATGCCGTGCGGGAAGGCAAGGCACAGGAGCTTGCGCAGGAACTCGGCCTTCCCTTCCGGGAAGACCTTCTGCGCGCCATGCGGGCGGATTTTGAGCGTCACTGCGGTAAAGTCAGCTGGCTGATGAATGACGGCGAATACTACGCGGAGCAGGCCATGGCGCTTTTCCGTGAGAAACTCCCGCTGGCAAAGATGAAGGGAGACCCGATCGATGATCTCTGCCTGGGCGACGAGTACCGAAACCACAACATCCTCCAGTACATGATCCAGGAACTGGACGGGCGGCTCCTTCACGGTACCGATTTCATAATGACCGGTCTTGCGAGCCCCGTTTCGCGCAACCGTAACCGCGCGCTCAAGGTCCTGCAGGCCTGGGTGAAGGCAAGCGGCCGGCCGCTGGCCGAACTTGCGCCGCCGCTGTATCAGGCCGTGCAGATGCTCCGCAGCAAGGAGATCAACGCCGGCGCCCGTTTCCTGGCCGATCCGCTGCTGGAAGGAAAAACGGAATTCGAAGACGAGAAGTACGAGTTATAAAAGGAGAGCACTTATGGGACTGGAACCGAATGTGGAAGAGATTCGCGGGCGCTTCGGGAACGGTGTCTGCTGCGCAATGTCGGTGTTCGGCGAACTGGCCGAATGGATGGGTATGGATAAGGAAACGGCCCGGAAGATCGCATCCGGCTTCTGCGGCCATTACGAGCAGAACAACTTCTGCGGCTGCATTTCCGGTGCCAAAATGGCGCTCGGTTTGAAGTTCGGCCCGAGCCGCCTGGGCGATAACGACAAGACCGCCGTGCTTAAACAGAAGATCAAGGCCTTTGAGCAGGATTTCATCGAACAGTTCGGCACCATCCGCTGTCCGGAGATCCTGGGAGGCCTGGATCCGTCCGTTGAAGAGGACCGGCCGGAGATCATTGCCCGGGACCTGTTTCACCGGACCTGCACCGATGCCGTCTGCTTTGCGATCCGCCGCGTATCGGAAATGCTGGAAGAAGATCAAGAGGCTTGATTTTTCGTGAGAATCATATAAAATGATAATGTTGTGCTCTTAGCGGCATGACAGATGATTTGAAACGATTTTTATGCAGGCAAAGAGGTTTTTATGATCAGAGAAGATGTCAGAAATGTTGCGATAATTGCCCACGTTGACCACGGCAAAACGACCCTGGTGGACGAACTCCTGAAGCAGAGCGGCGTGTTCCGCGAGAACCAGGAAGTGGCCGAGCGCGTCATGGACTCGGGCGACCTGGAACGCGAGCGCGGGATCACCATCCTGTCGAAGAACACCGCCGTCACCTACAAGGGCGTGAAGATCAACATCGTGGATACCCCCGGCCACGCCGATTTCGGCGGCGAGGTGGAGCGCGTCCTGAAGATGGTGAACGGCGTCATCCTTGTGGTGGACGCCTTTGAAGGTCCCATGCCCCAGACCCGCTTCGTGCTCTCCAAGGCGCTCGAACTGAACCTGGACGTGGTCGTGTGCATCAACAAGGTCGACCGGCCGGAAGCCCGCCCCGAAGAGGTCGTGGAGGAGGTTCTGGACCTTCTGCTCGAGCTGGATGCGAGCGAAAAGCAGCTGGACTGCCCCTTCGTCTTCGCGTCCGCGCGCGACGGCTGGGCAGTGAAGGAACTCGATGATGAGCGCGTCAACATGCGGCCGCTGCTGGATACGATCCTGGAATCGGTCCCGGCGCCCCAGGGTGATCCGGAAGCTCCGCTGCAGCTGCTGGTTTCCACCATTGATTATAACGAATACGTGGGCCGCATCGGCGTCGGCAAGGTCGACAACGGGCAGATCCGCGTGAACCAGGAAGTGGTGATCGTGAACCACCACGCGCCGGAAAAACAGCTGCGCGTGAAGGTGAGCAGCCTCTACGAATTCGACGGTCTGACCAAGGTTCCCGTGACTTCGGCGGGTGTCGGCTCCATCGTCGCGGTCTCCGGCATCCAGGGCATCCACATCGGCGATACCCTCTGCGATCCGGCGGCGCCGAAGCCGATCCCCTTCCAGAAGATCTCCGAACCGACCATCGCGATGCATTTCCTCGTCAACGACAGCCCGTTTGCGGGGCAGGAAGGCAAATACGTGACCTCGCGCCACATCCGCGACCGCCTGATGCGCGAGCTGAATACCGACGTGTCGCTGCGGGTCGAGGAGACCGACAGCCCGGACAATTTCAAGGTCTCGGGCCGCGGCGAGCTGCACCTGTCCATCCTTATCGAAACGATGCGCCGCGAAGGCTATGAATTCGCCGTCAGCAAGGCGGAGGTCATTTACAAACGCAGCGCCGACGGGCGCCTGCTCGAACCCATGGAGCGCGTCTACGTGGACGTTCCGGACGAGTTTTCCGGCACGGTCATCGAAAAACTGAGCCTCCGCAAGGGCGAGCTCTCGAACATGCGGCCCTTCGGCGAAGGACGTACGCGCCTTGAATTCATGATTCCGTCCCGCGGCCTCATCGGCTACCGTGACGAGTTCATGACCGACACCAAGGGCAACGGCATCATGAACCAGCTCTTCGACGGCTATGCGTCCTACAAGGGCGATATTCACTACAGGAACAACGGCTCCCTGATCGCGTTCGAGACGGGCGAGGCGGTGACCTACGGCCTCTTCAACGCGCAGGAGCGCGGCATGCTCTTCATTGGACCCGGCGAGCGGGTCTACGCGGGCATGGTGGTCGGCCAGACCGGCCGCGCCGAGGACATCGAGGTCAACGTCTGCAAGAAAAAGCAGCTGACGAATACCCGTGCCTCCGGCTCCGACGACGCGCTGAAGCTGACGCCGCCCAAAGTAATGAGCCTGGAGCAGGCCATGCAGTTCATCGACACCGACGAGCTGCTGGAGGTCACGCCCACGCACCTCAGGATAAGAAAGCGCATCCTCGACCCGACACTGAGAAAGCGCGACATGCTCAAGAGGAAGAATTCATAAGACCCTCGCCCGGAAGCGGGAGAGGGTGGCCTGAAGGGGCGGAAATGGGCAGCCCATAAAGGATCTATCATGGCAAAGTCCAGTTATTTAATGACAGAGGGGACCGTGTGGAAGCGGATCGTCCGCTTCGCGGTTCCCGTCTTCATCGGCCAGCTGTTCCAGCAGATGTACAACACGGTCGACTCCCTTATCGTAGGGAAAATGATCGGGACGAGTGCTCTCGCGGCTGTGACGGCAACAGGCAGTGTGATCTACCTGATCGTCGGCTTTTTCATGGGCTTTTCCATGGGTGCGGGCGTGGTCATCGCGCGCGACATCGGCAGCGGCGATGAGCGGGCGGTCTCGCGCGGCGTCCATACGACGGTGGCGATGGGACTCGTTGCGACGGTCATCATGACGGTGCTCGGCGTACTGCTCACGCCGGTGATCTGCAAATGGATGGGCACCCCGGATGACGTCTTCCCGGAAGCCTCGCTGTACCTGCGGACCTATTTTGCCGGCAGCGTCGGCCTCGTGTTCTACAACCTTTTCGTGGGCATCCTGCAGGCAAGCGGCGACTCGAAGCACCCGCTGTACTACCTGATCTTCAGTTCCATCCTGAACGCGATCCTCGACTTTTCCTTCATCCGCTTTCTGCATATGGGTGTCGAAGGTGCGGCGCTTGCGACGATCATCGGCCAGTTCGTGAGCGCGCTGCTCGTGATGCGGCGACTGATGAAGACCGATGAGGTGATCCGCTTCGTGCCGAAAAAGATCCGCTTTGATTCCGGTAAACTCGTCCAGATCATTCAGATCGGGCTGCCGACGGCGCTGCAGGCCTGCGTGATCGACCTCGCCAACATGATGATCCAGTCCTACATCAATTCCTTCGGCAAGGTGGCGATGGCCGGCATCGGCGCATCGACCAAGCTGGAAGGCTTCATGTTCCTGCCGGTTACGGCTTTCTCCATGGCGATGAGCACCTTCGTCGCGCAGAACCTGGGCGCAGGCGAGAAGGAGAGGATGCGGAAGGGGATCCGCTTCGGGCTGCTCACTTCGGTCTTCGTGGTGGAAGCGCTCGGCGTCCTCATGGTCCTTTTCAGCCCGCAGCTCGTCGCGATGTTCGATTCGAACCCGGAGGTCATCCGCTACGGGGCGCTGCGCGGGCAGATCTGCGGCCTGTTCTTCTGCCTCTGCGGCTTTTCGCATGTGAGCTCTGCGGTCATGCGCGGCGTCGGCAAACCCACGGTCCCGACGGTCGTGATGCTGACCTGCTGGTGTGCGGTGCGTGTAGTGACGCTGCTGACCGTCGGCCGGGTCTACCACAACATCCTGCTTGCGATCTGGATCTATCCCGTCACCTGGTCGCTCAGCGCCATCGTTTATGTACTGTACATGCGGCACCTGCGGAAGAAAGGCGTGCTGTAGAGACCGGCTCCGCGGGGCTGCATTGGGAAGGGTGAAAATGCGCTTGCATTTTCCCCTTTCTTTTTTTATACTCGGGATACAGAAGGAATTACGGGTCCGAAAGGAGCCTATGCATAAACGGATACCGGGGATCGCGCTCGCCATCCTCTGTGTTGTTGCGGGCGGCATGTATGCAATGCGTCATGGCGCCGGTTTTTTCGTACTTGAAAATGCCCCGGAGGCCGTGCAGGACACGGTTCGGGCGGCGGATCTTACGCAGGCGTTCGCAACAGAAGCCCCGGAACGCATCAATATCAATACTGCCGATGAAAAGGAACTGGATAAGCTCCCCGGCATCGGGCCGGCCAAGGCCGCGGCGATCCTGGAATACAGGAAGACCCACGGCTTTTTCCGCGTGCCGGAAGATCTGATGAAGGTGCCCGGGATCAAGGAGGGAACCTACGGAAAACTTGCGGACCGGGTGACGGTGGGAGAACTCCCGGAAATCGGTTCGGCCGGCGGCTGGCCGGGGATATTGCTGCCGGAAGCAGGAGAGGACGGTGCGCTGGCAAGGCTTCGCTCAGGCGCTGCTTCCGGGGAGGAGGCTGCGCCGGACCGGCAGGGAGACGCAGAAACTGCGCCGGAGCAGGAAGGAGGCGCTCCATGAAGCGGCCGCTGGTCTTCGCGGCGCTGCTTCTTGTCAGCGTGATCCTGCTGCTTGCGGCTTTTGACGTCCCGCTCACGAAAACGGTGCGGGAGGGCACTTTTTTGGAGGATGACGAGACGGCGGAGGGAATGCTCCGGGGGCGGCTTGCCCGGGCGGCTCCGTCGGCAGGCGGGTACCGGCTGATCCTGGAGGAGGCAGAATTCACGGAGGCTTTGGCGGACAGCGCCGGACTGGCAGAGAATGTACAGGAGGCTTCTTCCCGGCCTGCCGGAACGGTCCTTGTCTATGCGGATACTGAGCCGGATGCCCCGCTCGGGAGTCTGCTTTCGGTGCACGGACGGCTGAGCCTCTTCCCGACACCCGACAACCCCGGCGAGTTTGACCAGCGGGCCTGGTACCGCGCGGAGAACATGCTTCTGCGCCTTTCGGCAGACGAGGTCCGGATCGAACTGCGGCAGACGAAATATCCCATCCGCGAGGCGGCTCGGCGCGTCCGGAGATGGCTCGGCGGCGGGCTTTCGGCGGTCTTTGACGAAGAGGACGCCGGTGTGATGAATGCCCTTCTTCTCGGCGACCGCAGCCGTCTCTCCGATGAACTGGAGGACCTGTACGATTCCGCCGGGATCCGCCACGTCCTGACGGTCAGCGGCCTGCACGTCACACTGGTTTCCGGCGCAATTGGCTTTGCGGTCGGCTGGCTTTTGTCCTTTGTGCCCTGGCAGCGCCTGCCGGGAGCGCTCGGGCGGCGCGGCTACCCGCTGTTCCGCGGCCTGCTCGCGGGGCTCGGGGTATCGCTTTACACCGAGGTCGCCGGCTGCGGCCTGCCGCTTCGGCGCGCGGCCTGCATGGTGCTGCTCCTTCTTCTGGCTGCGGCAGCGCGGCGAAACTATGACCTGCTTTCGGCGCTCGCCTTTGCCCTCATCATCGCCGTCCTGCCCTGTCCCTACGTCCTGTTCCAGGCATCGTTTCAGCTGTCCTTTGCCTGCGTGCTGGTGATCGGCTGGATCTTCCCGCCGCTTTGCCGTCTGCTTTATATGGAAACGCCGCTCGGGCGGGCTTTTTTGCTGCCGCCGGTGCTCGCGCTTTTTACCCTGCCGCTGCAGCTGGCGCATTACTATGTCTTCCACCCGCTGGGTTTTCTCGGGAACCTTCTCATCGTCCCGCTCGTCATGTGGATCCTGATCCTCGGGCTGGCCGCGGCCGTGCTGGCGCAGATCTTCCTCCCGGCCGGGCTGGTCCTCGCGGGACCGGCGCACATCGCACTGCTCGCCGTGAAAGAATTCTGCCGCCTGGTGCGGCGCCTGCCGGTCTCCACGGTGATCACGGGAAAGCCCGCGCTGTGGCAGACCGCGGTCTATGCAGTACTCGCCGCGGCCGCGCTCCTGATCCTCGTCCGCCGGCGGAAAAAGAGGGAAGAAGCTGCTTTCACTGCCATTATGACGGCAGGCTCCGGCCCGATCAGGCGGCTTCTCCGTGAGAGCCGCGAGTGCGTGCTTTTGCTGATCCTGCTTGGCTGGGCTTTGTCTGCAGTCTTTCTGATCCGGCCGCGGGATGACAGCCTGACGGTAACGAGCCTGTACGTGGGGCAGGGCGACTGCCACGTCATCCGCGCGGATGGGGAGACCTACCTGGTCGACGGCGGCAGCAGCGGGCAGAGCCCGGCGCGGAATAAGATCATCCCCTATTTAAAACACGAGGGCGTCCGCCGCATTTCCTTCATGATGCTGTCGCACGCAGACGAGGATCATATGAACGGCCTTGCGGAGGTGCTGGCGGCGGACGGGCTGCGGGTGGATGAGCTCGTGCTTTCGGGCTGGGATCGCGGGAGCGAAATGACGGCAGAACTCGAGGCGGCTGCGCAGGCGGCGGGGGTGCCGGTCCGGAGTGTTTTCGAGGGCGACATCCTGAGCCGGGGCAGCAGCGTGTTCCGCATCCTTGCCCCGGGGCGGACGGAAAGTCCGGAGGAAAATGACGACTCCCTGGTGATGCTGCTTTCCCGGGCAGGCTTCCGCGCACTCTTTACCGGAGACATCGGCGCGGAGAAGGAAGAGGAACTGGCAGCGCGGTACGGACCGGCCCTCGAAGACCTGGATCTGCTAAAGGCCGCGCACCACGGCTCGCGCTTTTCGAGCAGCACGGTCTTTCTGCAAGCGGCTTCACCGACCATCGCCGTGATCTCCTGCGGACGGAACAACCGCTACGGGCACCCGCACGAGGAGACCCTGGCAAGACTGGCGGCCTGCGGATGCGTGATCCTGCGGACCGACCTCGGCGGGGCAGTCTGTGTCACCGTCGACAGAGAAAATATGATCAATATGACAAGTTATAAACCGTATAAAACCGAAAATATAAAGGAAATATTTCCTGAAATCAAAAGGAGAACGAATGAAAAGAACGAATAAATATGGAAAAACTCTTCTGATGTCCGTCCTCGCGGCAGCGGTTCTCATCAGTCTTTGCACCTGCGGACGGAAGACGGAGAGTACGGCAGAGCCGTCAACGGATCAGACGGCGGCGCCGGCGGAAAGCACGGCAATGCAGCCGTCCGCGCAGGAGAGCAGTTTCGCACACAGCACTCCGGTGGAAAGCCCCTCGGGGAGCGAAGACGCCCCGGAGGAAGACCCCTGGGCCGAAGGCTATTATTATGACGAAGCCCTGACGGACGCGCTGTGGGAGCGCTTCGCAACGGCAGACACCAACGATGCCGGGAGCGATCCCGGCTGCACGATGACGCAGGATTTCCTGGAGGAACTGGACCGCCGCGCGCACGCCTGGCTCTACGACGGCATTTCCGACCGCGACACGGAGAACGCCATGCTGGCTCTTACGTTCCGCTTCCCGAATGACCCGCCGGAGACCGCAAGGGACCTGAAGTCCGTGAAGGCCGGCGTCTACAGCTTTAACGGCACTGACCCCGACGGCCTTGCCGCGCGCATCCGCCTGGGCAACACCGAAGCCTGCTTTTATCTCTTCCTGCGGGCCTATTACAGCCCGGCCGACGGCCGCACCCGCATTTACATGATCAACGGCCTCGTGTGGTAAATTCATAAAAAATGCTTGTACCTGCGGCCGGAGCATTGTATAATTCAGGGCAGAATGAACCGGGAGGTATCACTATGTTCTGTTCAAACTGCGGTCAGCGCCTTACCGACGATGCGAAGCATTGCCCGAACTGCGGCGTCCTGATCAGACGAGATACAGAGGCGCAGCCGGATCCCGGCCGCCCCGAAGAACCCAAGTCCCCTGAAAGTTATTCCTACGGCACGTCAGGAGAGAGCCCCCGTCCTGCGCAGGATCCTTATGCAAATCCGTATTCCGATCCCTACAGCCGTCCGGCAGCGGATCCCTATGCCAGCCCCTACGGCGCCCCGGTGCAGCGGACCAAGGCCGACGGCTATGCCCTGACAGGCCTTATTCTCAGCATCGTCAGCGGCGTTTGCTGCTGCATTCCCTTCATCGGCCTGCCCTGTGCCATCCTCGGCATTATTTTCTCGGCCAAGGGGCTGAAATCCGAGAGCCGCAAGGCCATGGCCGTGATCGGACTGATCCTGTCGATTATCTTTACTGTCTGCAACGCAGCTACGGGCTATTCGGTGATCGTGGCCTTGGCCAATCCGGATGCCTGGCAGGATATCATGGAGAGCGCGGGCTTCGACTACGGTTTCGAATTCAGGTTCCGCTAACGCTGTTTTCGGGCGCGGCAGGAAGAAAAAGGGCTCCGGAAACGGGGCTCTTTTTCCTTGCAAAAAACGCTTGACAAACGCAAAAAGGGCTTATACAATACCACTTGCACGCCGCATGGAGAAGTAACCAAGTGGTTGAAGGTATCGGACTTGAAATCCGACAGGTCGCGCAAGCGGCGCGAGGGTTCGAATCCCTCCTTCTCCGCTTTTTCCTTTCCCGGCTGCACAATTTAATATTTCTATTTTAACTTTGGAGAAGTACCCAAGCTGGCCGAAGGGACACCCCTGGAAAGGGTGCAGGTCGTTAATAGCGGCGCGAGGGTTCAAATCCCTCCTTCTCCGCGAGGTGGAGGGCCTCGAATACGTTGATATATCAGCGTATTCGAGGCTTTTCAAATGAGCACAAAAAGCTTGCACAAACTTGCACAGTTTTGTGCTCATTTTATTTTGAG
>JAFRRD010000049.1 GCA_017428265.1 Lachnospiraceae bacterium | reverse complement strand
GGTGGTGATGGTGATGATGGTCATGGTCGTGATGATGTTCATGCTCATGTTCTTCATCTTCGTCGTCATCGTCTTCATCATGGTGATGATGGTGATGTTCATGTTCCTCATCATCGTCATCGTCCCCCTCATGGTGGTGATGCTCGTGATGATGGTGATGATGTTCCTCTTCTTCGTCCTCGTCCTCATCGTCGTCCAGGTCCAGTTCGAGCAGGCTTAGATCGCTGCCGTCGCTGCGTTCGAGAGCATGAAGTACAGCCGCCGCTTTCAGCTCGGTCCAGGGCGTCGTGATCATCGGCGCATCCGCATTCAGATCACGCAGGAGGGCCGTGGTCTCGGCCAGCTTTTCATCGCTGACTTCCTGCGTGCGGGACAGCACGAGCGTCGAAGCGCTTTCCACCTGGTTCTTGAAGAATTCGCCGAAGTTGCGGAGATAGACTTTCGCCTTTTTCACGTCCACGACGGTGATCCGCTCGGTCACGGCAAGGTCCGGAACGACGTTCTTTACGCGTTCCACGGCCGACACGATATCAGACAGCTTGCCCACGCCGGACGGTTCGATGATGATCCGTTCGGGGTGATAGCTGTCGACCACCTGATGCAGGGCTTCGGTGAAATCGCCGACCAGCGTGCAGCAGATGCAGCCGGAGTTCATCTCGGTGATCTGGACGCCTGCATCCTTCAGAAAACTTCCGTCGATGCCGATCTCGCCGTATTCGTTTTCGATCAGGACGATCTTTTCGCCGGCATAGACTTCTTCGATCAGTTTGCGGATAAATGTCGTTTTCCCGGCACCGAGAAAGCCGGAAATAATGGTAACTTTAGTCATGATCCCTCCAAAAGGTGCGGACAAAGCCGCGCCCGATAAATGATGTCAGCGGACGACAAGGTTGACGATGCGTCCGGGGATATAGATCTCTTTTACAAGTGTCAGCCCTTCGAGCCTGGCCGCCAGGGCTTCCTTTGCCGCCGCAAGCACTTCTTCCATCGGCGCATCCTTGGCGATGTTCAGCGTGCCGCGGATCTTTCCGTTGATCTGCAGCGCGATCTCCACGGTCTGCTCCACGGTCTTCGCTTCATCATACTGCGGCCATTTCTGGCGGTAGACGCGGCTGTCGCCGAAATGTACCGACCAAAGCTCTTCGCTAAGGTGCGGCGCGACCGGATCAAGCAGCAGAAGCAGTGTGGAAAACTCACCGCGGGTCACTTTGCCGGCGCGGTAGAAGTCATTCACCAGGCTCATCATGGCCGCGATCGCGGTGTTGAATTTCAGCGATTCGAAGTCGTTCGAGACCTTCTTGATCGTCTGGTGCATGCGGGTCTCCATCTCTTTGGAGTATCCTTCTTCGTCTGTCAGCATATCCTGAAGCTTCCAGACACGGTCCAGGAATTTCCGGCAGCCCTTGACGCCTTCGGTCGACCAGGCCGCAGCAAGCTCGAACGCACCGATGAACATCTCGTAGGTCCTGAGCGTGTCGGCGCCGAACTCGTTCACGATATCGTCGGGATTGACGACGTTGCCGCGGGATTTCGACATTTTCTCGCCGTTCTCGCCGAGGATCATGCCGTGGCTCGTCCGTTTCTGATAAGGTTCCGGACAGGGAACGACGCCCTGGTCGTAAAGGAAGCGGTGCCAGAAGCGGGAATACAGCATGTGGAGCGTGGTGTGCTCCATGCCGCCGTTGTACCAGTCGACCGGCATCCAGTATTTCAGCGCTTCCGGCGAAGCCAGCGCGTGTTTGTTGTGCGGATCGGTATAGCGGAGGAAATACCAGGAGGAGCCTGCCCACTGCGGCATGGTATCGGTCTCGCGCTTTGCAGGACCGCCGCAGCAGGGACAGGTCGTATTGACCCAGTCGGTCATGGCAGCCAGCGGCGACTCGCCGTTGTCGGTCGGCATGTAGGAGTCAACGTCGGGCAGAAGCAGCGGAAGTTCTTCTTCCGGCAGCGGGACATATCCGCATTTTTCGCATTTCACGATCGGGATAGGTTCGCCCCAGTAGCGCTGGCGGCTGAATACCCAGTCACGCAGTTTGTAATTGGTCTTGGCGCAGCCGAGGCCTTTCTCCTCCAGCCAGGCAGTGATGGCCTTTTTGGCTTCGGCGACCTCGAGGCCGTTCAGGAAGCCGCTGTTGACCATGGTGCCTTCCGCAACATCCGTATAAGCAGCTTCGTCAACCTTGCCGCCGGCCACGACTTCGATGATCGGCAGGCCGAACTTCTTCGCGAATTCCCAGTCGCGTTCATCATGCGCCGGAACGGCCATGATGGCGCCGGTGCCGTAGCTCATCAGGACGTAGTCGGAGGTCCAGATCGGGATCGGCTCCCCCGTCGCCGGATTGATGGCACGAAGCCCTTTCAGTTCGACGCCGGTCTTGTCCTTCGCCAGCTCGGCACGTTCGAAATCGGACTTCTTTGCCGCGGCTTCACGGTAGGCGTTCACTTCATCAAGATTGCTGATGCGTTCCGCATATTTGTCGATGAACGGATGCTCCGGCGAGACGACCATGTAGGTCGCACCGAAGATCGTATCGGGCCTGGTGGTATAGATGCGAAGCCTGTCATCGGCATTCTCAATGGAGAAATCCACTTCCGCACCGGTGGAACGGCCGATCCAGTTCTTCTGGGAGACCTTGACGCGTTCGATGTAATCTACCTGGTCCAGACCGTCGATGAGCTTGTCGGCATAGGCCGTGATCTTCAGCATCCACTGGGTCTGCATCCGGCGGATGACCTCGCCGCCGCAGCGCTCGCAGCGCCCGCCGACGACCTCTTCGTTCGCCAGACCGACCTTGCAGGAGGTGCACCAGTTGATGGGCATCTCCGTCTTGTAGGCCAGACCGGCCTTGAAGAGTTTCAGGAAGATCCACTGCGTCCAGTGGTAGTATTCCGGATCGGTCGTGTTGACCTCGCGGTCCCAGTCAAAAGAATAGCCGAGGCTGTGAAGCTGCTGCTTGAAGCGCGCAACGTTCCGTTCCGTCACGATGCGCGGATGGATGTGATTCTTGATCGCATAGTTTTCCGTGGGCAGGCCGAAAGCATCCCAGCCCATCGGGTAAAGGACGTTGTAGCCTTCCATGCGGCGCTTGCGCGCTACGATGTCGAGCGCGGTATAGGGACGCGGGTGGCCGACGTGAAGTCCCTGGCCCGAAGGATAGGGGAATTCGACAAGCGCGTAATACTTGGGTTTGCTGTAGTCATCGGTGGCCGCAAAGGCCTTTTCGTCATTCCAGATCTGCTGCCATTTCGGCTCGATCTTTTTGGGTTCGTAAGCTGTCATCATAACTGAAACAGGTGCTTCCTTCCGCAAATTATCAAGTGATTATTTTAGGACTTTGTCTTCTTTTTGTCAAGTATGCGGCGGCCTTCGGAGCCTCAACCTGCAATTAAAAGGAGCGGCCCGAAGGCCGCTCCGTAAACCGGTCGGAAAGTATTACAGGCCGAGTGCGGCTTTGCACTTGCCGATGATGAACTGGCCGATCGCATAGGCAGCGTCGTTGGTCTGCGCGCCCAGGTGAGGGGTGATGATGAAGTTGTCGAGTTCGAACAGCGGGCTGTTGATGTCGGAATCTTCGGAAAGTTCGACTTCCAGCACGTCGCTGGCATAGCCGCCGAGTTTGCCGCTCTTCAGGGCTTCATAGGCATCTTTTTCGTTCACGATGCCGCCGCGGCTCATGTTCAGCACGAAAGCGCCCGGACGCATCTGTTCGATCTGTTCCTTGCACACGAGGTTGCGGGTCTCATTGGTAAGCGGAACATGGATCGTTACGAAGTCGGCATTATGCAGCACGAACAGCGGATCGGTCTGGGTGCCCTGAGCCTGTTCCTTCTCGAAGATCTCCATGGGCAGATACGGGTCATAGGCAAGGACTTTCATGCCGAAAGCACGGCAGAGGAAGCCGACGCGCTGTCCGATGCGGCCGAAGCCGAGGATGCCGACGGTCTTGCCCTTCAGTTCGGAACCCATGTATTTGTATTTGTCCCAGGTGTGGCGGAATTTGACGTCATTGTTGGCGGCGACGGTGCTGCGGGCCAGTTCCAGCATCTTGCAGATCGTCAGTTCGGCGACCGCGTTGCCGTTCAGGCCGGGCGCGTTCTGGACAAGAAGTCCCTTTGCCTTTGCCGCATCCATATCGATGTGGTTCAGACCGACGGAGCAGACGCCGATGAATTTCAGGTTTTCGGCCGCTTCGATAAGTTCGGCATCGATCTGCGGATCCACGCGCATGATCAGCGCATCGTAAGGCGCAATGATCTCCTTCAGTTCGGCTTTGGTAAGCGGATACTTTTCGACAGTCGTGACTTCCATCACTTTGCCGAGTTCCTCTGCAATGCAGGGATCCACTGCGTCAATAATCAAACACTTCATGCTTTCCTCCTGTACACATACTTTTTTGGACCGGATGAGTTTTACATTCCGGCCGGTGCTGTGTTATTTACGTTTATTTACTTACAATATAAACAAAGTAAAATAAGAAGTCAATAAAGCGGCTATATATTTTTGTTATGCAGCCGCTTTTCTTATAACTTATAATCTGTTTTTGCGTTTCGGTTTCTTCTTTTTGCTGTTCGATCCGATCATGATGACGATCAGGTAAATGACCGCGATGCCGATGACCAGGCCGATGATCAATGTCATCCGGCTTGAACCGGAATTGTAACTTTCATCAGTCTGCGTCGGGACCGTGACCGTGCCGGTCTGGGAAGAATCGGGCACAGTATTTACGGATGACGCCGAAGGCCGGGCCTTGGTTTCGGCTGCAGCTGAGGTTTCGGCAGCGCTTTCCGTACTTTTTGCGGCAACAGTGGTTTCGGGAGACGTCTCATCGCTCGATTCGGAGACAGAGCCCATGATCTTCGCTTCCTGTTCGGGCGTCAGTTTCAGCATGTAAACGATCCGGTATTCCTTGGCAAACTTATTGTATTTTACCGACGGAGATTTCTGATCGATCGTGATCTCGCCGCCGACGTTCCAAATGTCCGTCATCATTGCTTCGACGCTGATGATCTCATATTCTTTCGGCGCTTTGTCCTTATAGACGCCGTTGAGGCCGAGATGATACGACTCTTCTTTCACGAGTTCGCTGTTCTGGTTCAGCCAGATCACGTGGACCGGAATATCCGTGGAATACTTGTTTCCCGTTGACTGATAGGCCAGGGTCACCTGCATGGAATAAGGCGGATCCAGCGTATCGTAGGCTCTTCGCAGCGCAGCAACGATCTCGTTATAGGTCATGGCCATATCGGCTGAAGCTTTGCCGCTGTAGTTGTTGCCCGACCAGGTCATCAGACGGTAGCCGACGAAGTTATATTCATAGCCTTTCGAATCAATGTATGTCGGCTGTACGCTGCTCATCTTGTCCAGAAAGACCTGCTGGACCGCGTAAACAGACCATTCCTGGGATTCAAATACCGTACCCTTTTCGTTCTTCATGACGATGCGGAAATTTTTCGGTTTGGAAATCATGGCATGACAAACCGTGCTGCTGAAGAGGATCAGCAGCAGGCTGAAAAGGATCAGATATCTGTGCTTTCTGCGCATGTATTTCCCTGAAATGAGCTGTTTCGCGCGGACAAAAGCGGAGAAGCCGACGGGCCCTCCGCTTTTATGCCTTGCAAGATGCAAATTATTCTTCGTCGTCCTTCTCGGCTGCGCGGGCAGCGATCTCCTTCTCCTGAACGTCCGAAGGAGCCTGCTCGTAGCGGGCAAATTCATAGGTGAAGCTGCCGATGCCGCCGGTCATGGAACGAAGGTCGGTATTGTAGCCGAAGAGTTCAGCCATCGGGCAGTCCGCCATGATGATCTGGTTGCCCTTGTGGTCGGGTTCCATGCCGAGCACGCGGCCGCGGCGCTTGTTCATGTCGCCCATGACGTCGCCGGTGAACTTATCCGGGACCTTGACCTTGACGCTCGCGATCGGTTCAAGCAGGACAGGGCGGGAAGCCTTGTCGGCGAAGCAGTTCTTGACCGCCAGGTGGGTCGCCAGCTTGAAGGCCATTTCGGAGGAATCGACCGGATGGTAGGAACCGTAGACCAGGGAGGCTTTCAGACCGACGATGGGATAACCGGCAAGCGGGCCCTTCACGACCATTTCCTGCAGACCTTTTTCAACGGCCGGGAAATAGTTCTTCGGCACGACGCCGCCGACAATTTTCTCTTCGAAGACGTAAGGGACTTCCAGATCGCCGCTCGGTTCGAAATCCATCACGACGTCGCCGTACTGGCCGTGGCCGCCGGACTGTTTCTTGTGCTTGCCCTGTACGTGAACGGAGCCCAGAATGGTCTCGCGGTAAGCCACCTTCGGCTTGTAGAGCTCGGCTTCGACTTTGTAGCGGTTAAGCAGCTTGCTGATGACGATCTCCAGCTGCTGATCGCCGATGCCGTACAGCAGAAGCTGACGGTTTTCCTTGTCGTTGACGGTCTTGATGGTCAGATCTTCTTCCATCAGCTTCGCGAGAGACGTTGCGATCTTGTCATCGTCGCCCTTCTTCACGGCACGGTAGGCCATGGAGGTGTAAGGCTTGGAGATCGCCGGCTGAGGATATTCGATCGGAGCCGCCTTGAAGGCAAGGCTGTCGCCGGTGCCGACGCTCATGGCCTTGGCCAGGGCGCCGATGTCGCCGGCATGCAGTTCGGGAACTTCGATGGCTTCCTTGCCGCGCAGCAGGTACACGCGCGCGATCTTTTCTTCGGTCTCTTTCTGGACGTCGTAAAGAACGGTATCGCCGCCTTTCAGCACGCCGGAGCAGACCTTGATGAAGCTGTATTTGCCGATGAACGGGTCGATGAGGGTCTTGAAGACCTTCGCGGTGACCGGCTTGGTCTCGTCATAGTCGGCCACGAATTCGTCGCCGGTATTGACGTTTTTGCCGCTGATCTTGCAGTCGGCAGGGCTCGGGAAATACTTCTCGATGTCGTGCAGCAGCACGCGCACGCCGTAGCCGTTCAGGCCGGAACCCATCAGCACGGGAATGACATCACCGCTGATGACGGCACTGTTCAGGGCGTTGGAGATCTCTTCGGGGGTGAACTCGTCGCCTTCGAAATAGCGTTCCATCAGTTCTTCGTCGGTTTCGGCAACCGCTTCCATCAGGGAGCCGTGGGTCTCTTCCAGCAGATCGGCAATGCTGTCCGGGATCGCGCATTCTTCATACTCGCCTTTGGTGCCGGTAAAACGGCGGGCGCTCATCTTCGGGACATTGACGAAGCCGGCAAGCTTTTCATTTTCGCGGATCGGGACCTGGAAAGGAACGACGCGGGTACCGAAGGTATCCTTCAGTTCCTGGCAGACACGGGCATAGTTCGCATTGTCGTCATCCATATTGGTCACGAAGAACAGACGGGGCAGGCCCGCAGCTTCGCACAGGTCCCAGGCCTTCTGCACGCCGACCTGCACGCCGGCCTTGCCGTTGACCACGATGACGGCGGCGTCAGCCGCGCTGACGGCTTCTTCCGCTTCACCGACGAAATCGAAATAACCGGGGGTATCCAGAAGGTTGATCTTCTTTCCTTCCCATTCAATAGGCACGACAGCGGTGCTGAGCGAAAAACCGCGCTTGACTTCTTCTTTATCGAAGTCACTGATCGTGGAACCGTCAGTGACCTTGCCCATGCGGGAGATCACACCGGTAACAAACGCGGCCGCTTCGACGATGGTCGTCTTGCCGGCACTGCCGTGCCCCAATACAGCGACGTTGCGGATGTCTTTGGTCTCATAAACTTTCATAGAACGATTTCCTCCTTAGAAACACGGTTCTGAATTTACAACGTATCTATAATACAGGAAAAAGACAAGGATTTCAAGGACTTTTCCGGCATTTAGAGAAGATTTACAAATCTTACGGATTCTCGGTGAATGCTAAAGATTTTCAAGGTATTCAATGTAGGGGTTGTCCAGCTCGGGATCCTTCAGCGCTTCATCCAGCGCGGCCAGCATGCGGGCCTTGTCGCGGTTCATCGTCCCGCGCAGCTGCACATAGTTGGAAATGTGGTTGCTCCTGAGTACACTTCCCTCGCTGTCCAGATGCGAAATGAGGATCCGCTGTTCCTCCAGATACTGGCGCGGTGTCAGGCGCTTGAAGCGTCCTGCCTCCCAGTCGGCGGTCATCTTTGTCCCGCGGCGGAGGGTAAGCGTCATGAGTCCGATGTATTCGGGATTCATGCGTGACAGAGCTTTCGCAGAAAGGACTGCGTGCTCTTCCATCCCGTCCTGACCGGCCAGGCCGGTGATCTCGGTGACCGAAAGCCTGATCCCTGCAGCTTTTGCCTTCAGCGCGCCTTCCACGGTCTCTTCGACGGTCACGCCTTTATTAATGTCCAAAAGGACCTTTTCCGAACCGGACTCCAGTCCCAGATAGATCATGTCGAGACCGAGAGCGTGAAGTTCCTCCAGTTCTTCCGGTGTTTTCAGCAGGAGGTCGCGCGCGCTCGCATAGCTGGTCACGCGTTCACATTCGGGGAAGAGGTTGCGGATCGTGCCGAGAATGGCACGGAGTTCTTCCGTTTTAACGATCAAGGCATCGCCGTCGGCCAGGAAGATACGCGGGACGTTCCGATACGCCCTGCGAGCCATCACGAGGTCCTCCAGTACGTCGTCCAGCGGCCGGACATGGAACTGTTTTTCCATGTACATGTTGCAAAAGGTGCAGCGGTTGTGGCTGCAGCCGACCGTGACCTGAAGGATGTAGCTGTACGCCTCGCTCGGCGGCCGGTAAAGAGAGCCTTCGTACCTCATGCGAATACCTCCGGCATGTATTTGTCGATGAATTCGTCTTCGGTCAGGATCGGAACGCCCAGTTTCTGGGCGGTCTTGTTCTTGGTCGACGCGGAATGCGGATCATTGTTGACCAGGCAGGTGGTCTTCGCCGAAACCGAACCGGCAGCTTTTCCGCCGTGAGCTTCGATCTGGGCCTGCAGCGCTTCGCGGTTCGGGAAATGAAGCAGACTTCCCGTGATGACGACCGTCTTTCCTTCCAGTGACTGCGGCACGCGTACGCCCTCTTCCGCCCTGATATCCATTACGCTGACGAGATCGTCCAGCATGGCAGCGTTTGCAGGATCGCGGAAATAGCGGACCAGGCTGTCGGCCATGACCTCACCAATGCCGCCGATCGCAGTGAACTCTTCGGCGGAAGCGTTCCGGATGGCATCGATGTCGTTTCCGAAATGCCGGCAGATGAGCTTCGCGGTGGCAGGACCGATCCCGTCGATGCCGAGGGCGGTCAGGAAGCGGACAGGCGTGGTGTGGCGGGCTTTTTCGGCGGCTGCCTGCAGGTTGCTGAAGCTCTTTGCCCCGAAGCCTTCCATCGACATAACCGCGCTCCTGTGATCCTGCAGATAGAACAGATCGCGGAATTTCCGCACGATGCCGAGGTCGACAAGTTTTTCAAGCGTGGATTCGGAGAGGCCTTCGATATTGACGGCATCGCGGCTCACGAAGAGGTCGAAAGCCTTGATCTGTTTGGCGGGACAGGCTTCGTTCGGGCAGTGCAGCGTTTTTACGCCGTTTTCCTCGCGGATGACGGTGGGTTCGCCGCAGACCGGGCAGTATTTCGGCGGCCGAACCGTGCCGCTCCGCGTCAGGTTTTCGGCGATCTGCGGAATGATCATATTGGCCTTGTAGACCGAGATCTCGTCGTCGAAGCCGAGTTCCAGCTGTTTCATGATGGATACGTTGTGAACGCTGGCGCGGGACACGACGGTTCCTTCCAGCTCGACCGGTTCGAAGATCGCCACCGGGTTGATGAGACCGGTGCGGCTGGCACTCCATTCCACTTCTTTCAGATGTGTGATCTGCTGCTCGTCCGCCCATTTGAAGGCGATGCTGCTGCGCGGGAACTTGGCCGTGCGTCCGAGTGAAGCGCCGTAGGCGATATCGTCCATCAGAAGGACAAGGCCGTCCGAAGGGATCGGATTGGCAGCAATGTCTTCGGAAAAGGCTTTAACAGCCTCCGGCAGCGTATCAGCCGTCACACTGCGGTAAAAGACGACGTCGAAGCCGAGTTCTTTCAGCCATTTATACGCTTCATGGTTCCAAACGAAATTCTTTCCTTCCGCTTCCACAAGAGAAAAGGCCTCAAAGCGTACTCTTCTTCCGGCGGTCACGGAGCTGTCCAGCTGGCGGACAGAACCGCTGCAGAGGTTCCGCGGATTCTTATATTTTTCTTCTCCTTCCGGGATGCGGGCATTGATCTCGGCAAAGTCCGGATAGGTGATGACTGCCTCTCCGCGCAGGACCAGACGGCCGCCGAAGGGGATCGACAGCGGGACGTTCATGAACTTTTTCGCGTTGGCCGTGATGATCTCGCCGATCTCGCCGTTGCCGCGGGTCAGCGCCTCCTGCAGACTGCCGTGATCGTAGGTCAGGACGATCGTCAGTCCGTCCATTTTCCAGGACAGAAGGCCCGGCTGATCCCCCAGAAAAGCGGCCAGTTCCTCGACGGATTTGGTCTTGTTCAGGCTCAGCATCGGGCTCGGATGCGCCTTTTTCGGAAGTTCGCTCAGGATCTCGTAGCCGACGCTTTGCGTGGGGCTGCCCGAAAGCACGACGCCCGTCTCCTTCTCCAGAGCAAGCAGTTCGTCGTAAAGGCGGTCATATTCAAGATTGCTCATCATCTCGCTGCTTTCCTGATAATAGACGCGCGAGGCCTCTTTCAGGATACCGACGAGATCTTTCATGCGTGCAAGCTTATCCATTATTTCTTCCCCAGCTCACGGAGCAGTTCTTCGTATTCCTCGCCCTCGATGCGGCGCCAGTGGCCGATCTCCAGGCCGTTCAGCGTAATGTTCAGAACGCGCGTCCGCACGAGTTCCGTTACACGGTAACCGAGCGCCTCGCACATCCTTCTGATCTGCCGGTTCAGCCCCTGCGTCAGGATGATGCGGAAACGGAATTTGCTGACCTTTTCCACGGTGCAGGGCCGCGTCGTCGTATTCAGGATACGGACGCCCGAAGACATCTTTTCCACAAAGGCTTTGTCGATCGCCTTGTCGACCGTGACGAGATATTCCTTCTCGTGGCGGCCTCTCGCATGTGCGATTGACTCGGCCAGGTCGCCCTGGTTCGTCATCAGGATGAGCCCTTCGGAATCCTTGTCCAGACGGCCGATCGGATAGATCCTCTCCGGCCAGCCGACATAGGTCACGATATTGTTCGGTTCGTCTTCGGCCGAAGTCGTCACGACGCCCACGGGCTTGTAAACAGCGATCAGTACCGGTGCAGACGGCTTGCGTACAGGCTTTCCGTCCACCAGGATGCGGCTTCCGGGCGTGATCTTTATCCCGGTCTCCGCCTTCAGGCCTTCGACCGTGACACGGCCTTCGGCGATAAGCCGGTCGGCCTCCCGCCGCGAACACACGCCGGCTTCACTTAAATATTTGTTGATGCGGATGGGTTCCATGGATCCCCCTTTTCAAATCGGATAAATGATCGGTCAGCAGGCTATTGCACAGGCAAAAGCACACAGAACAGTATAGCATATTCCGTACGTTTTTGGAAAGAGCCGTTAATTGATAACTGTATGTGAGACTAAAGTGAAAACTTGACATCTTCCTGCCGGGTCGGTAAGATGGATACCAATCTGAAGAAGGAGGTGCGGCAGACTGATGAAGCGTGAAACCGATCCCGGCGAAAAGCCCCTGCTTGATGTCCGTCATTTGAAGAAATATTTCAATATCAATGCCGGCGGTCTGCACACCCGGACTCTGAAGGCCGTAGATGACATCTCTTTCTCCATCCGGAAAGGCGAGACGCTCGGCCTTGTCGGTGAATCAGGCTGCGGCAAGACTACGGCCGGCCGCTCAATCCTCCATCTTTATCAGCCAACAGGCGGTGAAGTCGAATTCGGCGGCAGGCTGATCAGAAGCAAAGACGATATCCGCGAACTGCACAGAAAAACCGCCATGGTCTTTCAGGACCCGTATTCGTCTCTGGATCCGCGCATGACGGTCTCGGACATCATCGGCGAACCTCTGGACATCCATAAGATGTACGGCAGCAAACAGGACCGCAAGGACCGTATTCTTGATCTGATGGAGCGCGTCGGTTTAAGCAGAGAACACGCCTCCCGATATGCGCACGAATTCTCAGGCGGTCAGCGTCAGCGTATCGGTATCGCCAGAGCGCTGGCTCTCCGTCCCGAATTCATCGTCTGCGATGAACCGGTTTCAGCCCTCGACGTTTCTGTGCGGGCTCAGATCATCAACATGTTCGCCGAACTTCAGGAGCAGATGGGACTGACATATCTTTTTATCGCTCATGATATTCTTGTCGTACGGCACATCAGTGACCGTATCGCTGTCATGTATCTGGGCAGGATCGTTGAAACGGGGGATTCCGCTGATGTCTGTGATAAGCCGCTGCATCCTTACACGAGAGCGCTGATGTCGGCTTTGCCGCAGCCCGATCCGATACTGTCACGTGCCAATAAACGCATCGTGCTTTCAGGTGATATTCCCGGTCCGCTGAACATCCCTTCAGGCTGTCCCTTCCGGACCCGCTGCCCGTATGCGGCGCCGCAGTGCAGGGAACAGATGCCGGAACTTAAAGAGGTGGAAAAAGGCCGTTTCGCGGCCTGCCACCGCTTTAATGAGATCTGATCCTTTTCGTTAATTCTATAAAAAACCGCGGCAGTCTCCGGCTGCTGCGGCTTTTTTTATTTGATGAACATGGCATCGCCGAAACTGAAGAAGCGGTAGCGTTCACGGATGGCTTCTTCGTAAGCGGCAAGGATATGTTCCCGCCCGGCCAGGGCGCTCACCAGCATGACCAGCGTGGATTTCGGCAGGTGGAAATTGGTGATCAGGGCATCGATGCACTTGAAGCGGTAGCCGGGATAAATAAAAATATCCGTCCAGCCGCTTCCGGCTTCCACGGTCCCGTCTTCCTTCGCTGCGCTTTCCAATGTGCGGCAGGAGGTGGTCCCGACGGCGATCACACGGCCGCCGCGCATCTTTGCGGCATTGATCTTCGCCGCTGCTGTTTCGTCGATCTGCCAGAATTCGGAGTGCATATGGTGCTCTTCCACGGTTTCCGCTTTCACGGGACGGAACGTCCCGAGACCGACATGCAGCGTAATCTCGGCGATATCCACGCCTTTGTTCCGGATCTCATCCAGAAGTTCTTTCGTGAAATGCAGGCCGGCTGTCGGTGCGGCGGCGCTGCCGTCATATTTGGCGTAGACCGTCTGATATCGGGTTTTGTCTTTCAGTTCGTGCGTGATGTAGGGCGGGAGCGGCATCTGCCCGAGCCTGTCCAGGATCTCTTCGAAGATTCCGTCAAAACTGAAGCGGACGATGCGGTTTCCTTCTTCTACGATATCCGTTACTTCACAGGAAAGCAGTCCGTCCCCGAACGCGATCTTCGTGCCGATCCTGGCCTTTTTCCCGGGTTTCACCAATGTTTCCCAGCTGTTTTCCTGCCCCGGGATCCGCTTCAGCAGCAGGACTTCGACTGCGCCGCCGCTTCCTTTGCGGGCGCCGATCAGACGGGCCGGGATCACCTTCGTGTTGTTGATGACAAGACAGTCACCGGGCCGGAGCAGCTGCGGGATCTCGCGGAAGATCCGATGTTCACAGTCTCCCGTATCTTTATTCAGGACGAGCAGCCGTGATGCGGAACGGTCTTCCAGGGGATCCTGTGCGATCAGTTCCTTTGGCAGTTCGTAATCAAATTCGCTAAGGTTCATGGTGTTTTCCTCTTCACGCACGGCGACCCGGGAACACCCCGGGCCGCCGTGAATTTCAGTTTTTAACCGGATCAGTTCGTAGCGCTGAACTCCGTAGTAAGGTATGTGGCATTGACATAGCCTTCTTTGCCGGTCGGGCTCTGCTGCATATTTGTGGCAGGATTGACCTGAACATCGTCTTTGATATGTGCCCAGCCGTATTCATCAATGCTGTACACCGTCACGCAATAGCCGTTGGACAGTTTCTGCATGATATTATCTGCTTCCCCTTTACTCTTATCAGGTACCTTCGGGGTGGAACGCATGTTCAGCGTTGACTTGCCGACCTTGACGTACATCACATTGCCGGCGATCGTCGATTCCGTGGAACTATCGGCGGGCGCTTCCGTGGTGCCGTCGGGAACCGTATAATAATTCCCCTCCTTGATGTTCTGCAGATACTGCTTCAGGATGGGATTGGACTCAAGCGCATTGTTGTAGCGGGTCTGCACATCGGCAACGGTCGTATCCTGAATGAGAGAATAGGCGGCAACGACGTAATCATTGATGGTCTTGTTCTCGGGTTTTTCCATCTCAGTCGTGGTCATCAGCCGAAGATTCTTCGAACTGTCAGGCAGGGCATAGAACCAGCCGATCGTCGGGACGGAGGCATCGATGCGGTCCAGAACCGTATCATATGTCGCACATACGACGTATTCGCCCTTCTTGATGCCGGGGTACTGCTGCAGTTCGATGTCGGTATAATCCTTGTAGATCGAAGACTCAATGCCGAGAACGGAGGCGTTCACGACGGCATCCTCCACAAGGACCTTCCGCATGTCATTGGCCTGGCCGTTCTTCTTGGCGTCAAAATAGGAATCCATCAGCGTTTTGAGCTTGCTGTCCGCTTCGACTTTGGTCCAGGACTTCTCTTCTTTTTTGCCGCATTTCCCGAGCAGGACTACGAGGAGCGCGATCAGAAGCACGGCAGCGGCGATGATGGCGATCAGGCGCCAGTTAAAAGCCGGAAGCGACGAAGTCTTTTTCTTTTTGGCCGTCTTTTTGGCTGCAGGTCTGGAAGCAGGCCTGGCAGCGGTTTTGGAGCCGGAAGACTGTGTTTTTTTCGCGCTCTGAACCGTCGATGAAGTCTGCGTCTGCGGACGCTTTGCTTCAGTTTTCTTTTTGGCCGTCTCATCGCGCACAAAAATGATCGGCTCGATGTCTTTATCGGAAGCATCACTCTTTTTGCTGCTGCTGAAATCGATATCGGTAAAATCCGAATCGGAATCCTCGAGATTGAAATTCCACTGGAATAAGGAATCGTTCTTTTTGTCTGCCATGATAAACTCCTTCGCTATCTTCACAAATCAAAAATAATCGGATTACAAGGTAGTCCACGATTATTATACAGAACACTGCGGTAAATGTCAAAAGTTTTTCGATACACACTTGCGATTTATTTTGAATTGGTGTATGATACAGCCGTTCGCACCAGTAGCTCAGTGGATAGAGCGGCGGCCTCCGGAGCCACAGACGTAGGTTCGATTCCTATCTGGTGTATTTTCTTTTCTCTCTTTTTCCGCAATCTTGCATCGGACACGGGCAGGATCTTTTTTGCTGCATAAAAGGAGAATCATGGAATTTAACTTCTTTACCGATCAGCTGCAGGATATGCTGCGTTCTATGCTTCCCTCATCTGCCGATGTCGAAACTTCTGGAGACGATGGCTGTCCCCGCATTTTTATCCGCACGCCTTCCGATTATCTCAGCCCCGGCATTCCGCTGGAAATGTTTTATGAAGAATACCGTCACGGCACTGCGCTCAATGCAATATGCAGCCGTATTCTGGAAGTTTATACGGCAGAAACGCTTCGGCCTTTCTGTACAGCCGGTGACATGGCGGATAAAACTGTTTTTCTGAGAAGCCTTGAACTTCGGCCGCTGTCATTGCTCCGCTACAAAAAACTTATGCCGTTTTTTCCGCATGAAGTGCGATGCGGAATACTTTTTGTCTTCATTTCCGCACTTTGCGGTGAATGCGGAAAACTCGGCGGAACTCTTGTGACCCCTGAACTTCTGCATGCCCTGAGAGTGAAAAAAGACTCACTTTTCGGCGCCGCACTCTCCAACATGAAAACAGAAATGCCGTCTCTTATTGCGCCTCTCTCCGTTTATCTCGACAGGCTTTCCTGCCGGGATGCGGCGTCTTTTGCCTGTTTCAGGATCCGGAAGGGCAGCATGGACAGAGATTCGCTGTTCGTTTTGACAAACAGCAAACAGCGTTTCGGCGCCTGCAGTCTCTTTTATCCCGGACTCACGGAAGACCTGTATGAACGTTTCGGGACATACTATATCCTGCCTTCCAGCGTTCACGAAGTCCTGATCCTTCCGGCTGAAGACGCCGGCAGCATCCGTGAAATGAAAAATCTTATCCGGTCCGTCAACGCTTCGTTAAACGATACGCTGCTGATCCTGTCGGATGAACTGTATGCCTATGATCCGCAAAGAGGACTGCATATCGTTATCTGATGCGGGTGGATCGGAAGGCCCGGGCACAAGATACAGAACTTTTTTTCTTGACAAATCAAGATGTCGCGGTAAGATGATAAAGTAGGCCATTTCAGGAGGTGATTCATGTTTTCCATCGGCTTTGACAACGATCTCTATCTGCAAAAACAATCGGCGATGATCCGCGAACGGATCGATCAGTTCGGCGGCAAGCTTTACATGGAATTCGGCGGCAAACTGTTCGACGACTTTCACGCGTCGCGCGTCCTGCCCGGCTTTCAGCCCGACAGCAAGATTAAGATGCTGATGCAGCTGGCTGACAAGGCTGAGATCGTCATCGTCATCAATGCCAATGATATCGAGAAGAACAAAGTCCGCGGCGACCTCGGCATCACCTACGACCTGGACGTGCTTCGCCTGATCGATGCGTTCCGCGGCAACGGCCTGACCGTCGGCAGCGTCGTGCTGACCCAGTACGCCGGCCAGCCTGCAGCGGACGTCTTTTATACCCGTCTGGTCAATCTCGGGGTGAAATGCTATCACCACTATCCTATTGCGGGTTATCCGCTCGATGTGGAAAACATCGTCAGTGAAAACGGCTTCGGAAAGAACGAATATATTGAAACAAGCCGCGAACTGGTCGTTGTTACGGCTCCCGGTCCCGGCAGCGGCAAGATGGCGACCTGTCTCAGCCAGCTCTATCACGAGAACAAGCACGGCGTGAAGGCCGGATATGCCAAGTTTGAGACCTTCCCGATCTGGAACCTGCCGCTCAAGCATCCGGTCAATCTGGCCTATGAAGCCGCCACGGCGGACCTGGATGACGTCAACATGATCGACCCGTTCCATCTCGAAGCCTACGGAAAAACCACGGTCAACTACAACCGCGACGTCGAGATCTTCCCGGTCCTTCAGGCCATTTTCCGCCAGATCTACGGCAGGTGCCCTTACCAGTCACCTACCGACATGGGCGTCAACATGGCTGGTCTATGCATCATCAACGATTACGTTGTCCGCGAAGCCGCCAAACAGGAGATCATCCGCCGCTATTATTCCGCACTCTGCGACAAGCGGATCGGTTACGGATCCGACGAGATCATCGCCAAGATCCGGCTGATCATGCAGCAGGGCGGGATCACTGTCGATGACCGCAAAGTCGTCAAAGCTGCGCTGGATAAAGCCGAAAAGACGGAAGGGCCGGCGATGGCGATCGAACTGAACGACGGCCGCATCATCACCGGCAAGACCTCTCCTCTTCTCGGCGCGGCCTCGGCCTGCCTGCTGAACGCGCTGAAGGATCTCGGCGGGATCCCGCATGTCAAGCTCCTGATGGCGAGGGACGTCATCGAACCGATCTGCCATCTCAAGACGGCGCATCTGGGCAACCACAACCCGAGGCTTCACACGGATGAGGTGCTTATTGCGCTGTCCATCTGCGCCAACACGGATCCGATCGCCGAACAGGCCATGGAACAGCTCTCCAACCTGAAGGGCTGTGAAGCACACTCGACGGTCATTCTGTCCCAGGTCGATACGAACATTTACAAGAAACTCGGCATCCATCTGACCTGCGAGCCGAGGCATCAGACCAAGAAGCTGTATCATAAGACCTGAGATATTCGGACATAATGAAAAGGCGGCCTGAGGCCGCCTTTTTCGTATGCAGCCTTCCCCTGTGGGGAAGGTGGCGCGAAGCGCCGGATGAGGTTTTACGCGGCTGCTGCAGCCAGCTTTCTTTTCCGGAGCGCCATCCGCGCCAGGACGATCAGGAGGATGAACGCTCCCTCGCCGAAACGGATCAGCGGTTCCCAGCGCTCGAAACTGCTGTCCTGCCGTCCCATGACGATGTTGATAATACAGAACAGCGTGCAGCCGATCAGAACGATCAGGATGTTGGGCCGGGACAGGATCTCCTTAAGGGGCAGGTCCGGAAATACCGTCTTCAGCAGGACCGTCATTACGGCCAGCAGGATCGCCGCCATGAGAATAAACGTCAGGATATGTCCCGCAACAGGCGCAAGGAACAGTTTCCACAGCGCGGCAAAGGCCTGCGTGACCAGCCAGCCGATAGCCCAGAGCGGAAGGCCGATGGCAACCCTCACAAAGAGGGGCAGTTTCAGGATATAGGCGCGGATACGGGCGAAGAATCCGGGCTTTTCAGTGTTCTCTTCGTCCTGAGTCTCCTGTTCCTCTTCCGCTTCGTCATCGGTCGAGATATCCATGACGATCGCAGGAGGCTCGGTCCTGGACGGATCGGCCAGCAGATCGTTCGGGGTTCCGAACAGGCTGCTGAAAAAGACGCCGACGGCGGCCGTAAAGGCCACGGCGGCTCCGGCAGCCTTTCGGCCTGCCTTCTTTTTCTTTTTATCCTGTTCGCGCTTTTCTTTCGGATCGGACGCTTCTGTCAGTTCTTTCGGTTCTTCGGACATTTCGGCTCCCTTACCGGGCAAAGAACTCCCGGAATTCGGTCCAGCCTTCCTGCGAAAGCTGATCTTTCTGGAACTTTTTGTTCTTGTTCATCACGGTGACGAGCACGTCGGCCCCGCTTTCGCGAAGTCGAGCCGCTTCTCGCCTGATCTCGGCCATTTTTTCTTCTGAAACGCCTTTTTCCACGAGGAAGGCGGTCTTTTCGCGCTGTCCGGGAACAGTAAAGCCGTTCTCCAGCAGGATCGTGATGATACGCTCAAAACCCACGGAAATGCCGCAGGCCGGGACGTTCTGTCCGGTAAATTTGCCGACCAGTTCGTCGTAGCGTCCGCCGCCGCCGGAAGCAGCCCCGAGGCCAGCCAGTTCGACCTCGAAGATCGGACCGGTGTAATAACCCATGCCGCGCACGAGCGTCGGATCGAAGCGGATCTCAAAATCCACCGTTGCCGCCGCGCCGACGTTGGCAATGATGCTCCTTAAATTCGCGATCTCTTCGCATGCGTTGGCTTCGGGAAGCGTTTCGCATTTGGCCTTCAGGATGGTCTCCAGCGCGCTCAGTTTGTCGCCGGTCTCATTCAGTGCCGTGAAAAGCGCACGGAAGGTATCGGCGCAGTCACAGGAGAAACCGTTTTCCTGCATTTCTCCGAGAACGCCGTCAAGGCCGATCTTATCCATCTTGTCCAGGATGATGAAGGCTTTGTCGCAGTCTGCCTGCGCGACGCCGCAGGCGGCCGCCATCGCTTTCAGGATGCGTCTGTCGTTGATATGCAGGATGAAGCCGTCAAAGCCGAGCCTGCCCATCAGTGTGGAAGTGGCCAGCAAAAGATCCGTCTCAGCCGCGTTCGTCCCGTCGCCGAGGATATCGATGTCGCACTGATAAAATTCACGGAAACGGCCTCTCTGCGGCCTGTCGGCACGGAAGACCGGGCCGATCTGCAGGGCCTTGAAAGGCTTGGGAAGCTGCGCTGCGTGCGCGGAATAATAACGGACAAGCGGAACGGTCAGGTCGTAGCGCAGGCCGCTGTCAGACAGGTCCTCTTCCGTCTTCGCTTCACCGATCTTCAGCTTTTCGCCGCGCTTTAAGACCTTGAAGATCAGTTTTTCGTTGTCGCCGCCCTGTTTGCTCAGCAGGTTCCCGAGCGACTCCACGACAGGCGTCTCGATCGGCGTATAGCCGAAACTTTCGTATGTGCTTTTGATCAGGCCGATCACGTAATCGCGGATCACCATCTCCTGCGGGAGAATATCCTTCATGCCCGTGACCGGATTTTTCGTTAACGCCATAATTCTTTCTTCCTCCCGATCATCTCATCGATGCGTTCGATATATTCTTTCAGATCTTTTACGTCGTCGGCGCGTTCGATGCGGCCGTCCGGATGCACGGCCTTGCTGACCGTTCCGGCGCCCAGCGCCGCGATGCTCTGTTTTTCCTCCATGATGAGGATATTGTAAAGCCCTGCCTTGCCCGGCCTTGCAAACCCCACGTTTTCCAGGTTTCCCGCCATGTTTTTCTGCCGGTACAGATAGTACGGGACGAGTCCCATGGTCTCCGTACCTTCGCAGGCGATGCGCATCATCGCCTCGGAATCGATCTGTCCGGGGCCCGGGATCACCGCACCGGCCGCCTCCATTTTCAGACGTGAGGCGCGCTTGACGGCCAGGGCATGGACCGTCAGCGAATCCGGCCGCAGGGCTTCGATCTGCCGCATCGTGTTTTCCACTTCGGCAGGCCCTTCGCCGGGAAGGCCGAGGATCAGGTCCATGTTGATGTTGTCAAATCCTGCGTCCCTGACCATGTGATACGCATTAACGATATCTGCGACAGTATGGAGCCTGCCGATGCGGGCCAGCGTTTCGTCGTTCATGGTCTGCGGATTGACGGAAATGCGGTCCACCCGGTGCTTTTTCAGCACCTCCAGTTTCTCTTTCGTGATGCTGTCCGGCCTTCCGGCTTCCACCGTGAACTCCCGGATATTGCTGAGGTCGAAGTGCTCTTCCACGGCCGAGATCACGCGGTCCAGCTGGTCGGCCGTGACCGCTGTCGGCGTTCCGCCGCCGAAATAGACCGTATCGGGCCGTTTCCCGGCAAAGATCGCGGACACCGCATCCATCTCGCGGATCATGGCATCCAGGTACTCGTCAACCCGGTTCGCAAACTTCGCGATCGGATAAGACGTAAAGCTGCAGTAAAGGCAGCGGCTCGGGCAGAACGGGATGCCGCAGTAGAGGCTGAAGCCGCCGGGACCGATCCCGGAAAGGATCTTTTGCTCTTCCCGTGCGATACGTATGGCGAGTTCCAGTTTTTCATCGGAGATCAGGTATTTCTCCTTCATCAGGGTCCGGAACCCCTTCGCACCGTCCGTATCATGTTCCGGCGCACCGGCTTCCAGATACTTCGTGATCAGTTTGGTCGGGCGGATGCCGGTGAGCGTCCCCCAGGGAAGTTCTTTCCCGCCGGTCATTTCTGACAACTCACGGTAGAAAGCCCGCTTCATCTCATTCTTCCGCTCGCCCTTGTCGGCGATCTCCGGGAAAGCAGGGATCCTAAGGATCCGCTCATATTCGAGCGCCTCCTCCGCATCCGGCCTTCCGGGGAGTTTTACCGGCTCGCAGCCGGGAAAAAAGCTGGTCATCAGCCCCCGCACGTCATATTCGAATTCGTCATTCCCGTCCGGGAAATAAAAGCCTACCATGCTGCTGTTTCCGATAGAGGATTGTATTTTTTCTCAAAGGCGATCGTCGTCTGCCCCATGTGGCCGGGCAGAACGACGGTGTCTTCGGGAATGTCCCGAAGAAGCCTTCTCACCGAGCGGACGATTGCCGCATCACTGCCGGTCTCAAGGTCCGTCCGGCCGTAGGAGCCGCGGAAAAGCGTATCGCCGGATATCAGGATCTTCTCGTCGGGCAGGTAATAGCAGCAGCTGCCTGCGGTGTGGCCCGGCGTGTGCAGGACCTTGACCTTAAAGCCGGCAAGCCGCAGCATCTGCCCCTCGGTCACTTCCCGGTCGGCGGTGCATTCGATCCTGAGCCAGGCCAAAGATGCCGAGCCGTTCGCCATGGGATCGCGCATCAGCGCGTTCTCACCGCTGTAGGCGTAGATTGGAAGGTCTAGGTCGGCTGCCAGTTCCTGCGCCGCCCCCATATGGTCAAAATGGCCGTGGGTCAGGAGGATCGCGACCGGAACGGCGCCGGTATCATCGCAGAGTTTCACGATCGTATCGGCTTCGTCCGCCGGATCGATGATGAGAGCCTCGGACGTCTCCGTGTTTTTCAAAAGATAAACATTCGTCCCGACGATGCCGAGCACCGCGGCATGGATCTCGCATTTACCCATAACTTACCCCACGGAACGCGTTACGTCGCGTATCCCTTCGATCTGACGGATCTTGTTCATGACGGTCTTGATCTCTTCAACGCCTTTAGTGTGGAACTGCAGTTCGATCGTTGCCATGTCGTTCTTTCCCGTGTGCGTGGAGAGGCCGCTGATATCGATGCCGGACTCAGCCAGCACCCGTGACAGATCGGCCAGCAGGCCGATGCGGTTCACGGTATAGATCTTCAGGTCGGCAATGTATTTTTCGGACTGTGCATCGTCTTCGGAGGCGGCCCATTCCGCATCGATCAGACGGGAACGTTCACCGGCCGGCATGTTGATGACATTGACGCAGTCGGTCCGGTGGATCGAAATGCCCCGGCCTCTCGTAATGAAGCCGACGATCTCGTCGCCCGGGATCGGGCTGCAGCATTTGGAAAAATGCACGGCCAGATCCTGCAGGCCTTCCACAACGATGCCGCCCTTGTTCTTCGAAACGAGTTTCTTCGAACTCTCCTGTGCGGCTTCAATGACCTGTTCGTCCGTGATGTGGCGCGCGTCGTCTTTTCTTTTCTCCTCGACCAGTTTGTTGACGACCTGGCCTTCCTTTAAGCCGCCGTGGCCGACGGAAGCCATGACCGAATTCCAGTCCTGGAAGCCATACTTGCGCATGACTTTCTGCTGGTACTCAGTCTTCATCAGGTCGGACAGGACGTAGCCCTTGCTCTTGCAGTAGGCGGCGACCATGTCCTTGCCCTTATCGATATTTTCCTCTTTATTCTGGCCCTTGAACCACTGCTGGATCTTATTGCGCGCCTGCGTCGATTTGACGACGTTCAGCCAGTCAAGGCTCGGCCCGCGGGAGTTCTGCGAGGTGATGATCTCGACCTTGTCCCCGTTGCGGATCACGTAATCGATCGGTACGAGCTTGTCGTTGACACGCGCGCCGACCATCTTGTTGCCGACGGCACTGTGGATATAGTAGGCCAGATCGATCGGTGTCGACCCCTTCGGGAGGTTCTTGACATCGCCCTTCGGCGTGAAGCAGTAGACGGTATCCGTAAAGATATCCAGGTCGCTCTTGATGGTATCCAGGAATTCGGTATTGTCCGAAAGATCCCGCTGCCATTCGAGGATCTGGCGCAGCCAGTTCAGTTTCTCTTCTTCCTTGGTATTCTCGCCGGTCAGGCCTTCCTTGTATTTCCAGTGTGCGGCAACGCCGTATTCAGCCGTACGGTGCATTTCGTAGGTGCGGATCTGGATCTCAAAAGGCAGCCCCTCACGGCCGATGACCGTCGTGTGCAGCGACTGGTACATATTGGCCTTGGGAATGGCGATGTAGTCCTTGAAACGGCTGGCCATGGGCGTATAGATCTCGTGGATCAGGCCGAGCACCGCATAGCAATCCTGCACCGTATCCACGAGCACGCGCACTGCGAAGAGGTCGTAGATCTCATCCAGTGTTTTATTCTGCACCAGCATCTTCTTGTAGATGCTGAAAATGTGCTTGATGCGGCCGTAGACCTGGGCTTTGATCCCCGCCTTCGCCAGATGGTCGGAAATGGTCTGCACCGTGTTCTGGATGAAGCCCTCGCGGTCGTGCGCCTTCTCGTCGATCTCCCGCACGAGTTTCAGGTATTTTTCCGGTTCCAGATAGGCCAGGCTCAGATTATCCAGTTCCATCTTGACGCGGAAAATGCCGAGACGGTCGGCCAGCGGCGCATAGATGTCCAGCGTTTCCGCGGCTTTTTCGCGCTGCTTTTCCGCTTTCTGGTATTCGAGGGTCCGCATGTTGTGCAGACGGTCAGCCAGCTTGACGATGATGATCCGGATGTCCTTCGACATCGAAAGGAACATCTTCCGCAGGTTTTCGGCCTGCAGCTGCAGTTTGTCGGCGTCGCCGAGGTTCAGCCTGGTCAGTTTGGTAACACCGTCCACGATCGTCGCCACGTCGTCGCCGAACAGGGCGCGGATCCGGTCGAGCGTCACGTCCGTATCCTCCACGACGTCGTGCAGGAGGCCCGAAATGATGGATTCCTTGTCCATTTCCAGTTCGGAAAGGATCATCGCGACATGCAGCGGATGGATGATGTAGGGCTCGCCGGAATGGCGCTTCTGGTCCTTGTGGGCCTCGCGCGCCAGTTCGTAGGCCATGCGGATCAGGCTCATGTCGTCGGAGGGATGATAGCGCCGTATGCTTTCGACAAGCTGCCGGTACAGGTCTTCCGGATCCTGCATACGCGGCCTCTGCGCCATTTCATCTTCGTCCTTCAGCGCCTTGACCGGCCGGCTGCCTTCCTGGGCGATCATTTCGATCTCCTGCGGCAGTTCGGTATTCTCAGACGTCACATCGGTTATTCTGTCGAGTTCTCCGGGCATATGCTCCCCTCCTTCCTCCGAGTATTACTAACGTTTATTCGTTTCGGCTCCGGTTCAGCGGCGGATCAGGTTTTTGGCCACGCCGAGCAGGTCGCGGGACGGTTCCTTCTTCGCATTGACCGCTTCTTCGAGATCCATGTCACGGATCTTTCCGTTCTTCTCGATGATGGCGCGGTTCATCCTGCCGGCGATGATGCACTCGATGGCCTGTTCGCCCATGAGGGACGCCTTGACGCGGTCCAGCGTTGACGGTGAACCGCCGCGCTGCATGTAGCCGAGGATGGTCGCCCTGGCTTCGATGCCGGTAGCGTTTTCAATGCGGCGGGCAAGGGCTTCGGAATCGCCGACGCCTTCCGCATTGATGATGATGTGCTGCTTCTTGCCGAGCGCTTCGCGTTCCTTGATCCGATCGATCAGCGCCTTGTCGTTGTAGTCGTAGGTCTCCGGGATCAGGATCTCCTCCGCGCCGCTGGCAATACCGCACCACAGGGCGATGGAGCCGCACTTCCGGCCCATGACTTCGATGATGCTGATGCGCTCGTGCGCCGTACCGGAATCGCGGATCTTGTCGATCGCGTCGACCGCCGTGTCGATCGCCGAGTCAAAGCCGATCGTATAGTCGGTGCAGGCCATGTCCAGGTCGATCGTCGCCGGGATGCCGATCACGTTGATGCCGCATCTGGCGATCTCGAGTGCGCCGCGGAAGGTGCCGTCACCGCCGATCGCGACCAGGACGTCGATACCGTGTTTTTTCAGGATCTTCGCCGCATCGGAAGGGCCGTCCGCCTGCATCATGCGCTTGCTGCGCGCCGTATAGAGGATCGTGCCGCCGTGCTGGACCGTATCCCTGACGTCGAATGCACTCAGTTCCCTGAATTCTTCTTTGAACAGGCCGTGATAGCCGCGGTAGATGCCGACGACCTTATAGCCCTTGTTGATGCCTATCCTGACGACCGCCCTGACCGCTGCATTCATGCCGGGGGCGTCTCCTCCGCTTGTCAGCACGCCGATCGTCGTGATCTTTTTCTCAGCCATTGCCTGCCTCCTGTCTTTTCTGGATCAGAAAAATTTATGCGAATTATTATACGTCTTCTTCCAGCAATCTTCAACTTTTTTCTCGCGGAGCGCCATTTTGTCGCTGCCGTAAGTCTCAAGAAGTTCCCGGTAAACATCTTCCGTCAGGCCCCGTCCCGCAACGCCGGGAAGGTGCTTGATCTGTCTGGTTTTCCGGATCGCGATGATCGCGGGCTCTCCCTGCAGGAGCTTCAGAAGCCGCCGTTCATCCTCCTGAAAGCTTTCCTGATCCGGATAAAGGACCCACAGTTCATGTTCCAGTTCGTCGAAGCGCAGCATCTGCTCGCAGATCAGTTTGCCCTTCGGATCATCGCCGATGGAGACGCGTCCGCGGATGAAGACCCGCGCGCCCTCTTCTGCCTTGTCGCGGTAGGCTTCGGCATCCTTCGGAAACAGCAGGACTTCGATCGAGTCGGTCAGGTCCTCCACATTCAGGATGATCATGGACTTGCCGTTCTTGGTGTTCCGGACGGTCTTCCGCGTGATGATGCCGCCGATCGTCTGGACGGAACCGTCGATCACGCCGGCCTCACCGCTCTCCTCATCCACGTTGAAATCGGAGATCCTGGCGGTCACGTTGCGGCGCAGCCGTTCCTCGTCCTCTTCAAGCGGATGGCCGCTGACATAAAGACCGAGGACTTCTTTTTCATAGGCAAGGCGGTCCGCCTTGGAATAATCCGGAATATCCGGGAAGGTATCCCGCGCCGCCCTGTCTTCAGGTGCGGCGAAATCGAACAGGCTCATCTGGCCTTCGACGGCGTCTTTCTTTGCCTTCTGTTTTTTGTCCATCAGATCCGCATAGACGGCGATCTTCTGGCTGCGCGTACCCGGAAGGGTATCGAAGGCCCCGGAAAAGATGAAGTTTTCGACGATGCGCTTGTTGATCTCGCGGCCGGTCATCCTGCCGAGGAAGTCACCGATCCCCGTAAAAGCGCCGCCGCGTTCCCTTTCAGCGATGACCGCGTCCACGACGTTCCGGCCGACGTTCTTGATCGCCGACAGGCCGTAACGGATGCTGCTCTCGCCGCAGGGCGTGAAGCCGTAACTGCTTTCGTTGATGTCCGGCGGAAGGATCTTCAGCCCCATCTGACGGCAGACGCTGATGTATTCCGCGACCTTGGTTGAAACATCCATCACGCTGGTCAGCAGGGCCGACATGAACTCCGCGGGATAATACAGTTTCAGATACGCGGTCCAGTAGCCAACGACCGCGTAGCAGGTCGCGTGCGCCTTGTTGAAGGCGTACTGGGCGAAGTCCATCATGCTGTCGTAGATCTGGTGGGCAACGGACTCGGGAATGCCGTTCGCAAGACACCCGGGAATGCCTTCCTCAGGGTTGCCGTAGACAAAATTGTTCCGCTCCTTCTCCATCACGGAGGCTTTTTTCTTGCTCATCGCACGGCGCACGAGGTCGCTGCGCCCGAGCGTATAACCGCCCAGATCGCGGACGATCTGCATGACCTGCTCCTGATAGACGATGCAGCCGTAGGTGGCTTCCAGGATCGGTTTCAGCTTCGGTGTCAGGTAGGTGACCGGCGTGCCGCCATTCTTGGCGCGAACATAGGCCGGGATGAAGCGCATGGGACCGGGTCGGTAAAGCGCGATGCCTGCGATGACATCTTCGATGTTGTGCGGCTTCAGTTCTTTCATGAAGCTCTTCATGCCGCCGGATTCAAGCTGGAAAATGCCCTCGTCGCGGCCGGAACCGATGAGGTCGAAGACCTTCCGGTCATCCAGCGGCAGGGTATCGAGATCGATGACGCGGCCGGTCCGTTCCTTGACAAACTGTATGGCGTCCCGGATCACGGTCAGGGTCCTGAGGCCCAGAAAATCCATTTTCAGAAGGCCCAGCTGCTCGATCGTCGTCATGGTGAACTGCGTGGTCAGCTGTCCGTCGGCGCTCCGGGAAAGCGGAACGAATTCATAGGCCGGCCGGCTGCAGATGACGACGCCGGCGGCGTGAGTCGAGGCATGTCGCGGCAGACCCTCAAGGCGTTTGGCGAAATCCACGACCTTCTTCACCTGCGGGTCTTCCCGGTAGGCATCGGCGAACTCGCGGCTCCGCTCCAGCGCCTTGTCGAGGGTGATATCCAGGTCCTTCGGGATCATTTTGGCGATCTTATCGCAGAAAGCATAAGGAAGGTCCAGCACGCGTCCGACGTCGCGGATGACACCGCGTGCCTGCAGCGTGCCGAAAGTCACGATCTGCACCACGCTGTCCTCCCCGTATTTGCGGGTCACGTAATCGATGACTTCGCCGCGCCGCTCGTAGCAGAAATCGATATCGATATCCGGCATCGTCACGCGTTCGGGATTCAGGAAGCGTTCAAACAGGAGGTCATAGGCCAGCGGGTCGACGTTCGTAATATACAGCGAATAGGCCACGATTGAGCCGGCACCCGAGCCGCGGCCGGGGCCGACGGCAATGCCGTGCGTCCGGGCGTAATTGATGAAATCCCAGACGATCAGGAAGTAGTCCACATAGCCCATCTTTACGATGACGTCAAGTTCGTATTCCAGGCGTTCCCTGACTTCCTTTGATACAGGCTGATAGCGTTTCGCAATGCCCTCATCGCAAAGGTGCCGCAGGAAGGATTCGGCGGTAAAGCCTTCGGGCACGTCGTAATGCGGCAGCTTCGTCACGCCGAATTCAATGTTCACATTGCAGCGTTCGGCGATCTCGTGCGTGCGTTCCAGCGCTTCCTGCGCATAGGGAAAGACGCTCCGCATCTCCTCTTCGGACTTGATGTAGTACTGGCCGCCTTCGTAGCGCATGCGGTCTTCGTCGCTGACCTTTTTGCCGGTCTGGATGCAGAGCAGCAGGTCGTGCACTTCCGCATCTTCCGCCAGAGTATAGTGAATGTCATTCGTGCAGACGAGCGGGATCCCGGTCTCCTGCGAAAGGCGAATCAGCTGCATGTTGACGGCCTTCTGTTCCGGGATGCCGTGATCCTGCAGTTCGAGGAAATAATTGTTCTCCCCGAAGATCTCCAGGTGCTCCAGCGCGGCGGCCTTCGCCTCCTCGTACATGCCTCTCTGCAGCCAGCGCGGCACTTCGCCCGCAAGGCATGCGCTGAGCGCTATGATGCCTTCGTGATACTGCCGGAGCAGTTCCTTGTCCACGCGCGGCCGGTAGTAATAGCCGTCGATGAAGCCCTGCGAAACGAGCCTCATCAGGTTGGCGTAGCCCTTGTCGTTTTCGGCCAGCAGGACCAGATGGTAATAGCGGTCGTCGCCGGCGCCGGGCTCACGGTCGAGGCGCGAACCGGGGGCGACATAGACCTCGCAGCCGAGGATCGGCCGGATGCCTTCGTCCTTGCAGGCACGGTAAAAATCGATCACGCCGTACATCACGCCGTGATCGGTGATCGCAAGGGAATCCATGCCGAGTTCTTTGGCCCGGGCGACCATTTCCCGGATCTTGCCTGAACCGTCGAGCAGGCTGTATTCCGTATGGACATGCAGATGGGTAAAATCCATGGCTTAAACTCCTTATCGTGGAAAAAAGCAGCCGAAAAAAGCCGCTGAGATCACTCCTCAAACATCGCGTCGACGAAGCTGTCGGCATCGAAGACTTCCAGATCGCCGACCCGTTCGCCGCAGCCGAGATACACGATCGGTACGCCGATTTCCTGCTGGATGGCCAGCACGACACCGCCTTTTGCGGTACCGTCGACCTTGGTCAGGATGATCCCGGCCACGTCGGTCGCTTCGGTAAAGACGCGGGCCTGGCTGAGCGCATTCTGGCCGGTCGTCGCGTCGAGTACGATCAGCGTGGCCTTTCGGTAGTTGCCGGCTTCGCGCTCGGCAACGCGGTTCATCTTGGCCAGTTCGTCCATCAGGTTTTTCTTGTTGTGCAGGCGGCCGGCGGTATCCACCAGGATCACGTCGGAACGCCGCGAACGGGCCGCGGAAATGCCGTCGTAGAGCACGCTTGAAGGGTCTGCGCCTTCTTTCTGGGCAATGATGTCTGCACCGCTTCTTTCGGCCCAGACGGTCAGCTGTTCGGTGGCTCCGGCACGGAAGGTATCGGCTGCGACCAGCATGACATTCCGGCCTTCCGCCGCGAGCGACGCGGCCAGCTTGCCGATCGTCGTGGTCTTGCCGACACCGTTCACACCCACGATCATCAGAAGCGCCGGCTCCGTCTCCCAGTAGCGGTCGGAATACAGTTCCTCCAGACGTTCCTTGATCAGATCCTTCAGGCATTCCTTGCATTCATCGGTGAATTTCAGGCCGCGGATGTCGACGCGGCGCCGCAGCTCCGCGATGATCTCCTCGGAAGCCTCCATGCCGACGTCGGACAGGATCAATGTCTCTTCAAGTTCGTCAAAGAAATCCTCCGTGATGTCGGAAGCGGCAAAGAGATGCTTCAGCCGGCCGAAAAAGCCTATTTTCGCCATATCATTCTCCTAAAAGTTCCTTCGTTTTCTTCGCATCGGTCAGGCTGACCGAGACCAGTGCGGACACGCCTTTTTCCTGCATCGTGATGCCGTAGAGGCGGTCGGTCATTTCCATCGTGCCGCGGCGGTGCGTGATCACGATGAACTGCGTCGAGCCCTTGAGACGTGCCAGATAGTCCGCAAAGCGGTTCACGTTCGGTTCGTCGAGGGCGGCTTCGATCTCATCGAGCAGGCAGAACGGCGAAGGCTTTAAGTTCTGGATCGCAAAGAGCAGCGCGATCGCCGTCAGGGCCTTTTCCCCGCCGGAAAGCTGCATCATGTTGACCAGTTTCTTGCCCGGCGGCTGTGCATTGATGATGACGCCCGCCGAAAGCACGTCCTCGCCGGGTTCCAGTTCGAGCGAGCCCTTGCCGCCGGCAAACAGTTCACTGAAGACCTTGCCGAATTCGGCGCGGATCTGTTCGAAGCGCTCCTTGAACTGCTTCCGCATGCCGCTTTCCAGCTCACTGATCATGCCGACCAGCTCGCCTTCCGCCTTGACGAGGTCTTCGTACTGCGCATTCAGGAATTCGTAGCGTTCAGCGACTTCCTTATATTCGTCGATGGCACCGACGTTGACCGGACCGAGTTCTTTGATCTCTCCCTTCTTCTGGGCAATGTATCGTCTCGCTTCGGTCAGGGAAACGATATCCTCGCGGCGCGTCGCCTTGGCCTGTGACGGGGTCATTTCGTATTCGGACCAGATGTATTCGGCCTGTTTTTCGATCTGTTCCTCGAGACGCTGCTTATTGGCTTCGAGACGGTAGTTTTCCTTGTCGAGTTCGGAAATGCGTCGGGTCAGATCTTCCCTGGCCTCGAAAAAGCCCTGTTGTTTTGTCCGCTGCACTTCCTGTTCTTTCTGCTTTTCTTCCAGGAAAATGTCCAGTTCGTTCATCCGGGCCGTCTCGTCTTCGATCTCTTTCCGGAGCTGCTCGATCTCGGAGCGGCGCTCGGCTTCCGCTTCCTCCTCATTGCCGACGGTACTGCCGAGCGTTTTCTTTTCTTCTTCCAGGCGGTCGGTCTCGCTGTTCAGGCGGCGGATATTCTCCAGGATGAATTCATTCTTCTGGTTCAGGTTGGCAAATTCAAGACGGAGATCTTCCAGGATCTTCGTCTTTTCCGCCAGTTTTTCCTTTTCTTTCTCAAGGCGGTGCATGGAGCGGCTGACTTCGCTCTGGCGGGTCTCATTGTCGCGGTCAAGACCGACGGCACGCTTCTGGATGCGCAGTCTCTCTTCGGCAACGGCTTTGATGTCTTCCCTGATCTTCTGCTGCTCCACTTCGAGGGCAGTATCCCGTTCCAGGGCTTCCCTGTCTTCGCGTTTTCTGCTTTCTGCCTGCGATGACAGCGCTGCCTCCTTAAGGCTCAATGAAGATCGTTCGGCAGCGGCTTTCTCAAAGAGTTCACGCTCGGCAGAAGCGAGTTTTTCCGCTTCATCGGCGTTCAGTTTTGCCGCATCGAGGTCCTTTTTCTTCTGTTTCAGTGTCTCCGTGACCTCGGCAAGCTCACGGCTGCGGCCGAGAAGGTTGGAGGAGGACTTGAACGCACCGCCGGAGATCGAGCCGCCGGGCGCCAGATATTCGCCCTCAAGCGTCACGATGTGCATGCGGTAGCGGTATTTCCGGGCAAGGCTGAGTGCTTTGTCCATATCTTCGGCCACAAGGACGTGTCCGAGCAGGAAGCGGACCACACCGGCAAGGGACTTATCCGCTTTGACCAGTTCGCTCGCTCTGCCGATCACGCCTTTTTCCCGGAGCGCTTCCGGGAAAGGAAATGCCTCGGGTCCGTCCACGGCATCAACGGGCAGGAAAGTCACCCGTCCGAAACGGTTCTCCTTAAGGTATTCGATGATCCGCTTAGCCGTGTCTTCGGTATCGGTGACAACGTTCTGAATACGTCCGCCGAGTGCGGTCTCGATTGCCGTCTCATAGCGCTTGTCGGTTGTGATCAGATCGGCGGTCACGCCGCGTACACCCGGGAACTTCGCTTTCTGCTCCATGACGCGCCTGACGCTTTGGTTGTAGCCCTCGTAACGTTCGGCAAGGTTTTCGAGCGTCTCGCGTCTTGTCTGCAGGACGGAATATTCGCGGGAAAACTGATGGAAAGCCTCGCGGCTCTTTGTCAGAGTCTCTTCTGCTTTTTTCTGCGCTTCGCGATGCGTATCCGCCTCTTCTTTCAGGCGGGCCAGTTCCGCGCGCATGTCGTCAAGGGATGCCGACAGCGCCCGGCTCTGTTCCTCGCGCTCACGGCTCTTTTTGCGGTTTTCCTTCAGGGTCTGTTCGATCGCGCGAACACGGAGCTGCATCTGCTCTTCCTTGGAGTTCAGCCCCTGCAGCTCGCCGCTGATATTCACCTTTTCATTCATCGTCTCGATGATGAAGCGGTTCTTCTGTTCCAGTTCGAATTCGACGGCGCGGATCTCTTCTTCGGTATCTTCGGCTTCGGTCTCAGCGGCGCTGATGCGGTCGTCCGATTCGTCAAGCTGAACGTCGAGTTCGTTTTTCTGGCGGTAAATGTCTTCTTTTTCGGCATTGATCTCGGCGATCTGGCGGTCCAGCGCCGCGATGCGGTCGGCCGTCAGGCCCTGGCTCGCCGCCGAAGTCCGGATCTGCTCTTCGAGCAGGATGATGCGGCCTTCCTTGTTCTCTTTCAGAACGCGCAGGTCGGCCAGCTCGCCGCGTGCGCCCTGCAGTTCGCCGTCCAGCGCCTCGCCGAGTTTCGTCAGTTCGTCATACTGCTGCTTCAGCGTATCCTCGTCGGCATGCGACTTTTCCAGGTCGCCGGTAACGATCTCCAGGTCTTCCTGGGTCTTTCCCAGCTTCTTTTCCAGATCCGTCGCTTCAAGGTAATAGGCACCGATCTCGTAGGAACGCAGTTCGTCCCTCAGTTTCAGATAGGTCTTTGCCTTCGCCGACTGTTTTTCCAGCGGACCGACCTGGCGCTTCAGTTCACCGATGATATCGCTGATGCGCTGCAGGGACTGGCGTTCGCTGTCCAGTTTTTTCGCCGTGATGTCGCGGCGCTTCCTGTATTTCGTGATGCCGGCGGCTTCATCGAACATCAGTCGCCGTTCCTCGGGTTTGTTGCTCAGGACCTGGTCGATCTGGCCCTGTCCGATGATGGAATAGCCTTCCTTACCGATTCCGGAATCGTAAAACATCTCATAGATGTCGCGGAGCCGGCAGGGATTTCCGTTGATGCGGTATTCGCTCTCGCCGGAACGGAACACCTGGCGCGTCACGGTCACCTCGTCATAATCGACGGGCAGCACATGGTCCGCATTGTCCAGGGTAAGCGAAACATAGGCATAGCCCATCGGTTTGCGCGCTTCGGTACCGGAAAAAATAACGTCCTGCATACTGCCGCCGCGCAGCTGCTTGGCGCTCTGTTCACCCAGCACCCAGCGCACGGCGTCCGCGACGTTGCTCTTTCCGCTGCCGTTCGGTCCGACGATGCCCATGATACCCGGAGAGAATTCCAGAACGGCTTTATTGGCAAAGGATTTGAAGCCCTGTGCTTCGATCTTTTTTAAATACATGGTTTTTGACCGGATCCTTTATAGTCTGTTTCCCGTTTCTTCTTTCAGGCGGTTAAGCGCCTGAGCCGCTGCGACCTGCTCGGCGATCTTTTTATTGTGGCCGCTGCCGGTGCCGTAGGTCACGCCGCCGATCTTCACCTCCACGGTGAAGACCTTGTCGTGCTCGGGACCTGTCTCGCTCAGTGTCTCATAGCTGATGGCGTCGGCAAGGCTGCCCTGTACCGTTTCCTGCAGCTTCGTTTTTGAATCGCTGTAAACAGGATTATCCGTCATTTTTTCCATGACGAAACGGCAAACGAAGCGTTCCGCCGCCTCGAATCCGCCGTCAAGCAGGATCGCGCCGATCACGGCTTCAAAGGCGTCGGAAAGCAGGGAATCCCGTTCACGTCCGTTATTTTTCTCCTCACCTTTTCCCAGCTGCAGATGTCTGCCGAGTCCGACGGCGCGGGCGCAGCGGGCAAGCGACGGCTCGCAGACGATGGAAGCCCGGCGGCGCGAAAGCGTCCCTTCCGGCTCATTCGGAAAATGGTCGTAAAGATAGCGGCTCGAAGCCAGTTCCAGTGCGGCATCGCCCAGGAATTCAAGCCGCTCGTTGTTCGGGATCTGTTCTTTTTTGTGTTCGTTGGAAAAGGAGGAATGGACTAACGCCGTAGCGAGCAGGGACTTGTCCCGGAACTCGTAGCCGATAGCCTTTTCCAGTTGCTGCAGCATAAAAACGCTCCTTATTATGTCCTGATAAATACAGAAAACGCCGCAGCCCCGGAAAAGCCGCCCAAAACGGCCTTTCCGGAGTGCGGTTTTTCAAAACGATCAGAAAAATCTTTTCTCAGCCGATCGTTTTAACCAGATCATAGGCATCCTGCACGGTGACGACCTTCTCCAGGATCTCGTCCGGGATGGTCACACCGAATTCGTCCTCGATCGCCATGATGATCTCGGCAAGGTCAAGGGAGTCCGCATCCAGGTCTTCGGCAAAAGACTTGTCGGGCGTGACCTCTTCGGGGTCAAGGTTCAGCGTGGTCGCGATGATGTCTCTGATTTTTTCAAGTTCCATTGATCAATCCTCCTGTTTGTCGGGCGTTATGGCTGCCCGGATCTTATCGGTAAGGTGTCTCTCCGTAAAGTTGACACACTGGACAATGGCGTGGCTGACTTCTTTGTAAGTGGCGTTGCCGTGGGTCTTGCAGACGAGGCCGTTGAGGCCGAGCATCGGGGCGCCGCCGTATTCCGTAGCGTCCATCATCTTCAGGGTATCCTTCAGTGCATCCTTGACCAGCAGTGCGCCGATCTTGGACTTCAGGCTGCTCATGAAAGCATTCTTGATCAGCTTCAGCATGGCGCCGGCCGTTCCTTCATAAGTCTTAAGGATCGAGTTGCCGGCAAATGCTTCGGTCACGTAGATGTCGGAGGCGCCGGCAGGCACGTCGCGGGGCTCCACGTTTCCGATGAAATTGAGATCGGTGCAGGCCTTGAGGCGCTGATAGGTCTCCTTGGTCAGGGCGTTGCCTTTATCCTCTTCGGCGCCGATGTTGATCAGTCCGACGGTAGGATTGTCCTTCCCGATCATCTCTTTGTAGTAGATGGCGCCCATCCGCGCAAACTGGATCATATGCTCTGGACGCGCGTCCACGTTGGCGCCGCAGTCGATCATCAGCGAAATTCCGTTCAGCGTAGGCATCAGAATGCCGAGCGCGGCCCGGTCGACGCCTTTCAGCCTGCCGACAAGGAGCTGACCGCCGGCAAGCACCGCTCCGGTGGAACCGGAGGACACGAAACCGTCGGCTTCGCCGGCCTTGATCATCTTTTCGGCAACGACGATGGAGGAGTCTTTCTTTTTGCGGATCGCATTCACCGGCGGTTCGCCGGTCTCGATCACCTCGGTCGCGTTCCGGACTGAGATCCGGGAAGTGTCGTAGGTATATTTTGAGAGTTCATTCCGTATGACTTCTTCCTGTCCCACCAGAATGATCTCGCAGTTATCCGTCAGTTTCAGCGCTTCGACGGCGCCTTTTATCTGCTCAGCGGGGGCGTTGTCGCCGCCCATGGCATCCAGTGCCACTCTTACCCGTTCTGCCATAAGCTGCCTTTCTGCCGCCCGGCGGCGGCTCCAAAAATCACTATACACGGATTTTCCGTGAAATCAAGTCTTTTTCCCGCCGCTTTTTCACAGGGAAAATGCTGCATCATTCAGCGGCTCTTTCAGCTGATCCCAAGGAAATATAAAAAGACCAGAAAGAGCATCAGGATCCCGTTCAGAAGCGTTCCGACGCGCCAGTCTCCCTTTCCGTCGATCCTGACGATGAAATGGCCGTACAGCGGAACAACGAAGCCGGCAATGCTCGCCGCCAGGGCAACGGTCCCGAGTATCCCCTCCGTCCTGCCGAGCCCTCCTGCCGTAAGGGCGGAACGCACCATCAGCATGGCCGTCAGTACCAGGCTCAGGATAAAGAGGCTGATCGAAGCCGTCATGTAGCTCAGGGAGCGGAGCCCGCCTTTTCCTTTGGTGCTTTTCTTCATCGCTGCCTCACAGTTCGTCCAGCGTACGCTTGTAGGCCGGAATGAAGTCTTTCAGGAAGATATCCGCTTCGGGAATGCCCATTGCTTCGATCCTGGCCATCGTCGTTTTCTCCGCTTCCGCGAATTCACGGTTCCCGGCACTTTCCTCTTCCAGGCACTTGATCAGAGCAGACAGTTTGTCAGCCGCCTTGACCAGGGCGATCAGTTCGCCTTCCCGCTCCGCATCGGGCATCAGGCAGCGGGCATATTCGTCGCGCAGGTCCTCCGGCAGACGGTCCAGCAGCCTGCGGACAGCTTCATCTTCGATCCTTTGATAGGACGAGCGGATCTCACTGTCATAGTATTTGACCGGCGTAGGCATATCGCCGGTGATGATCTCCGGCGCGTCATGGAAAAGTGCGATCACGGCTGCCCGGTCGGCATCGAGCGTCTTTCCGAGACGTTTGTTGCCGATCAGGCACAGGGCGTGGGCAATGACGGCAACTTCGAGCGAATGTTCACTGATGTTCTCCTTCCGGAAGTTCCGCATCAGCGCCCATCGGTCGATATATTTCATGCGCCCGAGCATGGCAAAAAAGCTGTTATTCACGGTTGCCCACCTCAACATGGATGATCTCGTCGAGCCAGCTGTGATACGCCGTCAGTTCTTTCGGGATACTTTCGACCTTCAGCGTCTGGGCATTGTACACGTAATAATTGTACAGCTGATAGCACGGGACCTCTACAGCCCATTCCTTGACGATGTTCATGATCTTCAGGCTCAGGCTTGTTTTTTCGGCAGGATCTGTCGTCTTTTTCAGTTCGGCCAGGCATTCGTCCAGTTCGTCGTCTTTGATCCCGTAAATGTTCGGGACCATATCATCTGAACGCCCCTTGCCCTGATAGTGCTCGGCAAATTCGGGATCGGCGCCGGTATACCAGGAAGCAAACCACAGATCGCTCGTTCCCGTATACAGCGACACGAGCATGTTTTCTTCATCCGGGACGTAGCGGATATCAAGAGAAAGTCCCAGTTCATGCAGAACGCTCTTGGCATAGGTCAGCACTTCAAACGACGGAAAACCGCTGAAGGAGTCTTCATCGCTGCAGATCGATATGCCGAACAGGACCGGTGCATCTTTCGGCGCTTCTTTCAGCCTGCCTTCACTGTCAAAGGTATATCCGGCCAGTTCGAAATATTTCCGCACGACATCGATTACGGCATTGTAACGGTCAAGTGTACCGGCATCGGCAGAATAAATGGGATTTCCGTCCGGATCCTTATTGTAAGCCGTTTCGTAGGCGGGATCGCCTTTCTGCGGCGCAAGGCCGTAGAATTCCGAAACAGGGTACTCGATCAGACTGATCGAGTTCCCGAAGTATTCCTTATAGGCTTCGCTGCGGAAGGCCGAAAGGGCGGTCGCCAGTCCTTTCCGGAGATTTCTCGAAGCCTCGGAGTCGGGGTCTCCGCCGACATTCACGGTATTTGCGTTGATCCCGATGTAGGCATAGCCGAGTACGTTGACATCATGGGCAACGAGCGCGTTGCCGATCAGGTCGTTATTCTCGTTCTGCCGGCAGATCGTTTCGTAATTCGTTTTGTTGCCTGCAACGGCGACAACATCAACGACGCCTTCCGAAACATAGCCGAGGCCTTCTCCGGAGACACAGCGAAGGTTGACGAATTCCGCTCCCGGCTCGCCCTGATAAAAGCGTTCGTTCCGTGTAAACGTAACACTGTCGAATGAGCCGCTGTCGTATACATACGGTCCAGCGCCGAGCGGATGGGCCAGTTTTTCTTCATCTATGCTGAATTTGCCCGGAATAAAACCGAAACGGTGCGCGTTGTAATCGTAAAGAGAAAGATCGCCGTAATAGTGCAGCGGCAGGACGTCAATGTCAAGAAGGTCATAGACGGCATTCTCGTCATAGCCGTGGACCTTCAGTTTCAGTATGCGGTCACCCAGCCGGATGATCCCGCTGATATGGTCCACAGGTTCACTTACCGCTTCGCTGGTTTTTTTGAACAGCAGCGTCTCCTTGACGAAGCCGCGGACCTTTTCGTCAAAGTATGTTTCATCTACGGCATAATTTTCCGCCAATTTGCGGTAGTCCAGGCCGTAGGAAGCCGCAACGTCCTTGCATACCGTGGCCATATCCTTATTGACCAGGTTGTAGTTCTTGTCAAGGCCATAGGTATTGTAGAAGAATTCCTGGGCATTGTTGCCGTAGCCGTAGGACTGATAAATGGACCAGAGTTTTTCCGCTTCTTCAGCCCCATGGATCAGGACTTCGCTGATCAGATTCCGGATAAATTCCGCAGTAGTCTCGCTGGGTTTTGCCAGTTCGTCGTCGATCTCTTTGCTTGAGACCGTCTGCTCTTCCGCCATGGAATTGTTGTAATAATAATTCCGAAGGCCGACGATGTCGTAGCGGCGCAGATTCCCGACGCCGTCGTAATCCGGTTGCAGGCGGATGTAATAGTTGAAGACCAGGTCATCCGCCGTCAGCGGTGTGCCGTCGCTGAAGTAAAGGTCCTTCCTCAGTTCGATCGTATAGGTCGTAATGTCCGATTCCTTATCGTAGTCAACGCTGATGTCGGCAATTCCGCGGTAAACATAATTCGTCCCGTTGTATTCCGACGTTTCGCTGTTTCCGGCATGGTAAAGGACGCGGCCGTTGCGGTCGATGGTCAGCAGGCTGACCTGAGTCAGTTTGTTGACGATCTTATCGCCGTCCGCTTTTGCATAAAGCTGAATGAAATTGCCTTCCAGATTATCGGCTCCGATGTTCAGTGTCTTTCTGAGCTGCTCTGGCGGGATCTCCGTGCTTTCCGGCTCCGTCTCCGTCTCCGTGGCGGGAACTTCCCCGGTACTTTCCGCGGGAGTGTTTTCTTCCGTCGGTTCGGGCGCTTCGGTCGTTTCCGCCTGCGTTGTCTCACGGTGAAGAATACGGTCGAAATCAAAAATACCGGCCAGCTTTCCGCCGCGCACAACCACGAAGATGAAAGCTGTCAGAAGCAGAACAGCAAGGATCGCAGCAAGGATCACCGCAGCTTTTGTCATTTTATTCTTCATGGGACATTCCCCCGATCGCATACGTCTTAAAAGCTGTATTTCTGCAGCCTATAGGTTAGTTTACCTTTTCACTCTGCCGCCGTCAAGTTAATTTCCTATAAAGACATTTTTACCGGCTTTTCTTGCGTTCGGGCGGCTTTGGGTGTAAAATGGCAGACAGGCGGGCCCGACCCGCTTTGTTATCATATGACGGAGATTCAGAATGAAGACCTATGAGATCCCTTTTACCGCCGCTGCCGTAAAAGTCCTTGCCAGAGCCGAAGCGATTGCCAGGGAATGCCGGATGAATGCGGTGGGAACCGAACATATGCTGCTTGCCTTTTTCGACGTGCCCTGCCTTCCCCGCGAGGTACTGAAGATGAAGGCTGTTTCGCGTGACAAAGCCTGCGAAGTCCTCGGCAGGATGCTGGGCGTTTCTTTTGAGAAAGCGGCTGATGATGCAGCGCCGCGGAAGCGCGGCAGGCTTCCCCACACGCCTCTTCTCGAACTGATCCTGCAGGATGCGCAGGACCTGTGTTATGACGTCGGGGCGCCGGCCTGCGGGACCGAGCACCTTTTCATTGCCATGCTTCACGATACCGACGGGATCGCGTCGAAAGCCGTCTTTGCCCTCGGTGCCGATCCTATCGAACTTGAGGAAATGCTCCTGGATTCTATGGGAGACGACCGCTTTGCCCTGGAAGACCTGCTCTCCCAGCCTGTCAGCGGCACCGATACCGTTGCGAAATATACCCGCGACCTGACGGCGATGGCCGCCAACGGAAAGCTGGATCCCGTCATCGGACGAGAAAACGAGCTGAAGCGGATCATGCAGATCCTCTGCCGCAAGACGAAGAACGATCCCTGCCTGATCGGCGAACCCGGAGTGGGCAAGACCGCCATCGTGGAAGCGCTCGCCCAGCGCATCACCGACGGCAAAGTTCCGCGTTTTCTGCGCGGCAGAAAGCTCCTGGCCCTTGACCTTGCTTCCGTCGTCGCCGGGACCAAGTACCGCGGTGAGTTCGAAGAACGGATGAAACAGATCCTTGACGAGCTTTACGCGCATCCGGAGATCCTGCTCTTCATCGACGAATTCCATACCCTCATCGGAGCCGGCGGTGCCGAGGGCAGCCTTGATGCCGCAAACATCCTGAAGCCTGCGCTCTCCCGCGGCGAGGTGCAGATCATCGGCGCAACGACGCTGGACGAATATAAAAAGCATATTGAAAAGGATGCGGCCCTGAAACGCCGTTTCCAGAGCGTATTGGTCGAAGCGCCCGGTGAAGATGAGACGCTGGAGATCCTGAAAGGACGCCGTGCGCTTTTCGAACGGCATCATAACGTGGTCCTTGACGACGAAGCCCTGCTTGCCGCCGTTTCGCTTTCCAAGCGCTATCTGACCGACCGCGTCTGGCCCGAAAAAGCGCTGGATCTGATCGACGAAGCGGGAGCCGCCGCACGCCTGAACGCGCAGACGGAAGATACCGTCGCCGTCAGCAAGGAAGACATGGCCAGGACCGTTGCCCTCTGGACCGGTATTCCGCTGGAACAGCTTTCCCGTGAGGAAGGATCGCAGCTGCTCGCTCTGGAAAGCGATCTGCATAAACGCGTCATCGGCCAGGAGGAAGCCATTTCCGCCCTGTCCCGTGCGATCCGCCGCAGCCGCGTGGGTCTGAAGGATCCGCGCCGCCCGATCGGCTCCTT
>JAFRRD010000048.1 GCA_017428265.1 Lachnospiraceae bacterium | reverse complement strand
TGAACGCGCAGGCGGGATCATAGACGATGCATTGAAAGATCTGAACGTGGATTATATCGATCTGATGCTGATCCATCAGCCGGGTTATGATGACGAAGGCGTTTACAAAGCCATGGAGGATGCCGTACGCGCCGGAAAGCTCCGCTCGATCGGCATTTCGAATTACTATACGAAGGAACAGGTGGACGAAGTTTTATCCTTTGCAACGATCGTTCCGGCGGTCATCCAGAACGAAAATCATCTGTACTATCAGAACACCGAACTGCAGGAATATGCAAGTCAGTACGGCATTGTGATCGAATCCTGGTATCCCTTTGGGGGCAGGGGGCATACTTCAGAACATTTCGGGAATGAAGTAATCAAAGAACTGGCAGAAAAGTACGGAAAGTCTTCTGCGCAGATTATCCTTCGGTGGCAGCTGCAGGCAGGCTTTATCGCCATCCCCGGTTCCTCCAATCCGGATCATATTGCCGAAAACTATGACATCTTTGATTTCGAACTGAGCAAAGAGGATATGCAGAGGATCCGGGAACTTGATCAGCATGAACGGTACGAGAACTGGTAAAACCGGCTGGGGACGATAAGTCCAATAATCAAAAAATGAAACCGAAGCTAGAGCAGGAAATCGGAAAATGATCCGATATCACCTGCCCTGGCTTTTCATTTTTCCTGAGTATAAATACGTGAATGGGCAGGCGATCAAGAAGAAGTTCAAGCCTGAGCCAGGTCAGAAATGCGTAAACCGAGAGAACATCGTGTACTCCCTGGACTTTACGGTGACGCCTCATCAGCTTCGCCACACGTATATTACCAACCGGGTCTCAAGGCAGCCGATCATGGCTCCGAAAGCAGCAGAGCCAAGAATAACAACCGTGAAACCGACCCAGTCATAACCATACGGCAGATTCCAGCACAGCCTAAGCAGCAAGAGATCACAAAGCAGATAGACACCTGCCGAAATTCCCGCTGCGGCGATCAGCCCCTTTTTCTTTTCAGGCTGAATAAAACTCCGAACAGTGCACCGATCAGGACAAAGATCCACAGATCCCCGATCAGGTAAAACCCCTTAAATCCGATCCCGTCTATGTAACCGAATATGGTTTTCAAAATAATGAACATAAGCGCTTGTCCCCTTAAGGTTTCAGTATCCCAGGAATTCCTGCAGATCCTTGTCAGGGAGAAGTTCCTTTTTGCCGAGTCCGAACGAGTAGTCCGGAACGATCTCCAGATAGCGGTCCAGGAATTCCTCGTAGGTTTTTGCCTCGAAGCAGTACGGCGTAATGAAAAACTCCCTGCTGCCGCCGGTCACGCGGTCTCCGGCCGTTACGCTCACCTTGTAGTCGCCGGACTTCAGCTTATGGAAAACATAGCGCTCCAGATTCCAGCCGTGCAGGCTGATATGGCCGAACGAAGGGGCATAAGTGGCCACGGTCTTATTGGCCTGCAGCGCTTCGCTCTGATAATCGTACTCCACACTCTCGATGAAACGTTCGGCGCTTTCGACGTCGTACACCGAAAACTCTCTTTCGTTCCAGCATTTTCTGACGAATTCCAGGTCTCCGTCGACCTTCCGGATATCGTACTGCCAGGTCTTTCCGAGCATCTTCCTGTCGAGCCAGCGATAATCCTTCTTTACGTTATTGAACGCCTTTTCCAGATAGACGTTGATGTCCGTGCCGAACTTGAATTTCTCTTCCGGATTCGAGTGTTCGACCTTATCATGCGTATATCTGACCAGAAAATCGATGAACTCGTCCGCGGTGGTGCCTTCCGTCCACGGGGTCACGACATCCGAATCGTCATAATAGTTTTTGCTGATCTGACCGAAAACCAATTTGCCGTGAAGGGGCGCGATCTGCCAGAGCGGCTTTTCCTTCTTCATCATCGGCAGCGTGGCCCAGTAAAATTCCTCACGCAGCTTTTCCAGCGCTTTTTCGTAATATACGTTGATATCCGTTCCGTATTTGAACAGTTCCGGATCCGTTGAAGGGTTCTTATTCAGCTTCTTTTCGCGCTTTTTCTCGTTCTCCCTTTCCACCTCCGCCGCGAAAATATCATCGGAACTGAGCGGTGTCCACGCCCAGACCTTTTCCGAACTGTGGCTCGCCAGCGCCGACGAATAAATGAAGGTTCCCCCGGCCTGGCGGCGCCACTTGTTCCATCTGCCTGCCGCTAGGCTCCCGTCCTTCATGATCAGAAGGCAGAACTGCTCCTCTTTCGGTTTCTTTCCGTCCGCAAGCGACTTGAAACCGTCAAACTGAACATTCCGGTTACCTTCTTCTTCGGGCCCGAGATTGATCCAGTTGATCTCTTCATCTTTAAGGATCTCCGAAAGGTCATAGCGGTCGAGAGAGTGCCATCTTGCCACCTCTTCCGAATCTACCGTGTCGGCGGTTCCGCGTAAGAAGTGCCCTGCTGCACTGCGCCCTTCCCCCGACGGATACCAGCCGCCTGCGGTATACGCGCCTGTTTTCAGTTCGAGCAGGCAGTATTCTCCGTACTGCGGCATGTCCTTGGCCGAAACGTCGTGGAATTCGTTGAAAGACAGTGTGAGTTCCTTATAATTGACGTTAAACATTACTCCTCCGCATAAGTTCCTATTGCAAAACCTGCTTATCCGCGCTGCCGGTCAGCATTCCGCAGTATTTCTCCGTATTCTTTTTCAGTCTGACCGGGACGGCGATCTGCACGATGAACAAAGCGACCGTAACGACCAGAGCGAAAACGATGCCGATCAGTTCGTCGTCTTCATTCCCGCTGTTCATGTAGGCGTTGGTTGCCGTGCCGGCATCATACAGCGTATGGAGCAGAATGGGAACGATTTCATGTCCTTACGACTCGTATCATAGCATATCACCGTCCATTTCGAAAGGCGGCTTTCTTATTATTTTAGCCCGTACCGGAGTGAAAAATCGGCCGCGGACGGCCGGTGGCCGAAACAAAACGGCATGGCCGCTATTGTCCGCCGGCGTCTTTTCAGGTATAATCAAGCGGTAAAAAACAAGGAGCCGAAGCCAGACGTTCTCTTTTACCCGGACTTCGGCGGCGATCAGGCCTGGGGCATCCTGATGGCAGCGACGGTAGGCGTCCCGCTCTATGCCTGCGGCGGAGGAACGATCCCTCTCCTCCAGAGCTGGCTTGCGGACGGCATGAGCCTCGGCTCCGCTGCCGCGTTCATGATCACGGAGCCTGCCACGAAGATCACCAATCTCGGCGCGCTCAAGATCGTCATGGGCTGGAAGCGCTTTGCCCTGTACCTCGTGTTCGTAATGCTTTTCTCATTTGTCTGCGGCCTTGCGGTTAACCTGATCTAGCACCTCTGCCCCGAAGCGCCGCACGAAAAAGCCCCTCTTCTGCCTGACCGGCAGAGGGAGGGGCTTTTCGCACGTCTGAGTGTCAGAGGGCCGCTTCAGTGAACGGCCGCGTTTATGAGGAGCAGGACCGCCGCGATCACCGAGGGCACGGTGACCGTATCGTATTCGCTGGGTGAGAAAAGTTCGGTCAGCGCGCCGAAGAGCGCACCGGCGGCAGCCGAAAGAAGCGCGTGCGGAAGTCCCGCTTCATGCGCAAGGAGCAGTATCAGCAGACCGCTTACGAAGGAGACTGCGAACATCGCAGCCGTTCCTTCCCGGGACTTTTTCCCGTCGGTCCATCTCATCTTGATCTTATGTTTTCCGAACGGAATGCCGACGAGCGCCGCAGCGGCGTCTCCCGTTCCCCACATGAGGATCGAGGCCGCGCAGAGGACCGGTTCACCGAAAATGCCCCAGCACACCGCGATCAGCGCGGCGACCATCAGGAAGAGCATGAGAAGGCTCCGTCTGATCTCGCCCTTCGTCTTCTCTACGAACAGCTTCGGGTACCAGGCTTCCTTCTCAACAAGGGCAAGAAGCGGATAGATCACAGCCGCGAAGATGACGCAGGTGAACGCCGAAGCCTGCCAGTTCCGCGAGGTCAGGATCGTCAGCGAAACGCAGGTAAAGGCTACGATATGCAGGAGCTTCCGGAAAATGTACGAAGGGATCTTCGTCAGGAAGCGGATCGGCAGCAGGACCAGTACGCAGGGAATGACGAAGCCGATCAGCACGCCCATGCAGTGCAGCGTGTCCGTAAACAGGCGGAAGCGGGACAGAAAACTCCAGTAGTTCAGAATCAGCATGGCGCCGCCGAGAACGGTCAGGACCGCGCCGGTCACGAGGCCTACGGTGCGGTTGTTCACGCGGTTCGCGAAGCGCGCGGAGATGAGGCTTGCCGCCGTCGCCGTCACGATGCAGATCAGCATCACGTCCCATTTTTCCAGGACGATCGCCGGATGGATCAGGATGTGGCTCATGGAAGCGATGAGCGCCGTAAAGGTCATGATGAAGGTGCTGGTTCCGACGGCGGTCTTCAGCTCCATCCCGAGGAAAGCCGTGAAAACGACCAGCATCATCATGCCGCCGCCCGTGCCCACGAAGCCTGTGCCGAAGCCGATCGTGAGGCCGAAGAAAAGGGAGACTGCGACGCCCTTAAGATCCAGTTTCTCTCCTTTTGCCGCCTGATCCTTCCGGCTGGTATCCGGTTTCACCAGGAAACGGATGCCGATGAAGAAAGTCAGAAAAAGAGTGAAACTGCCCAGGACCACGTTGCCGACGAGGAAGGCCACGTAACTTCCGACCGTGCACATGCCGAGGATGCAGACCAGCATGACGGAACCGCGCCTTAAGTCGATATTCTTATGTTTCGCGTAGGTATGCGTCGTCACGGCGGAGCCGAGGATATCCGACGCAAGGGCGATGGCCGTCGCCTGATACGCGCCGTGCTCCCCGCCGAACGAGGGGCACAGTACGATCAGGATCGGGACCATGACCGTAGCGGCGGACAGTCCGGCAAGCCCGGTGCCGATGCCGGCGCCGAGAGCCGCGATGACGTACCAGAAATATTCCATGGTGACTTGCTCCTCTTCTTGACAGGAACTTTCAAAGACCATACAATTGTATTCAACACAGGCGCAGGATGCAAGCGGCAGAATGTTCCGGGCCGGAAGGATCTGCCGCAAAAATGTGCCGGTCCGTCAGGGAGACTGAGATGAAACAGCTCAGGAAATACATTCACCCGCTGCTCATACTGATCATTTTCGAGACCGTTGCCGTGACCCTCTGGCTCACGAAAGATAATCTTTTTTACCTCTTCAACTTCAGTTACATCGGGCTGTCGGTCGCGTTCGGGATCTTTCTGTACATCCGGAAATACAAACACGCGCGGCGCATCGTCCAGCTGCTCGTCGGGCTGTACATGCTCGTGTACCTCGGCCTCATCTGCAATGAGAACATGCAGATCGAAGGTTTCTGGTACTACCTTTTCACCGGCGTGTTCGAAGCGGCGACCATCCACTACGCGGTTGCCAAGATCTTCGGCCCCCTGCTCTTCGGCCGCGGCTGGTGCGGCTACGCCTGCTGGACGGCCATGGTCCTGGACTTTCTGCCCTACAAGGTCCCTGCCGGCCCGCGGAAAAAGATCGGCTGGATCCGGTACCTTACCTTTGCCGCCTCGCTGCTCTTCGTCGCCGCGCTCTTCCTTGCGCATGTCGGAAATCTCGAGCGGATCATGTTCTGGGCCTTCGTCATCGGCAACGTCCTGTACTACGCGGTCGGGATCGCCCTCGCCTTTGCTTTTAAGGACAACCGGGCGTTCTGCAAATACATCTGCCCCATCACGGTTTTTCTGAAACCGATGAGCTATTTCGCCCTCCTGCGGGTGAAATGCAATAAGGAAAAATGCGTTTCCTGCGGAAAATGCCGGCGTGTCTGCCCGATGAACGTGGACGTGACCGACAACTCCCGGAAGAGGGAGAACGGCACCGAATGCATCCTCTGCATGGAATGCGTGAAAAACTGCCCCAAAGGGGCGCTATGAGACCGCCCCGGAGACCCGCTGCAGGAGGATAAGCCATGCTGGAATCATATGTGCCGAAACTTGAAGATCTCCGCTTCCGCGAGACGTTCATGAGCGATGAAGAGACGATGTCATACAACCATGCCTGGGGCGGAACGATCCCCTTCCCCGAGAGCGAATGGCAGGGCTGGTATGAATATTGGGTCCTGTGCTCCGACGGCAGGCGCTTTTACCGCTATCTGAAGGAGCGCGAATCGGGCGAGTTCGTTGGAGAGATCGCTTATCACTTCGATGAGAAAAGAGGGATCTGGCCGGCGGACGTCGTCATCTACGCCCCGTTCCGCGGCAGGGGATACGGGAAGCAGGGCCTGGAGATGCTTTGCGAAGCGGCTGCGGAAAACGGGATCGCGGTCCTTCATGACGACATCGCAATCGACAATCCCGCCGTCAGGCTCTTCCTGGAAAACGGATTTGCCGAGGAATACCGCACGGAAGAGATCATCATGCTGAAAAAGGATCTGAAAAGCATATCACCGCAGCCATTAAAGGAGAAGAACATGGAGAACTACCGCTTTTTGGAACTTGTTGAAAAGGAACACGGCTTCGAATTTTACCAGGCCTTCCGCGATGAAGTCGACTGGATCATCGGAGGAAAGGACGGGACGTACTGGTTCGTCATCATGAAGGATCAGTCCGTTAAGGAAACGTATGTCGGAACGATCGAAGACGGCGTCTGGACCGACCGCAGGATCAAGGGAAAAGGCAAGAGAAAAACCGTGAAGGAAATGCCTGCGGGGAGCACCATCAAACGCATCGAGGAAAGGGCCTACTTCATGCAGGACGCCGAATGGGTCGCCGAAAGGAAACCGCGGCTCGTCGAGGACGCCCATCCCCACTATCACTACATTTACGGCATGGGCGACAGGGCGTTGGACGTTTCACAGGCCTACGGCGTCAGCATCGGATACTCTGACCTTGCCGATCCTTCGGCAGGGTTCCATTTGAGATACCTGTATGCCGGCGAAGACGTCGAGTTCCCGAAGTGATCCGGCCGGGTCCAGCGGTAACGGTCCGCGAAAACGTTCGCGGAAGAACGCTGTCCGCGGAGATCCCGCACACAAAAACAGAGGTGAAAACAGATGAGTCTGACGGTTAACCTGTACTATAAAGGCGAAAACGGCGCTGCCCGGAAGTTTGCCGAGGAGATGGAATCTTCCGGCACGGCAGACGCGATCCGTGCCGAAAGCGGCAACCTTCGTTATGAGTATTTCATCCCGATGAACGATCCGGAGACGGTCCTTCTCATCGACAGCTGGAAGGATCAGGCGTCCCTTGACGTTCATCGCGCTTCCCCCATAATGGCAGCGATCGCCGGACTCAGGGAAAAATATGATCTTCACATGACAGCGGAACGTTTCGTCAATGGCGCCGCGCAGACGGACGAGGCTTTCATAAGAAAATGAAGTCAGGCCGGAACACGCGGAGACAGGACGCGGACGGTCATGGCGTCATTGCCGGCGGCGACCGGATAGAAGTCGTGAGCAGGAACGCCCGGATATCGGAAGATGACGTGGAGCCGCTCTCAAGGAAGTGGTGGGAATACTGGAAACATTACTGGCAGCTGCGGGGAACGCAGGATGCCTTTCCGAAAGACCCGACCTGCGAAGTCACGATCCCCGTGAACGCGGAGGATCCGCAGGGAAATTGGTAATACATGAAGACAACTTCCGGTTTGCATAGGTAAAAGTTTGATGAAACGCATAGAATTCAAATATCATCCAAATCTGTACAGCGATGAAATACTGATCCATGAAGAAGGCGTCTGCAATTGTTGCGGAAGGAAAGTGCCGGAGTATATCGGCACGGCGTATTCACCGGAAGATACGGATTGCATTTGTTTGTCGTGCATCCATGACGGAAGTGCTGCGGAAAAGCTCAACGCTGAATTCGTACAGTTTGCAGAAGATGTTTCCGATCCGGAAAAACGTGATGAATTATTTAAACGTACGCCCGGTTACATGTCGTGGCAGGGGGAAAACTGGCTGGCATGCTGTGATGATTACTGCGCTTATCTCGGTACGGTTGGGATACGGGAATTGCAGGAACTTGGCATCAAAGATGAGGTCCTGAGGGACTATGCTGCTCAGGTTCCGTCATATCCTCTCGATGTTGTAGAGGAATATCTGTATAAGGATGGTGATCTGTGCGGATATCTTTTCCGCTGTCTTCACTGCGGCAGATACAGAATTTACGTTGACGCAAGCTGATTGTGGGAAGGCCGTAAAATGATAATACCGGAAGAATACGATAGTTTGATGTATGACGTGGCGGAAAGATTCCGGGCCGGAAGTTTCGCGTTATTTGAATGGGAGCTGGAAACATTAAAAGAATTCGTAAACAACTTCTATTCTGCCGTTGAGAGCAATGGATGCGTGACACTGGAAGACTTCACGGTGTTCATGGACTTTCTGTGCGTGGTCAAAGATGCCGATAATGAGGCCGTTCAGAATCTCATTGCGCGGGCATTCATGAAAAGCGCCGAGATCCGCAACAGATTATCCGACAAAAATGATCCGCAGCCAATTACGGAACCATGATATCCACAGCCTGCCTCCGCTGCATTGAAAAAAATGAAGTAAGCGCACTTACAACTTCCCCTGTTTCCGGAAAAACCATCTTCTTGGCCTGCGGCCAGGAAGCATCGCGGGCTTTCAGCCCGCTCAATTTCCGTTTGTGAATGGATAATGAGTGTAAACAAACTGATTAAATATATAAAAAAGGAACCGATGCTCATCCTGTCGGTGATCGCCGCGGCAGCCGGACTCATCATGACTCCGCCCACGGCGGAGCTGCTTCGCGGGATCGACTGGCGTACCCTGGGGATCCTGCTGATGATGCTCTGCGTTCTGGAAGGATTCAAGCAGGAGAACGTGCTGCAGCCGCTGGTCGCGCTGGCGGGGAAACTGAAGTCCATGACTTCCCTGAGCCTGTTTCTGGTCTTCTGCGTGTTTTTCTCCTCCATGTTCGTGACGAATGACGTTTCGCTTCTGATCTTCGTGCCGTTAACCATCCTGCTGTTCCGGCAGGCCGGCCGGGAAAAGTTCATTCTGCCGGTGATCACTCTGGAAAACATCGCTGCCGTCCGCGGCTCTCTCCTCACACCTTTCGGCAGCCCGCAGAACCTTTTCCTCTACGGACAGGCCGAGATCGGCGCCGGCCGGTTCATGCTGCACATGCTCCCGCTGTGCCTGCTTTCCGGAGTGCTGCTGATCGGCTTCGTGTTTTTTGTTTTCAGAAGAAATCTTCACGACCCGGTCTCGTTAAGCAGCGACGAAGCGCTTGCAAAGAAGAAAAGTTTCCTTTGCCGGATGTATGTTGGCCTTTTCATCATCGTGCTGCTTGTCATCGTTACCCGTACGTCACTGTGGCCGGCTGCTCTGGCCTTCGTGCTGCTTACGATCGGCTTCGCCGACCGCCGGCTCCTCGGGAAGGTGGACTACGTGCTGCTCGCGACCTTCCTGTGCTTCTTCGTCTTCTCTTCTTCCGTCGCGCGGAATCCTTCTATCGGCGGATTTCTGGAGAAGGCCGTCGCCGGGCATGAATACTGGTGGGCCATCGGGCTCAGCCAGCTGATTTCCAACGTTCCCGCGACCATCGTGCTGTATCCGTTCAGCCGGAATTTCGCCGGCCTGATCTACGGCGCCGACACGGCCGGTCTCTGTTCCCTCATCGGATCTCTCGCCTCGGTGATCAATTACCGGATCTACGTGCGCGAATACCCCGGAAACGGCAAGGCGTTCATCCGGACCTTTACCCTGATCAGCTGGGCCTTCTTCCTGCTGGTCGTGATCCCCGGCCTCCTGCTTTCGCGCTGGGATTTCTTCTCCTGACGCGGCACGGCGGGCCTGATGAAAAGGAGCTTTCACGATGCTTGAACTGCTGGAAAAAAGATTTCACGAAAACATGACGCGCCATCCGGGGCTTGACTGGGAGACCGTGGCGCAGCGCCTGCGGGAAGATCCGGACGCGCTTGAAGTCCTTCGCCGCATGGAGGAAAGCGGCGGGGAGCCGGACACGGTCGGCTTTGACGGTGAGACGGGAAAGCTCATCTTCTGCGACTGCGCGAAGGAAACGCCTGCCGGGCGGAGGAGCCTCTGCTATGACGACGAAGCGCTCAGAAAGCGCGCGAAGAACCCGCCTTCGGGAAGCGCGGCGCACGAGGCGGAAACGATCGGCGTGAAGCTCATGACCGAAGCACTGTACCGAAGGCTCCAGACGCTCGGGGAATTCGATCTGAAGACCTCCAGCTGGATCGCGACGCCCCCGGAGATCCGGAAACTCGGCGGCGCCCTCTTCTGCGAGCGGCGCTATGGCACCGTTTTCACCTTCCATAACGGCGCGGACTCCTATTATTCCGTCCGCGGGTGGAGAGGGTTCGTCCTCGTGTAAGCGCGGAGGGATCCGGCAGCTGAAAGAGGAACAGACTGCCGCTGACAAAGAAGGCCCCGGCAGGTTCACGGACCGCCGGGGTCTTCTTTTTTGCGTGTCGGCGGATCAGATGACGGGCTGATCCTGTTCCCTGCCCTGATCCTGCTCCTTGTTCTTGCCTTCCTTCAGGTTCCGGTTTTCCGCCGGGATCTTCTTGCTGTCGTCACGGATCTCATGACGGGAGTTAGTGTCGGAGGCGCGGTCCATCTGTTTCTTCGCGGCGGCCGGAAAGAATGCATTTACCTGAAAACTATGCTACAATAGACGAAGTCAAGGCAGATGTATTTGAGTATATCGAACTGTTCTACAACAGAAAACGTATGCATTCGTATCTGGGCTATATGAGTCCGGTGGAATACAGGTTGGCACACAGTGCCTGAAAAACAAGAACATAGTACCCATACGCTAGCCTGACAGCCGATGTCAGAAAACCGTCGCAGTCCAGTCACGCATGCGCACGGCCACGACCACTATCTGACCGACGGGAAACACGGCCACCGCCACACCGCCGCCGAACTTGAGAAACTTCCCGGCGCGGTTCACTGAAAATCCGCAGCCGGCTGCCGCGGAGGACGAACCATGATCGCAAAAGTCAGAAATCTGTCGGAAGAACAGCTGGAGAAGATCCGCAAAACCGTCGGAGAGGCCTTCGTATCCAACGAACTTTTCCATAACTGGGGAGACGAAGCCGGGCGCGCTCCGCAGCCCGTCGGCATGAACGGCCCGGACCGCCGTCCGGAGGAGAACGACATGAAAAAGCAATACGACATTCATCCGGATTTCAGGCTCCTCTCCGCGATCCGCCCGCCCCTGAAGAAGGAAAACATGCCGCGCATGCAGAAGATGATGGGGCTCCTCTTTGACCGGCAGCGCTCGGACCGCAGGGTCAAGGTCGAGAAGCTCGTCATTCCCGCCGGGGACACTTGCGTGCGGGCGCTTCTTTACGTTCCGAAGGAGGAAAAGACGAAGGCCTGCCTTCTGTACTGCCACGGCGGCGGCTACGCCTTTCCCGCCGCGCCGTACCAGTACAGGCTCGCGCGGATCTACGCGGAGCGCGTCGGCTGCCGCGTGCTTTTTCCCGACTACCGGCTCGCTCCTGAGCATCCTTTCCCCGCGGCGCCGGAAGACTGCTTTGCCGCCTACAAGCGGCTCCTTTCGCTTGCGGACGGAAGTCCCGTTGCCGTATGCGGCGACAGCGCGGGCGGGACCCTCTCCATGGCCGTTACCCTCATGGCGGCCGACCGGGGGCTCCCCGTCCCCTGCGCGCAGCTCCTCACCTATCCGGCCGTCGGTGACTGCGGCGAGACGGAATCGCTCCGCCTCTATACCGACACGCCCATGTGCAATACGGAAGACATGAACACCTACGGCGAGTGGTACGTGCTGGATGAGTCCGCGGGAAAACTCGCCTACCGCTCTCCCATCGAGGCGGAGTCTTTCGCGGACGTCCCCATGACCTACATCGAGACCGCGGAATTCGACTGCCTGCGGGACGGCGCGGTCCTCTATGCGGAAAAGCTCCGCGAAAACGGAATTCCGGTGGAACTGCACTGCACGAAGGGCACCGTCCACGGCTACGACATGATGCTGCGGAGCGGGATCGTGAAGGAACTGATCGAACATCGGGTAAGATTCCTCGGAAAAGCCTTATGCGGCGGAAATTAACGGCAGATACGGTCAGCGCCCCGAAAAGGGCGCTGTTTTTTTTGCGGGAGGGTATTGACACCGTGTCAACGATTTGCTATCATCAGGTTGCTGACACGGTGTCAACCGTGTTGGGACACCCCCAAACGAAAGGAAGCGTCATGGTCAAAGGAACACCCGAACTGATCGCGGGGCGCCGCGAAGAAATCATAGGCGCCTGCGAAAGACTCTATCAGACGATGAGTTTCAAGGAGATCACGCTCAAGGAGATCGGCAACGAAGTCTCTTTCTCCCGCCCGACGATCTACAACTATTTCCACACGAAGGAAGAGATCTTCCTGGCGCTCTTCGAACGCGAATACAAGCGCTGGAACGAGGAGCTATCCGCCATCCTCGGAAATCATGAAAGCCTGAGTGCTTCCGCTCTCGCGGACCTCATCGCGGGATCTCTTGCGCGGAGGCCCCAGCTGCTGAAGCTTCTTGCCATGAACAATTACGACATGGAGGCCGAAAGCCGTCCTGAGCTGCTTGCCTCCTTCAAGACCGCCTACGGCCGCTCCCTGGAGCTTGTCCGCAGCCTTCTCGAAAAGTTCTGTCCGGAGATGAGCGGGGAGGATATCCGGGGCTTCATTTACGTCTTCTTCCCCTTCATGTTCGGCATCTATCCCTACGCCGCCGTAACCGATAAGCAGAAGGAAGCCATGAAAACGGCCGGCGTGGATTTCTTCTACCAAACCGTTTACGGCATCACCAACCGCTGCCTGATCCGGCTGCTGGGCGAGTAAGACGCGGACGGAAGCCCCGGAACCGCATGCAATGCATTTTTTGATAAAGGAGATGAAAAAAGATGAGCAAGAAAAACATCGGAGCGACCCTCGCTCTGTATCCCTGCCCGGTCATCGTTGTCGGGGCGATGGTGAATAACAAACCGACTTGGACGCTTGTCGCCCATGCGGGAACCGTGGCTCACAGTCATCTGATGGTGTCACTTGTACAGGCCCACTACATCAATCAGGGCATCCGTGAGAATAAAAAACTATCCGTCAATGTAGTGGATGAGTCCTGGCTGAAGGATGCAGACCGCATGGGAACCGTCAGCGGCAATAAGGCGGACAAGTCCGAAGCCTTTGCATGGACCATGGGCGAAAACGGCGCTCCGCTGATCGATGAGGCAAAGGTCTCCATCGAGTGCGAAGTAGACGGCAACTATGAGTTGGAGCATTTCGACCATTTCATCTGTAAGATCCTTGCAACTTATGCGGACGAAACCGTACTGAATGAGCAAGGCAAGATCGACTACCACGTCTTTAAGCCGGTGCTCTTCGAATTCCCGACCTACGAATACTTCGTTACGGGCGAAAAAGCCGGAAACTGCGGAAAGATGAACTGACCACCTGCAGACCTCGGAAACAGGAGAAAAGAAATGAGTGAAAAGATAGTACAGACCGCCGGAAGGACCCAACTCGGCGATTTCGCGCCGATGTTCGCGCACCTCAACGACGACGTGCTCTTCGGAGAAGTCTGGAACGAAGAAGCCATCGACGTCAAAACAAAATGCGTCGTGACCGTTGTCGCCCTGATGGCGTCGGGGATCACCGATTCGTCCCTGACCTACCACCTGCAGAACGCGAAGGCGCACGGCGTCACGAAGGAAGAGATTGCAGCCGTCATTACCCACGCGGCCATGTATGTGGGCTGGCCGAAAGGCTGGGCGGTGTTCCGCCTCGCGAAGGAAGTCTGGAAGGAGGAAGAATGATGAAAAAAACGATCGCTGCCGCTCTCGCGGCATTACTCGTCCTTGCCCTTGCCGCCTGCGAAAACGGCGGAAAGAATACCGAGGGCAGTTCCTCCCCTGCGGGAACGAATGCGACTGCCGGGACCTCCGCCCCCGCGGAAACCTCTTCTCAGCCTGCCGGAACGCCTGTGCCTTCCGCGGATGCCTCCTCGCAGCCCGCGGAGTCCGGCTCCGCGTCCGCTCCTTCGGCGGATCACAGTACCGTCCTCGTCGCGTTCTTCTCAGCGACCGGCACCACGAAGGGCGTTGCGGAAAAGATCGCCGCAATCACCGGCGGCGACCTGTATGAAATCGTTCCCGCCGAGCCGTATTCGGACGCCGATCTGAACTGGAACGACCGCGGCAGCCGCTCCACCAAAGAGCAGAACGACAAGAGCGTCCGTCCCGCGATCGGAAGCGCCGCCATCGGCCTTGCCGGCTACGAGACCGTCTACCTCGGCTTCCCCATCTGGTGGGGCGAGGAACCGCGCATCATGGATACCTTCGTCGAAGCGCATGCTTTCGACGGCATCACCGTGATCCCCTTCTGCACCTCCGCGAGCAGCGGCATCGGCCGGAGCGGTCCCAACATGGAAGCCCTCGCCGGGAGCGGTAAATGGCTTGACGGAAAACGCTTCGGCGGAAACGTTTCGGAAGCGGACCTCCGCGCCTGGATCGAAAGCCTGAAATAATTATTCCGGAGAGCTGAATCATGCAAGCCAAAGCGAAAAATAAGCTGAGACTCGCCGTCGACGCGTGCCTGACCGTCCTCCTGCTCTGCCTCATGGCCTATCAGGTGACCGGCGAAGCGCTGCACGAATGGATCGGCATCCTGATGTCGCGCGGCAGATGACCTTCGTATCGTCCGGCATCTGCTCCGCACGGAAATGATCCCACGCAAAAAGCCCCCTCGCGGAGAGGGGGCTTTTCTGATGTTCCTGAACGGTTATCTCAATTTCAGGCCGTCCTTAAAGGCGTCGCCGACCCGTTCGGACACCCTGTAGTAACCGTGGGTGTAAGGATCGAAGGCGATCGCGTTCACGAGCGACATGTCAGGCTTTCCGTCCGCCATCACGCGCTCGTCGGCGGTGACGTTCAGGACCTTTCCGATCACGCCGCAGCCGTACTCGTTGTCCTGGTATTCGATGAACTCGCACTCCAGGCAGAGAGGGAATTCGTTGATGACCGGCGCGTCGACCGTCTCCGCGCGGCTTGCGGTAAGGCCGCTGCCCGCGAGCTTATCCGCGACCTTGTTCCCGGAAACGACGCCGAAATAGTCGGCCTCGGCCACGTGCGCCGCGTCCGCGATGCTGACCGTGAAGGCGCCTCTCGCCTTGATGTTCTTCACCGTCTTATGGCTCTCGGTGAGGTTCAAAACGACCGTATCCCGCTCCTGCATGGTGCCCCAGGCGGCGTTCATCACGTTGACGCTTCCGTCCTCGTTGTAGGTCGCGATCATCAGTACGGGCATCGGGAAAATGCCCTCGGTGATACTCAGTTTCGTTCTCATGGCAGTTACCTCATTGTTCGTTTTGAATTGGCAGGACCGCGCGTCCTGCCCTATTATTATAGCTAAACCGAAAAAGAAAACAAGATACCGCTCTGTGAGGTTTTAAAAATGAACGAACTGGAACAGCAGATAAAAGAGTTTGTCGAAAAAGATTTTGATGCCCTGGTCTCCCTTCGCCGGGAATTCCACCGCCATCCGGAGATCGGACGGAGCGAATTCCGGACGGCGGCGCGGATCGAAGAGGAACTCGATAAACTGGGGCTCCCGCATCACCGCTGCGTCGGCACGGGCATCGTCGCGTATCTGGACGGAACCGGGGAAGGTCCGGCCGTCCCTGACGGGGCGGGAAGGCCCCGCTGCATGGCGCTGCGGTAGGCGTTGTTCAGACCGTTCAGTTTTTTCAGCGTGTCCAGCACCGGCTTTTCCAGCGTGCCTCCTTTTAAGATGGCTTTTTCCGCCGCTTCGCCGAGGTCTTCATGCAGCTTGATCAGCTGCTGCCTGTCTTCTTCCGTGACTAACGGGATCCTGCCGTATTTGTCTTTCTGATACAGCGCGCTCATCTTCGCATTGACATTCTCCATCGCCTGCAGAAACAAGAGCTATTCGGGCCCCTGCCCCTGCTTCTGCGACAATTCCTCAAAAAGGTCCTAGAATTCTTTCAGTTCATTGGGTTCGGGCATGGTTTTTACTCCTTATCAACTTCGTATATTTCGGTTTCATACGGATCCCGGCGTCACCCGGCGCCGAGGACCTCCTCCATTTTTTCCCTGTAAACGGCTTTGTTCTGTTCAAAAAGGTTGTTCCCTTCGGTATCCACGGAGACCACGAGGGGGCCGAATTCGTTCACGCGCATGATCCAGAGGGCCTCCGGCATGCCGAGATCCGGCCATTCCAGTCCGGTGATCTCTTCGACGCGCTGCGCGGCCACGACGGCACAGCCGCCGGGGAAGGCGCAGTGGATCGCGCCGAACTTCCGGCAGGCCTCTGCGGTCTTTGCCATCATTCCGCCTTTGCCGATGATGAGCCGCACGCCGGTCTTTTCGATGAATTCCGCCTCGACGGATTCCATGCGCCGGCTGGTAGTCGGCCCAATGGAGACCATGTACTGCCGGCCGTTTTCATCCTTTCCGACAATGGGTCCGGCGTGGAACACGGCGCCGTCCCTGAAGTCAAACTGCTCGGGGAAAATGCCGTCCCTCACGACGCGGCCGTGGCCCCCGTCGCGGCAGGTGGCTAGCATCCCCGTGAGATACACGGTGTCGCCGATGCGGAGGTCTCTGATCTGCTCATAACTGATGGGTGTGGTCAGGATCTTTTTCACGCTCATCTCCCTCCTTTCATGAGCCTTCTGTGCGACAGGATCTCACAGGAAAGATCCGCATGGATCAGCAGCTCGCCGCGCCGCGTGGCCCAGCAGCCCGTCGTGATGCCGACGCCCAGGGTCGCGGGATGGCGGCCGGCGCACTCGATATTGACGGAAAGGACGCTCCGGTCCCCGCCGAAGCCGAGCGGTGCGATGCCGATCCGGTCGAGGTCCCGCTTCATCTCCTCTTCCAGGGCGGCCGCCTTCGGATCGCTGCTGTGCGTCCCGATCGGCCGGAGCAGCGCCTTCTTCGAGAGCTGCGCGGCGGTGACGGCACAGGTACCGATCCCGATCCCGAGAACGAGCGGCGGGCAGGCGTTCACGCCCCACTCTACGACCGTCTCGCAGACAAAGCGCTTGATGCCTTCCGTGCCTTCGAGCGGCATCAGGACCTTGCTGCGCCCGGGCAGGGAGCAGCCCCCGCCGGCCATGTACAGGCGGATCCGCAGGTCCGTGCTTCCCGGGACCAGTTCATATTCGATGTACGGGGCGCCGAAGCCCACGTTGTTGCCCGTGTTGTGTTCGCCGAGCGGTTCCGTGACGTTCGGCCGCAGCGGCGTCTGCGCCGTCGCCCTTGCCGTCGCTTCGGTCAGGGCATCCTTTATTTCATCCAGGTACGGAAAGCCCGTACCGGCCTCGACGAAGAACTGCAGCACGCCGGTATCCTGGCAGATCGGACGGTTCAGGCGGTCCGCCAGTTCCAGATCCTCCAGCATGCAGCCGTACATGGTCCTTGCGGCTTCATTCGTCTCTGCGGCAGCGGCCCTTCTCAGAGCAGCGTCCACGTCGTCGGACAGATGGATCGCCGTCAGCGCGATCATTTCCGCCACGGCCGAAACCAGTTTTTCTCTTGCCGGGATATCCATGCTCTCCCCTTTCGTTTTCATCAGTCAGCGGTTCCCTACAGAAATATAACATCCCGGCGGGCTTTCCGCAAGCGCGCGGGCCGGCGGTTTTCGCGGCTGTTTTCGCCGCCAGCCTCCCTTTCCCCTTCAGAAAAACAAAAAGCATGAGCAAATAACACGGATAACGGTTGACAAACAGATCAAAACATTTATAATAAGGCCTAAGTTATGATAGAGGCTGCGGCTGACAAGAGTACCTGCGGAGCATACAAAAAGGCTCCGAAGGGAAAGGGGATGCCGCCGAAGGGCTGTTTTTCCGGTCTTCCCGGAGAGCAGTGCCTGGGACGCAGGGAAATACCCTGCGGACTGTCGCGCTTTGTGCGCGGAGAGCTATCGTGGCAGGGCATGGAATACCGCCGGGTCATGATAACTATCATGACCCGGTTTTCTGTTTATCCGGCAGCGCCGAATACCCGCAGCACAGGGCGCAAAAGGCGGACGCATACGAAAGGAGTATTTCATGAACGTACTGAACACTGCATGGTCACTGTTTCCCGCACTGATCGCCATCGTGCTGGCCCTGATCACAAAAGAAGTCTATTCCTCTCTCTTTATCGGCATACTGGTGGGCGGTGTGCTCTACAGCGGCTTCTCTCTTACCGGAGTCCTCAATCACGTCTTCGTGGACGGCATGGTGGGGCAGCTCTCGGATGGCTGGAATGTCGGCATACTGGTGTTTCTGGTGGTCCTGGGCACCATGGTCATGCTGATGAACCGTGCCGGAGGTTCAGCGGCTTTCGGGCGCTGGTCCGTCGAACACGTCAAGACCAAGTTCGGCGCACAGCTCGCCACCATCGCGCTCGGCGTCCTGATCTTCATCGACGACTATTTCAACTGTCTGACCGTGGGTTCCGTCATGAGGCCTCTGACCGATAAGCACGGCATTTCAAGGCAAAAACTGGCTTACCTCATCGACGCCACCGCAGCACCCATCTGCATCATCGCGCCGATCTCTTCCTGGGCTGCCGCCGTTACCGGCTCGGTGGAAGGCGTCAACGGCCTGGAACTTTTCATTAAGGCCATACCCTACAATTTCTACGCCATTCTGACCATCGTGATGATGCTGGTGCTGGCAGCGGGCAAATTCGATTACGGCCTCATGAAGCTTGCGGAAATGAGCGGCAAACTGAGCAAGGCTGACGATCCCATGCCCCAGTCTTCAATGACCGGCGCGGAGGATCAGCCGAACCCCCCCGTCAGCCGGAAGGGCAAAGTCATCCACCTGGTCCTGCCGATCGTGGTTCTGATCGCAGCCTGCGTCATCGGCATGATCTACACCGGCGGTTTCTTCGACGGCGAGAGCTTCTCCGATGCGTTTGCCAATTCCGACGCCTCCGTGGGCCTGGTGTTCGGCTCGGTCTCGGCGCTGGTCATTACCATTATTTTCTTCCTGGCAACACGTGTTCTCTCCTTCAAGGAGTGCATGAATGCGCTGCCGGAGGGCTTCAAGTCCATGGTCCCCGCCATCCTGATCCTGACCTTCGCCTGGACCCTCAAGTCCATGACAAGTTCTCTCGGCTCGGATGTCTTTGTTGAAAACTTCGTCAAGGGCTTCGCCGACAAGGACGCGATCATGAACCTGCTTCCGGCACTGGTCTTCGTGGTAGCCACGGCGATCGCCTTCGCGACCGGTACTTCCTGGGGAACCTTCGGCATCCTCATCCCGATCGCAGCCAGGGTATTTGCCAATGACATCTCTAACCCGATGATGATCATGGCGGTCTCTGCCTGCATGGCCGGCGCCGTCTGCGGTGACCACTGCAGCCCGATCTCCGATACCACGATCATGGCCTCGGCAGGCGCCCAGTGCGAGCACATCTCGCACGTCAACACCCAGCTTCCTTATGCGCTCACCGTCGCCGGCGTATCCTTTTTGAGCTACATCATTGCCGGCTTCATCAAGAGCGCGGCATGGTCGCTGCTCATCAGCATCGTGCTTATGATCCTGTCGCTGCTGCTGATCAGACTGATCAGTTCCAGAAAGACTGCGTAAGTCATTTGCTGCACATCAAAAGACCCGGGAGCGCACTACCCCGGGTTTTTTCGCGTCATCTTCCTCTTCTCTTCATTCCGTGTTATAATCGATGCAACGGAGGAACTTCTGCCTTATGAGAAAATATGCCTTTTTGAAAGAGCCCCTGCAGCGCGGCGAAAGCAGGACCGTCAAGATCATGCTTTACGAAGCCGAGGAGGGAATATATCTGTTTGAATACGGCCGTCCGGACGCGCAGCAGTGCACGGATGACCTTTGCTACGGCTCGCTTGAGGAGCTGTACGGAGACTGGGACGCCCTGATCGGGGAAACCGGTTGGATCGATATTCCGGACCCGCTGCCCGGCTGCCAGCACGACGCTTTTCTTCCGCTCCGGGTGAAGGGCCGCGGGACCGGCCGTCCCGAGTGGGGAAAATACGAGATCCTTCAGGACGGGAAATGGGTCGGTTACGTACCCGATACGGCTTTCATCTGGGACCTGGACGGAACGCTCCTTGACTCCTACAAGGTCATCGTGCCCGACCTGCTCGACACATTCCGGGACTGGCCCGGGGCGCCGGACGAAGAAGAGGTCTCCCGCCTCGTCATCACGCACGACGTCGCGACGGCCATCCGCAGGGCAGCCGAAGGCGCCGGCATCCCCTTCGAGGAAATGAAGGCGCGCTATGACGGTATCAGCGGAAAGCGCAACCACGAGATCCGCCTGATCCCCGGCGCAAGGAAGGCGCTGGAAATGCTCTCCGCCGGCGGAGCGAGGCACTTCGTCGTGACCCACCGCGGCGGTTCGTCGGAAGAAGTCCTGAAGCGTCTGGGGGTCTATGACCTCTTTGACGAGGTCGTGACCGGCCGGAGCGGTTTTCCGCGCAAGCCTGCGCCGGACGCCGTCAACTATCTGGTCGAAAAGTATGGTCTGGACAAAGACCACAGCTGGTACGTCGGCGACCGGACGATCGACACGGACTGCGCCGCCAATGCCGGGATCAAAGGAATTCTGTTCCTTCCCGCCGGCAGCCCCTGCGTCCCGAACGGCAGGGAGACCCTGACCGTGGAGGCTTTGCCGGACATCGCCGAAAAATGCCTGCCGCACTGACGCAGCCCCAGGAGGAAATGTGATGAGTAAAGTACGGGTCATAACACTCAGCGGAAAAGAAAAAAAGAAGAAAGGCGCGAAGATCGCCCTGGGCATCATCGGCGTCATTGTCCTTGTCCTCTTCATTTTCAAACTGATCCCGCCGGGAAAGGTGATGGAGAACAATCCTTTTATCAAGGAAGAAGGCGCGCTGCCGATGATCGCGGCGCACCGCGGCGGCGGCATCAGCAACCCGGAAAATACGCTCCTCGCGTTCCGCAAGGCCGTGAATGAGTACGGGATCGCCATCTGCGAGACCGACCTGTGGATGACGAGTGACGGGCACCTCGTCTACAGCCATGACGGGACCGTCAACCGCATGGCCTGCCCCGAAGGCGCGGACACGGTGACCATTGCAGAGCACACGCTGGCGGAACTCCGGACCTACAACATGGGCTTCAACTTCAAGGATCCGTCGAGCGGTGAATATATTTACCGCAATGCCACCGAAGAGGAGCAGCAGACTCTCGGCCTCAAGATCCTGGAATTCCACGAACTGCTCGAAGAATTCTACGGCACGAACAAGGACCTGAAGTTCATCGTCGAGATCAAAAACGACGGCGAGACCGGCTTCAAAGCAGCTGAGATCATCGATAGGACCCTGACCGAACGCTTCCCGGATTATAAGAACAATCTGGTCGTCGGCACCTTCCATCCTGCGATCGAGAAGGATCTGGCGGAAAACCATCCGACGCTGCTGCGCGGCGCCTCGACCTCCGGCGCGGCAAAATTCGTCATCACCCAGATGTTCGGCGTCAACCTTTTCGACAAGGCGGATTTTGCCTGCCTGCAGATCCCGATGAAGTACACGTTCAAAGGTATCCCTCTGGATCTGACCTGGCGGACCTACATTTCCCGCGCGCACCGCAGGAACATTGCCGTGCAGTACTGGACGATCAACGATGCGGACGACATGCGCTTTCTTATTGAAAAGGGCGCGGACGCGATCATGACCGACGACCCGCTGCTGTTAAAGCAGGTCCTGGAGGAATATAAATAAGACAACGCTGCCTGCATCCGGGAGTATTTAGAATATTTTCTAAATACCTCTTGACAGGCCCATACGCGCCGTGTATAAAGGTATTTAGAGGCTTTTCTAAATACCTTTTTTGATCGGAGGGTGAAATGTCATTCGGAGAAACCTTCAAAGCCCTGTCCGACCCGGCGCGGCGGCAGATCCTGGAGCTGCTGAAAAAAGGACCGCTGTCAGCCGGAGATATCGGCTCGCACTTTGACATGACGGGAGCGACGATCTCCTACCATCTCAAAGTGCTGAAGCAGGCAGACCTGGTCTTCGAGAGCCGGGAGAAAAACTACATCTACTATCAGCTGAACACGTCCGTGCTGGAGGAGATCATGCTGTGGGTCTCCACGCTGAAAGGAGGCACAAATGCAAATGTTGAAGGAGAATAAAAAGACACTGATCATCACAAGCATCGTCAACCTGCTGCCGATCCTCATCGGCGTGATCTTCTGGGATAAACTGCCGGATCAGATGGCCACCCACTTCAGCTCAGGCGGCGCAGACGGCTTTTCCGGCAAGAACTTCGCGGTGTTCGGCATCCCCGTCGTCATGCTGGTCCTCCATCTGATCGCGGCCTTCGTCACGGCGAACGACCCGCGCAGGCAGAACATCAACCCGAAGATCTACCGGGTCGTTCTGTGGCTGATCCCGGTCATTTCCCTGGTGGTCGCGGCGATGACCTACTCCTACAACCTGGGCTATGACGTCGATATCAGCTTCATCGTCCAGCTGTTTTTTGGAACCCTCTCCGTCGTGATCGGCAACTACCTGCCCAAAGCCCGGCAGAACTACACGATCGGGCTGAAGTTTCCCTGGACGCTCGCGAACGAGGAAAACTGGAACCGTACGCACCGCTTCGGCGGCATCCTGTGGATGATCGGCGGCGCTGCGATCATCGTTCTCACGCTCTGCGGGGTCACCCAGTTCGATTGGACGATCGGTATTCTCGCCGCGCTCGCCCTGCTTCCCTTCATCTATTCCGCCTGGCTGCACGCAGCCAAAGGCCTGTAACTGAGATCATACGAAAAGAGGAAAACCCTATGCTTCGCATCGAACATCTGACGAAAAAATACGGCGAAAAGGTCGCCGTGGATGACCTTAGCCTGCACATCGCCCCCGGCGAGATCTACGGCTTCATCGGCCACAACGGCGCCGGCAAGACCACGACCTTAAAGTCCGCGGTCGGCATCCTAAACTTCGACGAAGGCGAGATCTTCATCGACGGCATCTCCATCAAAGAGAACCCGCTGGAGGCCAAGCGGCGCCTTGCCTACATCCCGGACAATCCCGACCTCTACGAATTCATGACCGGGATCAAATACCTGAATTTCATCGCGGACATCTACAAGGTCTCCGCTGAGGACCGCCAGGCCCGCATTCACGACCTCGCGGAGCGCTTCAAACTGACGGCCGACCTCGCGCAGCCGATCGCCGCCTATTCCCACGGCATGAAGCAGAAGCTCGCCGTGATCAGCGCCTTCCTGCATGAGCCGAAGCTGATCCTGATGGACGAGCCCTTCGTGGGCCTGGACCCGACGGCTTCGCACCTTCTTAAGCAGATGATGCGCGAGCTCTGCGACCGCGGCGGCGCCATTTTCTTCTCGACCCACGTGCTGGAAGTCGCGGAAAAGCTCTGCGACAAGGTTGCGATCATCAAGAACGGCAAGCTCATCCGCTCTGGCACCATGGAGGAAGTCAAGGGCGACGATTCCCTCGAGGAAGTCTTCCTGGAACTGGAGGAAGAAAAATAATGCTCGGAATCCTGATCAAAAAACAGCTGATGGAGATCTTCCGCGGGTATTTCTACGACACGCGGAAAAATAAAGCACGCTCCAAGGCAGCGACGATCGGCCTGGTCGCGCTTTTCGCGGTCCTCGTCGTCGGCATGCTCGGCTCCATGTTCTATGCCATGGCGGCCGGGCTGTGCCCGCCGCTGGTTTCGGCAGGCCTCGGCTGGCTTTATTTCGCCATGGTCGACCTGCTCGCGATCTTCCTCGGGGTCCTCGGCAGCGCCTTCACGACCTACGCGGGGCTGTACCTCGCGAAGGACAACGACCTCCTGCTTTCCATGCCCATCCCGGTGCGTACGATCGTCGCGGCACGGTCCTTCACCGTCTACCTGATGGGCCTGCTTTTCTCCGGCGTGGTCATCATTCCGGCGCTCATTGCTTACTGGCAGACCGTCCCGGTGACTGCGGCGGCCGTCATTGGCGGCATCGTCTTTCTGCTCTTGGTCAGCGCGGTCGTTCTGGTGCTCAGCTGCCTGCTCGGCTACGGCGTCGCACGCCTGTCCGTCAAACTGAAAAACAAAAGCTGGATCACGACGATCCTCGCCCTCGTCTTCATCACGGTCTATTATGTCTTCTATTTCAAGGGCATGGAGCTGCTGCAGGATTTCATCCTGCACATCGATGAATATACCGGGAAGATCGGCGCGAAGCTTGGTTTCCTGAAGGTCTTCGGGGAAGTCGGCGAAGGCAAATGGACCGCGATCCTCGTCTCCGTCCTGGCGGTCTTCATCCTCTGCGCGGCGGTCTGGACCGTCCTGCTCCGAAGTTTTACGAAGATCGCGACGGCCGACCGAAGCGGCGGGAAAGCCGTTTACCGCGAAAAGGCGGCGAGGGAACGCGGCGTCATGAAAGCGCTGGAAAGCAAGGAATTCGGGCGCTTTACTTCGAGCGCGAACTATATGCTGAACTGCGGGCTGTCGGCGGTATTTCTGCTCCTTCTCGGCGGCGCGCTGCTTGTCAAGGGCAGCGAGATCCTGCCGGTCCTGGATGCCTTCTCCGCGCAGTTCCCGGGCCTCGTATTTGTTCTTTTAGTCGCTGCGATCGGCGCGCTGGCCTCGACGGTCGACATCACGGTGCCTTCCGTTTCACTGGAAGGGCGCTCGCTCTGGATCCTGCAGTCGCTGCCGGTGGACGGTTGGGACGTGCTGAAGGCAAAAATGTCCGTGCAGCTTAAGCTTACCCTCCCGCCGACGCTTTTCGCCTCCGTCTGCGCGGGGATCGTACTGAAGCCTTCGGCCGTAGAATGGATCCTGCTCATCCTTCTCCCCGTCATCGCCGTTGTTTTCTATACGGCCTTCGGCCTCATGCTCGGCATCCTGCGCGCGAACCTCAACTGGACCAATGAGATCACGATCATCAAGCAGAGCCTGATGGTCCTGATCTATATGCTTGCCTCCTTTGCCTACGGCCTTGTCGTCGGCGGCCTGTACTTTGTCGTCGGCCCGGATCTCGGCGCCGTGGCCTGGCTTTCCATCGTCGGCGCGGTGACGGCGGTCCTTGCCGTCCTTGTCCTGCACTGGCTGAAGACCAAAGGAACAAAGCGCTTCGCGCATCTGTAAATCATGGACGAAAAACTTTGATACCGAAAGGGTGATCCCCGGCCGAAAGAGATTTGAAGCACGGCAGTATCTGAAAGCTCCCGGCATGACCGGGAGTTTTTCTTTGCCGCCGCGCTCTTTTGCTTTAGCCCAAGCTGTGTTATGATAAGCTTGTACCCGATAAAGCATCATTATGATCGGAGGTTTCCCATGGCATTTATTGACATTGTCCGCTCCCGCCGGAGCGTCCGCACATTTGACGGCAAGCCGCTTGCCGAAAATGAATTGAACGAACTTCTTTCCTTCTGCCGCAGCATCGAAAACCCTTACGGCGTGCCGCTCGAATGGCTCATCTTCGATGCCGAAAAGACCGGCCTTTCGAGCCCGGTCATCGTGGGCGAGAAAGCGTATATCACGGCCAAAGTGCCGCGCGCAGCGCACGCCGAGGAAGCGCTCGGCTACGCCTTCGAGCGCATGGTGCTGCATGCGGCGGAGCAGGGCATCGGCACCACCTGGATCGCCGGGACCATGGACCGCAAGGCTTTTGAAAAGGCTGCCGGACTGCAGGAAGGCGAAATGATGCCTGTCGTGAGCCCGCTCGGCCGACCCGCCGCCAAAATGTCCCTGCGCGAGATCATGATGCGGAAAGGCATCTCCGCCGACAGCCGTTTTCCTTTCGAAAAGCTCTTCTTCGACGGCAGCGCCGACCGGCCGATGGCGAAGGAGGCTGCGGGTGATCTTGCCGGCATCCTGGAGGCTGTGCGTTGGGCACCTTCCGCCTGCAACTACCAGCCCTGGCGCCTCGTCATTGCGGACGGCGCCGTGCATTTTTACTTAAAGCGCAACAAAGGCTTCGGCGAAGGCCGCCTGTTCGACACTCAGAAGATCGACATCGGCATTGCCATGTGCCATTTCGCCCTCGCCATGGAAGAAGCCGGCCGCCCCGTCAGCCTCAGCCTTGACGATCCCGGCATCGCAGCGCCGGAGGGCGGGATCCTGATCGCAAGCTACCGTTTTGATTAAGGCCGGTTCCGGCCGCGCCTTATCCCGGAGGAACCTATGGACCGCAGCAAAATGCCTGACAGTTTTGAGACCGAACGGCTCGTTCTTTTCCCCTATACGCAGGAAAATCTCGCGCTCTTCAACAACGATCTGCCGCGCTTTGAAGAGGAATACGGCGTCGTTTACCGCGGCGAGGAACTCGACCACCTGCTCACGGGCTTTCTGAAAAAACTCGAGGACGAGATCGCGGCCGACCCTGAAAACTATCTCTTTTTCACGGAATTCCTGATCGTTCTGAAGGAAAGCGGCCATGTGATCGGCTCGATCGATTTCAAATACATCCCGAAGGACGGGGTGACCGAGCTCGGCTACGGAATGAATCCCGCCTACGAAGGGCACGGTTACATGAGCGAAGCGCTTGCCGCGTTCCTCGCGTTTGGAAAGTCGCTCGGCATCCGCAGAGTCCTCGCGGACACGCTTCCCGACAACATAAGATCGCAGCGCGTGCTGCAGCGCTGCGGCTTCCGCTTTCTGAAGGAAGACGGAAATCTCTGGTGGGAGAAGGAACTGTAAATACGGCGCAGACGAAGCAGTTTTCTGCACACAACAAGGGCAGGTCCCGTCCGGGACCTGCCCTTTTCATTTATCGCGTTACTCCGTAAAGTGCAGCACTTCGTTGCAGGCGTCAAAGATGTACCTGCTGATGCGGTAGACGGAGTCCTTTGTCTGACCGCCCGAATGCGGCGAAACGATGAAGCGGTCGCAGCCGATGAGAGGCGAGCTCATCGAAGTCCGCCGGCCGGCAAACTCCTCTTCCATTACGTCCGCCGCGTATCCGCCCAGCTGGCCCGAGATCAGCGCCGCATACATATCCTGCTCTACGACGATGCCCCCGCGGCTCATGTTGATCACGAACGCGCCGAACTTCATTTTCACGATCTCCTGCGCCGAGATCATGCCGCGCGTCTCATCGGTCAGCGGCGCATGGATGGTGATGAAATCCGAGCGCCGGAGGATCGTGTCCAGATCCGCTGCTTCGGCGCCGCGCTCCTCGAAATACGAGACGGGGCGGCCGTGCGGATTGTACGCCAGCACGTGCATGCCGAAAACGCGGCACAGTTCGCCGACCCGCTGGCCGATGGAGCCGAAACCGATGATGCCGACGGTCTTGCCGGCCAGTTCGATGCCCAGATATTTATATTTGTTCCACTGGCGGCGGTCCTGCACCTCATAGTTCGACTGGATGGTGCTGCGCGCAAGCTCCAGCATCTTGCAGATGGTCAGCTCCGCGACGCCGTTTGCATTCATGCCCGGAGCATTCCGGATGATGATCCCGCGCTTTTCCGCGGCCGCCCGGTCGATATGGTTCAGACCGGTCGAGCACACGCCGATGAAGCGCAGGTTCTTCGCGGCTTTCAGGACCTCCTCGTCGATCTCGGGATCCACGCGCATGATCAGGACTTCGTAGGGTTCGATGATCTTGATGAGGGTCTGTTTCGTGGGCAGCATCATCAGGTCGACTTCCATGTATTTCTGGAACTCACGGTAAATATCTTCGTCAATATAGTCGATGACCAGGCACTTCATAATAACTCCTTTCTCACCTTCTCCCGGACGCAGGAAGGCTTTTCTTCAGTACAGCCACGTACATCCTTCGTTCACACCGCCGACGGTCTTCCGGTAGGCGGCGAGGAAGCCGGTCGCCGGATGGGCCTCCGGCCGCCGCACCTTGCTAAGCCGCTCCGCGATCTCTTCGTCGCTGACCTCCAGATTGATTGAGTGCTTATCGATATCGATCTCCACCATGTCGCCGTTTCGGACCGCCGCGATGGGGCCGCCGTCCCAGGCTTCCGGTGAAACGTGCCCGATGCACGGCCCGCGGGTCGCTCCCGAATACCGTCCGTCGGTCACCATGGCCACGCTCGTGTGCAGGCCCATGCCCACCAGCATCGCCGCCGGAATGGACATTTCCCGCATGCCCGGGCCGCCCTTCGGTCCTTCATAGCGGATGATCAAAACGCAGCCGGGCCTGATCTCCTTCGCCGCCATCGCGCGCCGCAGCTCATCCTCCGAATCGAAGCAGACCGCCGGGCCGCGGTGGTGGAACATTTCCGGGACCACACCGCTCTTTTTCACGAGGCAGCCGCCGGGTGCGAGGTTCCCGTAAAGCACCGCGTAGCAGCCGTCCGGATAAAGCGGATCGTCGACCGTGTGGATGACCTCCGGGTCGACCGGCCGCCGGAACGCGTCCAGGAACTCGCCGAGCGTACCGCCCATCGCGAGCCGCGCGTCCTCGTTCAGGTATTTCCGGATCGCCTTCAGCGTCGCGCCGACGCCGCCCGCCTTGTAGTAATCGTACATGTTGTATTTGCTGCTCGGCTTGAACTTCGCGACGCACGGCACCTCGCGCTGGATCTCATCGAAGCGGCCGAGGTCAAGCGGGATCCCCATGACCTTCGCGATCGCGCAGATGTGCAGCTGGGCGTTGGTCGAGCCGCCGGTCGCCGCGACGTGCCGCAGGCCGTTCACAAGGCTCGCTTCGGTCACGATATCGCCGAACCGCACGCCCTCTTTCGTCAGCGTCACGATCCGCTCGCCCACCGTCCTCGCCAGCCGCATTTTCGCGCCCGAGCAGTACAGCATCGTGGTCGAATCGATGGGGCAGATGCCGATTGCCTCGGCGAACACGCCCATGGTGTTGGCCGTGCCGTACATCGAGCAGGTCCCGCAGGAGAAGCAGATGTTCTCACGGTAGCGGGTAAATGTCTCTTCGTCGATGGCGTCGATGTTCCGCGCGCCGATGGACTCCTTCAGGTCAGGGGTCACGTAGGTCCCTTCCGGTGCTTCGTAGGGCACCATGGAGCCCGCAGTCAGGAACAGGCTCGGCCTGTTCAGCGCGGCTGCCGCCATCAGCATCCCGGGCACTATCTTGTCGCAGCTGCAGAGAAACACCATCCCGTCGAAGCCGTGCGCGCGCGCCATCGCCTCGATGGACGATGCGATCAGGTCGCGCTGCGGGAGGACGGTGTGCATCCCGTCGCCCTGGGCCATGCCGTCGCAGGGAGCCGGCACATTGAACTCCGCCGGAACGCCGCCGGCTGCCCAGATGCCTTCCTTGACGAATTCGACGAGCTGCTTGAACGCCCGGTGGCCCGGGTTCACGTCCGTGTATGAATTGGCGATCCCGATGATGGGCTTGCCGAGGTCTTCGGTCCTGTAGCCGCAGGAATTCATGAGGCCGACAAAGTAAGCCTCCTGCGGGTTCTTCGGATCACGGTTGCCCTTCCAGTTGTCCATGTGTGCCTCCTTCTATGTCAGCGGCAGCGCTGCCGCGATACTGTCTTTTCTTTCATCTACAGCATAGCACCGCCCTCCCCCGGGATGCAAACTGCTTTTTCCTTGCCGCAGTGAAAGATTTTTCTTTCATTTGCCTTGAATTGCCGCAAGACCGATGCTATGATGGCTTCAAATATACAAGTTATCTTTTCATTTCCGGGAGATCAGCCATGAATCAGCGCTTTGAAGCCTTTTTAGCCGTCGCTGCGTGCAAAAGCATGCAGAAAGCCGCCGAGCAGCAATGCGTCTCCTACCAGTGCATCAGCGGCCACATCCGCAGCCTGGAGGAAGAATATCACTCCCGCCTTTTCGAGCGGCGCCCGAGCTTTCAGCTCACCGAAAGCGGCCGGATCCTCGCCGAGTCGCTGCAGAAGATCCGCCTTATCGAACAGGGCATCGGCGAAGCACTGGATGACAGCGGCGCGGCGGTCGTCGGGCACGTCCGGGCCGGCGTCCCGTTCTCGCGCTATACCGAACTCGTCCCGCCGATCCTCGCGCAGTTCAAGCGCGAATACCCCAATGTGGAGCTCGAGATTTCCGGCGACTTTTCCGACGTGCTGGAGCAGCAGGTGGAGCGCGGCCTGCTCGACATGGCGCTCGTGGTCCAGCAGGCCGGCCAGGGCGAGAAGCTGGAACGGAAAATGCTGCTGCAGGAGCGCTACGCTTTCCTGCTCTCCCGTCCGCTGCTGCAGGAAGTCATGGGGGAGGAAAGCGTCGCTGCGGCCGCCCGCTGGCAGAAGGACGGCATCACGCTGCGCGAGATCAGCCGCTTTCCTCTCGTCTCCGCGCCGGCCGGCAGCCGCCTGCGCGCCATTCTCGACGGCGCAGCCAAAAAGCAGGGGCTGAGCTTTCGCATCGTCTTTTCCTCCAACCGCCTCGAGACCTTCGACGGCATTGCCCGCACCGATCTTGCCGGCTGCCTCCTGCCCCTTCAGATGACCCGGATCACGCGCCGCCTGGACGAACACCGCCGCGCCGACCGGCGCCTGCTCATCCTGCCCGTCGACTGGGAAGGCGTCCCCATCGACTCGGACGTCGCCCTCATCCGCCACCGCGAGGCCGTTTTCCCCGCCTACAAGCAGGCGCTCATGCACATCCTCGAAGACCAGTTCCGCAGCACCGCACAGGAACAGGAATAAAAAAAGCCGGACCGCCGAGCGGTCCGGTTCTCTTATTTCAGTTCTCCCGCCACGGCTTCGAGCGCCGCCGCGATGCCTTTGTAAATGTCGTCAAATGCCAGGGACGGTTTGTCCGCATAGCCCATCTCGGGAACGGCCGGCACGTGGATGAAGCCCGTGGGTACGGCACCGCCGTTATGCCAAAGCATGCTGAAAAGCAGGCTGTTGCAGACGTAAAGCCCTGCGCTGTGTGAAATGCGGCAGGGCACGCCCGCGCGCCCGACTGCCGCGATGATCGCATCGATGGGGAAGGTCGAGGCCAGTTCCTCCGGGCCACCCTCCGCGATCGGCAGATCCTGAGGCTGATAGCCCGCGTTGTCCGGGATCCTCGCTTTCATCAGGTTCCGGCCCGTGGTCTCGGGCGTGATCTCGCCCCGCGTTCCGGCAAGGCCGAGCATGACGACCGCCGCCGGACGGACCCGGTCATAAGCCGCGCAGGCGATCTCCCGAGAGCGGCCGAACTCCACCGGAAGCAGGACGTTCTCCAGGCGCCGTCCGCCGATCTTTTCCGGCAGGCGTTCCAGCACCAGCTGCGTGGGGTTCAGCTTGTCGCCGCCGAACGGCTCGAACGCCGTCACGAGGATCGGCCCTTCCACCGCAGAGACTGCCTCCTCGAGCGTCATCCCGGCGTAGTCCAGCGCCGCCAGCCGCCCGATCCCCCGGCTTGCCCCGGTGATCAGAGCCCATTTTCCCTTCACGTCGATCATAACGAATCCTCCGCTCCCTGTCATAAACTTCACTCAGGAAGACATGCTTCCGGACAAATACAGAATGACACAGTTTCCGGCATAATGCAAGCCTTGACAGCCGCGCGGGAAATCGGTATAGATGAAAGTGATGAAACACCCCGACCGAAACCGGCTGCAGGCAGCCGGAAAAAGCCACCCCGGCCGCAGCCGGCCGAAAAGAAGGAGCTGCCATGATCACCGAAGATATCCGGGCCCGCCTTTTTGCCGCGCAGGACCTCAAGTACCGCGACTTCCAGGTCAAACTCATCCCGACCGTCGACCCGGCGGCCGTGATCGGCGTGCGCACGCCCGACATACGGGCTATCGCCAAAGAAGTCTTTGCCCGTCCGGACCGGGACCGTTTTTTAGCAGATCTGCCGCACAAATATTACGAGGAGAACCTCGTCCATTTCTTTGTCCTTGCCGGGATCCGGGACTTTGACGAGTGTGTGCGGGCCGTGGAGACCTTCCTCCCCTATGTGGACTGCTGGCCCGTCTCCGACCAGGCCACGCCCCGCTCCTTCAAAAAGAATCATCAAAAGCTCCTGCCGTACATCCGCAAATGGATCGCTTCGGACCACGTTTACACCGCGCGTTTCGGGCTCCGCATGCTGATGAACGAGTTCCTGGATGCGGATTTCCGGGAGGAATATCCCGCTCTTGCCTCCTCCGCGCAGGGCGAGGATTACTACCTCAAAATGATGGTTGCCTGGTACTTCGCAACCGCGCTCGCCAAGCAGTATGACGCGGCCCTTCCCTGCCTTGAGGAAGGCCGCCTCGATCCGTGGACACACAACAAAAGCATCCAGAAAGCCCTGGAAAGCTACAGGGTAAGCAAGGAACACAAAGAATACCTGAAGGGGCTGAAAAGATAGCCTCCTCTTGCAGCTCCCCGCTATACCTGCTATAATGGATCATCTGCGAAAGGTCGTGACGAAATGGTTTGTCCGAAATGCGGCAGTCAATATGTCAATGTCCAGATGGTAAACGAAGCCCAGCTGAAGAACGCGCATCACAGCATCTTCTGGTGGGTCTTCGTCGGCTGGTGGTGGGTCCCGGTCAAATGGATCGTCTTCACGTTTCCCGCCCTGCTCTTCAAGATCTTCGGACACAAAAAGCAGAAGATCGTCAACAAAACGCATACCGTCTGCGTGTGCCAGAACTGCGGGTACAGTTGGGAGATAAAGTAGGAAAAGGAAAGGACCTCGGAGGAGGTCCTTTTTTGGTGGGGAGGTAAATGAAAAACACTGATATAAGGCCTTTTCTTGAAAATGTTGCCGTGATCTGATATATTATCTTCGGGGTTGAAATACCCCCTCTTACAGAAGGGTATTAGGGAGATTAATATGGCAACGCAGCAAGATTTGCTTGCGCAGTCTGCGAAAACGGACCGCGTCAAGGAGATCAATTTTGGATTGGAAACAGCTTTCATCGACGCGACGGCTTCTTCGGCCATCGCTTATCGTCCCGTCTTCCTTTCGAATGACAGATCTGAAGGTAAAAAAGTCCTGTCGTCGATTGAGGACGAGCTCATAAACTGCGAAGAATTCAAGATCAGTGTTGCGTTTATCACCATGAGCGGCGTAGCCCCGCTCCTGCAGACCTTGCGCGAATTAGAAAAAAGAAAAGTCCCCGGACAGATTCTAACAACAAACTATCTCTCTTTCAGTGAACCTGCTGCCCTGGAAAAACTCAGTCAGTTTTCTAATATCGAGCTTCGCATGTATGACTCGGAGCGTTCCGGCGAAGGTTTCCATACAAAAGGTTACATTTTCCGCAAGGATGAAGTTTATCGCATAATCATCGGTAGTTCCAATCTTACCGCTGCTGCTCTGACTACAAACAAAGAGTGGAATACAAAAATCGTCTCGACCGAAAACGGTGAGATGGCGCAACAGATCATCACTGAGTTTAACGCGCTTTGGTCATCTGAGTATGTTGCAGATTTCGAAGAATTCATTGATGAATACCGTATTCAATATAACGTAGCCAAAAAGCAAAGAGAGATCGCCCGCCAGAATCAGATCGTCTCTCTTGAACAATATCGCCTGCAGCCAAATACCATGCAGGTCACTTTTATCGCTAATCTGACTCGCATCTTGGAAGCCGGAGAAAACAGAGCGCTGCTTATTTCCGCGACCGGTACAGGGAAAACTTTTGCTTCTGCCTTTGCCATGAGAGAGCTCGGTTTTAAGCGGGTACTCTTTTTGGTACACAGAGGTCAGCTGGCAAGGCAGACTTGTGATGCATATCGCAAGGTGTTCGGAAAGACGGTATCATTAGGTTTGGTTGGTGCCGGTTATCTCGATTATGACGCCGATTACATATTTGCCACAGTGCAAACATTAAGTCGTGACGATCATCTTTTTAAGTATTCTCCTGATGCATTTGATGCCATCATTCTGGACGAAGCGCATCATGTTCCGGCATGCATCTATCAAAGAATTCTGAAGCATTTCACCCCCAGGCTCTGGCTCGGAATGACCGCGACTCCCGATAAGAGAGACGACAAAATTGCAGGGCGAAATGTTTATGAACTTTTTGACTATCAGATCGCTCATGAGATCCGTCTGCAGCAGGCGATGGAAGAAAACCTGCTCTGTCCGTTCCACTATTTTGGAATCAGCGACCTGTCCGTCATTGGCGATGAACAGCAAAACTCAAGAAAGCTTTCTCCCGAAGAATTCCGCAATCTAATCTCCGATGAACGTGTTCGTCATATCGTGGATCAGGCGAATTATTATGGTTACAGCGGTAATCGTGTAAAAGGGCTCATCTTCTGCAGCCGAATCGAAGAATCACAAAAGCTCTCTGAAAAACTAAATCAAACCATCAATCCGAAAACAAATAAACCTTTCCGCACAATGGCTCTGAACGGCGATGCTTCTGAAGAAAAACGAATGGAAGCCTTTGAACGTCTGGCCATGGAGGAGGAAGATGCCACTGGTGAGAAACAGCCGCTGGATTATATTCTGTCTGTCGATATTCTGAATGAAGGCGTCGATATTGTTGAAGTTAACCAGGTCATTATGCTCCGGCCTACTCAGTCTCCCATTGTATTTATTCAGCAACTTGGCCGTGGACTCCGCAAGGCTAACGGAAAGGAATACGTTATTGTTCTTGACTTTATCGGTAATTACGAAAAGAATTTCCTGATCCCCATCGCTTTATCCGGCGACCGCACATACAACAAAGACAATATCCGTCGTTACCTTTTAGAGGGTGGACGCGTCATCCCCGGCGCTTCCACGATTCATTTTGATGAGGTTAGCCGAAAACGCATTTTTGCCTCGATCGATATTGCGAATTTCAGCGATGTCAAACTGATTAAAGAAAACTACTTCAATTTGAAAAATAAGCTGGGCAGAATCCCTGCGTTGAAAGATTTCGACGATTACGGTGAAATGGATGTTCTGCGCATTTTCGATAATAAAGGCTTAGGTTCTTACTATGCTTTCCTCGTTAAATATGAGAAAGAGTACAAGATTCGCCTTACGCCGGACGAAGCGCAGGTCATTAAATTCGTCTCTGAAAAACTGGCCAGCGGAAAGCGTGTTCAGGAACTCCTGATGCTTCGTCGGATCCTGGCTTATGCAAGTGGCAGCTCTTCGGAAGGCTTATTTGAAGGGCTCTCATCTGATCTTCAGCAGTATGGGAAGACCATGAGTGAAAACCAGAGACAGAATATACTGAATGTGCTTACCAATAAATTTCCGGCTGGATCTGGTAAGAAACAATTCGCCGAATGCGTTCTTTTAGAAGAAAGCGGTGTGGACTATGCACCGTCTCACCCCTTCCTGGCAATGCTCCAGAATGATGACTTCTACACCATTTTGGCAGAGTTAGTTGATTTCGGAATAAGCCGGTTTACGAGGGATTATAGCAACGGCTACGCCGGTTCTGATCTGGTTCTGTACCAAAAATACACGTATGAAGATGTCTGTCGGCTTCTCAACTGGGAAACTAATGAGGTTCCTCTTAATATCGGCGGTTATAAATTCGACAAGAAGACAAAAACATATCCGGTATTCATCAATTACGAAAAGGATGAAGGCATCTCTGATACGACAAAGTATGAGGATCACTTTGTCAACAACAAGGCCCTGATCGCTATCTCGAAATCCGGGAGAAAAATCGGTAGCGAAGATGTGCAGAATTTCCTGAAAGCTAAGGAAAGAGGAATCCAGGTTGAACTCTTCGTCCGTAAAAATAAGGACGATAAAATCTCCAAAGAATTCTACTATCTTGGCCGAATGAACGCGACAGGAAGGGCTGAAGAATTCATCATGGAGAATACTAACAGTTCTGCTGTTCGGATCGAATGGCTACTGGATGAACCGGTCAGAGAAGATATTTATGAGTATATTGTTACAGCTTAAAAAGTTGCTATTTCCAAGGAGATACAGCATGAAAACAATACGAGTGGTAGCGGCAGTTATCCGTGCAAATGACAAGATCTATGCAACACAGCGCGGTTACGGTGAATTCGAAGGCGGCTGGGAATTCCCCGGCGGAAAAATAGAGCCCGGCGAGACTCCGCAGGAAGCATTAAAGCGTGAGATCAAGGAAGAACTGACCGCCGATATTGAGGTCGGCGAACTGATCGATACCGTAGAATATGACTATCCGAAATTCCATCTTTCCATGGATTGTTTTTGGTGCACACTGATTAGCGGCCATCTGACTCTGCTGGAGGCAGAAGATGCAAAATGGCTCAGTTACGGCGAATTGTATAGCGTCGCTTGGCTGCCGGCAGATGAAGGGCTAATCGAGAAGATTAAGGAAGACTGGCCTCGAGTATTTGGATCATAACCCCCTCTTATAGTTATCAATTTTGTGCTATTGAAGGAGTAAACTACTATGACTATTCACGAAGTTATCGATTACTACAAAAAGAATATCGAATACAACTGGCAAGAAGAAAAATATAAGTGGGAAGCATTAAAGCACTACAAAGATCATTGGTGCATTGATGCTGAAGACTTTGCAGGAATGGTGGCAGAATCGTTTCGATTGGCCAATAATCTCCTTGCTGGCGGTATGTATTATGCATATAGGCTGTTATGTGAACTCAGCAAGCAAGACCCCGAGAAAATGCGTGGTTTATTCCGCCTGCTATACGATGAATCATTGCCATTAGTTGACAGATATCAACAATTCCGATCAGCATGTAAGCAAATGGTAGAAACTGCCAAAGCTGATTCTGATGAATTACAAAAAACAAAGAACCATTATCAGGATCTACGCGCCATATGTGTTTATCTTTCCTTTGAATACCCCGAAAAGTATTTCCTGTATAAATACAAAATGTATGCCGATTTTAAAGAGCTAGTCGGCTATAAAGAGACCAGTCAAGAAAAAGACCCCGAAATTCGGAAATATGATAATTTCTCTATTCTTTGTAAGGAAGTTCTTAAAGAAATAAAAGGTGACTCTGAACTACAAAAAAAGCAAAAAGCACTCATTGATGCGGCACCCGACTGCTATTCAGATCCCGAGTACCATCTTCTGACACAAACGATTATTTATGTAAGCGCTGAATATGAAGATGATTATATTGAGTGGGAACAATCAGCAAAAAGCTCTGCTTTAGCTGATGATGGCATTGAAACCAGGCGCTACTGGATATATTCTCCGGGTGAATTTGGTTCTATTTGGGGTGAATGCTGCAAGGATGGCATCATGGCAATCGGCTGGGAGGAAATCGGTGATTTGACCCAGTACTCCAGTAAAGATGAAATGAAAAAAGCAATGAAGAAAGCCATAGATCCTTCATTGTCATATAAAAATGCTGCACATGCCACCTGGCAATTTGCCAATGAAATGAAGCCTGGTGATATTGTTTTTGCCAAAAAGGGAGCATATAAAATACTGGGACGAGGCGTTGTCACATCTGATTATCGTTTTGATGCTGCAAGAAAATCATATAATAACATCCGCAGCGTTAATTGGACCGATAAAGGCGAATGGCCGCATCCCGGATACGCTGTCATGAAAACACTTACTGACATTACTCCATATACAGAGTATGTCGGAAAGCTGAATGCGCTGTTTGAAAAAGAAATCGATGACAACGGTGGCGGAGAGCCGCCGCAGCCTGATTATCCGCCGTATGAAGCTTCTGATTTTCTTGAAGAAGTATTCATGGATGAAAACGGCTACAATACCCTTGTCGATCTTCTTCGAGCCAAAAAGAACGTTATTCTTCAGGGTGCCCCTGGCGTTGGAAAAACCTTTGCCGCCAAACGTTTAGCATATTCCATGATGGGAGTGAAAGACCCCAATCGAGTCATGATGGTACAATTCCATCAGAGCTATTCCTACGAAGATTTCATCATGGGGTTCCGACCTTCTGAAACAGGTTTCGATCTGAAAAAAGGAGTATTTTACAACTTCTGTAAAGAGGCGGAAATCGACAGTGACAACGACTATTTCTTTATCATTGATGAGATCAACCGCGGCAATCTGAGCAAGATTTTCGGCGAACTTTTCATGCTGATTGAGAATGATAAACGTGGAATCGAACTGCAGCTCCTCTATTCTGACGAGAAGTTCTCTGTTCCGAAAAATGTCTATATCATCGGTATGATGAATACCGCCGACCGCAGCCTGGCTATGCTCGACTATGCTCTTCGCAGACGGTTTGCTTTCTTCGATCTCCAGCCTGGATTTGAGACGGAAGGCTTCCTGAAGTACAAGGCAAAACTGAACAGCGATAAGTTTAACCGGCTGATCGGCTGTGTTGAAAACCTTAACACGACTATCGCTGCTGACGAGTCTCTCGGTGAAGGTTTCCGTATCGGCCACAGCTATTTCTGCAATTTGAAACAAGCCACAGATCAGGCTCTTTCAAGAATCGTTGAGTTTGAACTGATCCCGCTCCTGAAAGAATATTGGTTTGATGAGCCCACCAAGGTCAAGGATTGGTCGAACCTGTTAAGGAGTTCTATCAAGTGATTCCTGTCCGTAACATTTACTATATGCTCTCCTACGCCTTCCAGGTGCTGAGCGAACAAGGCTACAGAAATATCGCGACGGAGCAGTTTGAAAACGTGGCGGAGCTTTGCGCTGCCATTCTTTCAAAGGGTGTTTCGCTGCAGATCAAACGCGGCCTTGGACGGGAGTATATAGAAATACGGAGCCACTCTCCTCTCTACGCGGAAGAATTGAAATATCGGAATCCATAAAGACGCAAAGCACAATAAAGCAGCAGTTGGTCTGTACTTATGATGAGTTTTCGGAGAACTCATATCTGAACCGAATTATCAAGACCACGATGGAACTGTTGCTGCACGCGGATATCGCTAAAACCCGCAAAAAAGAACTGCGGAAGCTGCTGGTGTACTTCGGAAACATAGAACTTTTGGACGTTCATACCATCAACTGGAAAGTGCAGTTCAACCGCAATAATCAATCGTATCGGATGCTGATTGCCATCTGTTATTTGGTTGTAAAAGGACTGCTCCAGACCAACGCTGACGGTATAACGCGGATGATGGACTTTTCAGACGAGCATATGAACCGACTGTACGAGAAGTTCATTCTGGAGTATTACCGCAAGGAGTTTCCGCAATTATCGGTTAATGCTTCACAGATCCCGTGGGCATTGGATGACGGAATCAGCACAATGCTGCCGGTGATGCAGAGCGACGTAACCCTTACCAAAGGAAATAATGTACTTATCATTGATGCAAAGTATTATTCGCAGACGATGCAGACGCAGTATGATGTTCACACGCAGCGTTCCGGTAATCTGTACCAGATTTTTACTTACGTAAAGAATAAGGACGCCGAGTTCGGGGATAAATCTCATAAGGTGTCAGGAATGCTGCTGTACGCAGCTACTAACGAGGCTGTTCAGCCGGATAATGTTTACCAGATGAGCGGTAATCAAATCAGTGTAAAAACTCTTGATTTGAACCGTGAATTCAAGGATATTGCCGCACAGTTGGATGCAATCGTTAAAGAGCATTTTAAGGTTTATTGATATGAGTTTTTTGACCGAACCCATCCCTGATCAGTTAGATACTGAAGACTCGAAGCTTTCCCTCTTCCTCCGCCAGAAGGAACTCCTGGACACATTCCTCTCCCATCACGCCATTTCGCAGGCACAGTATAACAAGAGCCTGGGCGACCTAATCGTGAAGATGGGGATCGACCAAACTGAGCTGACAAGGAAAAATCGTCTCACTCAATAATGATCTGTTACTGAGGTTAATTGCGATGAAAGAAATAAAAACAAGCCCTCTGATTCTCATCCTGATAGTCCTGTTTATAGCCTTTTTCATCTGGAACGAGAGAGAAGCTGCTAAAACGAAGGAAAAGCTGGAAACCGAGACTTACCAATACAATTACAATCAACTTGTTTCTTCTATGCTTAGTGATGCGAGCCAGGCGGAGAGTATGGGGAACCTGATTGGCAAGGTATGGAATTATGCAATTCTCAAGAAAGCTGACAGTGAGACAGATAAGTATACCAAGGTAAATGGCGAGTTTGTTTCGGATTTCAACGATGCTTTGGGCAATCTGTTCAACGATGAAGAATTTGCCAAAAGGGCCTCTGAGTTATCGGCAAACCAACAGCAGATCAAGGCTGCTATGAAGAATATGCTCACCCCGCCAAAAGACTATGAAAACGCCTTTAAAGCTTTGGAAAGTATGTATAATGCTTATATTGCATTTACCGACCATATCCTGAATTGCAGCGGCAGTCTTAAGTCTTTTTCGGATGAATTCACTTCTTTGGACAAAAAATTTGTAGAAGCATATAAGGGAGCAGAGCTTTATATAAAATAAAAGGAGTCCTGACCTTGTTCGGCCGAAAGAATACCGCCCACTGGATTCAGAAGACTCACCTCCTGCGCGCGGATGAGTACATTTGCTCCGCCTGCGGGAGGCGCTTTGACGCGCCTTATGAGGAGTGCCCGCACTGTCACCGCGTGATGACCGGCGCCGATTACGACCCGAGCTGGGTGGACGAGGCCGAATTCCTCGATATCTTTGACAAGTAGGAGGCGCAAAGTGACCCGCATCCTTTTCGTCTGTCACGGCAACATCTGCCGTTCGCCCATGGCGGAGCATATTTTCCGGCACCTGGCCGATGAGGCCGGGGTCTCGGCGCGCTTTCAGGTCGCTTCCGCGGCCATTTCCACGGAGGAGATCTGGGGCGGGCGCGGCAATCCCATGGACTTCCGCGCGCAGCGCGAGCTGAAGGCGCACGGCGTGCCTTTTTATCCGGGCGAGGCGCGGCAGATCACGGCCGCAGACCTTGCGGAATATGACCTTGTGGTCCTCATGGACCGCGGGAATCTGCGGGGCCTTCGGCGCCTGCTCGGGCACCTTGTGGACGAGGCGCCGGAAGGCAAGGTGCGCCTTCTTCTCGGCGATGCCGAGGTGGATGACCCCTGGTACACCCGTAATTTTCCCAAGGCTTACCGCGAGATCGAGGCGGGCTGCCGGGCGCTGCTCGCGGCGTGCATTTCCGGAAAGCTCCCGCAAAGCTGATCTCATTTTCCCTTAAGGAGATGATATGGAACTTTTTCACGGCTCCCCGGCCGACATGACGGGGCGAAGCGCCCGGGAGGTCCGGGCCTACGAATTTCTTGACCGGCTGGGGATCGCATTTGACCGGACGGACCACCCGGATGAACCGGCCACGAGCATGGAGGTCTGCGCAAAAGTGGACGCGGTCCTGGGCGTCCGCATCTGCAAGAATCTCTTCCTCTGCAACCGCAGCAAAACGAAGTTCTTCCTGCTGATCATGCCGGGCGACAAGGTCTTTAAGATCCGCGAGCTCTCCGGGCAGCACGGCCTCACGCGCCTGTCCTTTGCCGACGAAGAGCACTTGGAGCGCTTCCTGGACCTTCACCCGGGCAGCGTGTCGGTGCTCGGGCTCATGAACGACCGCAGGCACGACGTGTCCCTCCTCGTGGACGAAGACGTGCTGAAGGAGGAAATGTTCGGCTGCCACCCCTGCGAGAACACGAGTTCCATACGCTTCAGGACGAAGGACCTGGTGGACCTGATCCTGCCCGCGATGGGGGTAGAGCCGCTGATCGTAGAGCTGAAAGGGGAGTGATCCCCTTTTTCTGTTGCCGACAAAATATTTTTCCCTGTGCACGAAAACCCTCCCCCTCGGACGCATTACAGGTGAAAGGAGGTCGTTATGGACAAGTTCGATGCCGAAAAAACAGAGCGGATCATCCGTCAGTATTCCGACATGATCTACCGGATCGCTGTCCATAACTGCCAGAGCGCGGCGGATGCGGAGGACATCCTGCAGGATGTGTGCATCGAGCTGCTGACGAAGTGTCCGTGCCGGGATGATCCCGAACACCTGAAGGCGTGGCTGATCCGCGTAACAGTAAATAAATGCAGGAGCCTGCACCGGCTCGCATGGCGCCGCAATTTTGTGCCGCTCGATGAATGCGCCGAGCTTGCGCAGCCCGAGCAAAGCGCTGTGATGGAAGAGATCCGGCAGCTGCCGGAGACCATGCGGAACGTCATTTATCTGTACTACTACGAGGAATTCACCATTGCCGAGATCGCAAAGATCCTCGGGAAGAATCCGAATACGGTCAGCTCGACGCTGCAGCGCGCGCGCCGGAAACTGAAAGATCTGCTTGAAGAGGGGGAAGGTTAAGTGCGAAACAACAGATACACCGAGACGGTGGATAAGATCAAGGCGCCCGAGGGCGCTGTGGAAAAGGCGCTGGAAGCGGCGCGGAATCATGAGACTGAGAGAGTCGTCAGGACTGCGGCAAATGCGGCGCCGGCGAAGAAAGCGGTGAGCAAACGCCTGGCTGCTGTCCGCTATGCGGTCGCGGCCGCGCTGGCCCTGGTGGTCGCGCTCGGCGCGATCCTCGGCCCGAACCTGTTCGGCAAGAAGACCGGCAATGCCTTCTCGCTGACGGTGCACGCAGCGGAGCTGGAAAAGGGCCAGCCGGTATACATTGAGACCGGCAGCGGCAGCATGAACGTCATCGGCAGAGGCGACAGCGGCAAGGGCAGCGTGGCCGGCCCCGGCGGGACTGAGTACTACGTCGCGCTTCCCTTCACGGTGAGCGGCGAGAACGTGGCCCGCGTGACCTATACGGCCGATAAGGACGCGATCGCCGTGATCTTCGCGGGCGGCAGCGACCCGGTGACTGCGGGCAACAAGGTCGGTGAAGGGCTGGATAGCATCTTCGATCAGTATTATCTGAATCAGGCCGAAAAGGCCGGCAAGGCTGCGGATGGGGCCGTAAGCCGCAAGTACTCTTCCGTCACGCTCACGGCCGCGGGACAGGCCGCCGACGGCTTCGCCATGGCCCTCGTGGGCGAGAGCGACAAAGACTCTTCGGAGTTCTATGCGAAGGATGACAAGACGGCGCCGAACGCATCCGCCGATGCGGAGCGCGCCGCCCGCCTCAACGAACTGGTCGGCACGGTCATTCACTGCAGCGTCAGCTTCAGCGACGGCAGCATACAGCAGCTCGACATTCAGGTCGGCTTCGCTGTGATGCAGGCGAGCGCCGCCGATCCCGCCGCTTTCGCGAAGCTCAGTGCTGAAGAGAAAGCTGCGAAAGACTATACCGGCATCTTCGTGGTGTACACGATCGCCGAGTAAGAAGCTCCGGCCCGGTATCGATCACGGAAATCATGGAAGCCCCTGCAGAACCGCCTGTTCTGCAGGGGTTTCTTTTATTGGGCCCGGCGTTTTTCACAAACCTCCGATTTATTTTTGACTTTTTCTCCGATTTATTTCTACTTTTTTCTCCGATTAATTTTTATCTTTTTCTCCGATTTTTTCTTGTCTTTTTCTCCGATTTAGTGTACGATAGCCTCGAAAGAGAGGTTTCTCGCCATGGAACGGAAGTACATTAAGAGATTGTTCGACGAAACTGTTGCCTTTGCCTTAAAGAGCAAGGGTGCTTTGGTGATCGTCGGCCCCAAATGGTGCGGGAAGTCAACAACGGCGAACCGCTACGCCAAAACCGTCATCGACCTGATGCCGCTTGAAACCAGAAGGGATTACATCGAATTGGCCAAGATCTCACCATCCACTTTTCTGAATTACGGGCCGAAACCGATACTTATTGATGAATGGCAGCATGTGTCCTTTATTTGGGATCAGATCAAATATGAAGTGGATCAGGCCGGTGAATTCGGCCAGTATATCCTGACCGGAAGCGTCACGGACAAATACAGAAACGATATGGAAGACGGCAGCAGCAGGCACACCGGCAACGGAAGAATCATCCGCAAGATGATGCGGACGCTGTCGCTGTACGAGACCGGAGAAAGCAGCGGCGCGGTCTCCCTTCTGGATCTGAAAGAAGGCCGGTTTACTCCTGCCGTTTCCAACAAAACCGTATACGACTATGCCTATTATATATGCAGAGGGGGCTGGCCGCTGGCCATCAACAAAGACCGCGAGGTCTCGCTGGCGCAGGCGGCAGACTATTACGAGGTTGTTGTAACTGACGACATTTTTTCGCTGAAGGACATCCCTCTGCGGAAGGACGAACAGAAGGCCAGAAAGCTGATGAGATCCTATGCGAGAAACGTTTCCATTGCTGCTTCGGACGAGACGCTGCGGGAAGACTGTGCATCAAGCGACGAATCCTTCGACAAAGACGTTTTTTCCAAATATCTGAACGCATTAAGAAATCTTTATGTCATCGAAGAACTCCCGGCGTGGAATCCGAATCTGAGGAGCAAGACTGCCATCAGGGCAAAGGAGACTCGGCATTTTACGGATCCTTCAATCGGCGCTGCCGCATTGGGGATCACGCCCGAAGGGATCTTTAAGGACATTACGACTTTCGGGTTGCTGTTTGAATCGCTGGTCATTCACGATCTGCGGGTCTATGCCGACACGATTGGCGCGCGCGTATACAAATACCGCGACGGAAGAAAGAGAGAAGCCGATGCCGTCATTCAGTTCAGGGACGGATCGTGGGCACTGATCGAGGTGAAATTGGGCGGTGAAGACGATATCCTTCAGGCCTCCAAAAACCTGCTCAGCATTGCCGGAGACATTGATGAAGAAAAGACCGGAAAGCCTGCATTCCTGATGGTCGTAACCAAAAACAAGGTCGCGTATCGAATGAAAAACGGCGTCTATGCCGTACCCCTGTGCTGTTTGAAGCCCTGAAAGATGAGGTGCGTACATGCCATTCAAAATCGTTCGAAATGATATCACGCGGGTCGCAGCGGATGCGATCGTGAACACCGCAAATCCCGAGCCGAAATACGGGAGCGGGACGGATGCGGCAGTCTACAAAGCGGCGGGGGAGGAAGAACTCCTCGCGGCGCGCAGGAAGATTGGCCGAATCACACCCGGCGAGTGCGCGGTCACGCCGGCCTTTAAGCTGCCCGCGAAATACGTCATCCATACCGTTGGTCCCGCCTGGACGGACGGCGCGCACGGTGAATTCGAGATCCTGCGTTCCTGCTACCGAAAGTCCCTGCTGCTCGCCGACCAGCTCGGCTGCGAAAGTATCGCTTTCCCGCTCATCGCGGCGGGGGTCTACGGTTTCCCGAAGGACAAAGCGCTCGATACCGCGCTGGACGTGATCCGCGATCACCTGGAGGAATCGGATCTGGACGTGACGCTGGTCGTGTTCAACCCCGGCGCCTTCCGCATCGCGCAGGGGTTGGCGGACAAGGTCGAGGCGTACATTGATGAAAAATACGTCGCGGCGCAGACCGCTGCGGAGTACGGCGAGAAGGACGAGGAACGCTTCGCTGAAATGATGGCGGAGCGGCGCGAAGCCGACCGTCGAAGGAGACAGGATTACAATGCGAGCATAGGTTTTGGGGAAAAGGCCGGTGCGGCACCCGCGGCACCCGTGCCGCAGTCGGCTCCGCCCGCAATGTCCCAGGCATCCATGGCGATGCCTGCGGCGAAGCCCGCCCCTTTTTCTGCCAAACCGAAACCTTCTGCGGCGAAATCGGAGTCTCCGCTGCTTCAGGAACCTGCCATGCCGGCGGCGAAACCCGCCCCGCAGATTTCTTATACCATGCCTGTCGGCGCGGCCGCCGGGATCTCCGCCGGAACCGCTGCTGCTGCGAAGAAGCCGTCCCTCGATGAGGTCATGAAACACCTCGGCGAGAGCTTTCAGGCGCGGCTCCTGCGCATGATCGATGAGCGGGGCCTGACCGATCCCGAGGTCTACCACCGCGCCAATATCGACCGGAAGCTCTTCTCCAAGATCCGCTGCAGCGAAGATTACATCCCGAAGAAAAAGACCATCGTGGCGCTGGCGATCGCACTCCGGCTGAACCTGGACGACACGAAGGACCTGCTCGCCGCTGCCGGGCTCACCCTCACCAACAACATTAAATTTGACCTGATCGTAAGTTTCTGCATCGAGAATGCGATCTACGATATTTACGAGGTGAACGCCCTGCTGTTCAAATTTGAGCAGCCGATCCTCGGCTGATGACGCTGCCAGGGCTGGGCTGCCGGGCCTGTCCGCCCGCTCTGCTGAGGCATTTTCGATGTCGCCCGGCAAGCGACCATTTCCTTCTTCGTTAAGGCTATACTTGCGTCAGAAAACAAAAAACAACGCAAGGAGGGCTTAACAATGAAGAAAAATCTGACTGAACTGGTAATGATCCTGGACCGCAGCGGGTCCATGGGAGGACTCGAAAGCGACACCATCGGCGGCTGCAACAGCATGATGACCAAGCAGCGCGAGGCGGAGGGCGAGGTCCTCGTCTCCACGGTGCTCTTCGACGACCGCATCGAAGTGCTCTACGACCGCGTGCCGCTCGAAAAGGTCCCGCAGATGACCGACAAAGAATACTACGTGCGCGGCTGCACGGCCCTTCTCGACGCCGTCGGCAGAGCCATCCACCACATCGGGAACGTCCACAAATACATCCGCGAGGAAGACCGCCCCGAGAAGACCATTTTCGTGATCATCACGGATGGGCTGGAAAATGCGAGCCGCGAGTATACCTACGACCGTGTGAAGCAGATGGTCGAACAGCAGAAGGAAAAGGGCTGGGAGTTCCTCTTCCTCGGCGCGAACATCGACGCGATCAAGACCGCCGGCCGCTTCGGGATCGGGGCCGACCGCGCGGCGAACTACAATTCCGACCGCGTGGGCACGCAGCTGAACTACACGGTCCTGGCGGAGACGGTGTGCGAGATGCGCGCGAGCGCGGCGCCCATCGGCGCGGGCTGGAAGAAACGCATTGACGAAGACTACGAAAAACGCGGCAAAAAGGGAGGAAAATAAGATGTACGGCGCATTACTCGGCGATATGATCGGCGCCCCTTACGAGTTCGACAGGGGCAAAAAAACAAAGGATTTCCCGCTCTTTTCGGATGATTCGGCGTTCACCGACGACTCCGTGATGACAATTGCGGTGGCCGAGGCCCTGATGGATACCCTGGGCGGCAGCGATGACGAGATCAAGGACGCCGTCGCGCGCCGTATGCGCGAGTGGGGCGGCAAATACCCGGACGCGGGCTACGGCGGAAGGTTCCGCCGCTGGCTGTGGGACAAGAGCATGGGGCCTTACGGCAGCTACGGAAACGGCTCAGCCATGCGGGTCGCAGCGGCCGGCTGGCTCGGTGAAACGCTCGAAGACGCGCGGGGCCTGGCAAGGCTTACCGCTCTGCCGACCCACAACCATCCCGAAGGGATCAAAGGCGCGGAAAGCACGGCGGCGGCCATCTGGATGGCCCGGAACGGGAAGACCAAGGAAGAGATCAAGGACTATATCGTCCGCGAATTCGGCTACGACCTGTCCCGGACCTGCGATGAGATCCGGCCGGGCTACCACCACGACGAGACCTGCCAGAAGACCGTCCCGGAAGCCATTACGGCCTTCCTGGAGGGGACGGATTTCGAGGACGTGATCCGCACGGCGGTCTCGCTCGGCGGCGACTGCGACACGCTCACCTGCATCGCCGGCAGCATCGCGGAGGCCTTTTACGGGGTGCCGGCGCTGCTGGAAGCAGACTGCAGAGAACGCCTGGAGCCGGACATGCTGGAGGTCCTTGACCGCTTCGACGTCCTGCGCGGACGGGAAGACGCAGCTGCCGAAGACCCGTTCCTTGCCGGCAACAAAACGATCGAGGAAGCGATCGCCCGGTACTACGAAGAGTCGAGCAGGGAAAACCTGATCGGGGTGCTCGAAGCCATCCGCACCCGCATGCACGAGGACGGCCATTTCATGCTTCCGGTCATCCCGCCGCAGCAGATGCTGAACGTCGTCGATCCGGAAAAGGTGAAGGTCGGAGATACGATCACGACGCAGGAAGAGCTGCATTTCAGATTCCACACCCTGGAGACGAACGACGGGCGGATCTGGCTGCTTGCCTTTACGAGCCGGGAAGAATATGAAAAGGGCGAGCCGTCCTCCATCATCTCCTATTTCATCGACGCTTTCCTGCAGAGCTGCCGCGGCATGAAGGAAGCCGGGGTCATCATCAATCCCTGGGAGAAGCCCTTCCTGCTGACGAAGGAACTGATCAACCTGATCTTTGAAGCCGACAAACCGCGGAATCATATCGGTTTCGTAAGGGGCGACATCACGAAGCTGAAGGTGGACGCCATCGTGAACGCGGCCAATAAGTCGCTGCTCGGCGGGGGCGGCGTGGACGGCGCGATCCACCGCGCGGCAGGGCCCGGGCTCCGGGAGGAATGCCGCGGCCTTGGCGGCTGTGAGACCGGCGAAGCCAAGATCACCGGCGGCTGGCTGCTTCCGGCCAAATATGTGATCCACACGGTCGGCCCGGTCTACAGCAAAAGCGACGCGGCCCGCTGCGAAAAACTGCTCAGCGACTGCTATTTCAACTCGCTGGAAGTGGCCAAGGCGCATGATCTGCACACGATCGCCTTCCCCGCGATCTCGACCGGGGTGTACGGCTATCCGAAGCAGGCGGCGGCCGCTGTCGCACTGCGGACCGTGTCGAAGTGGCTCACCGCGAACCCCGACTACGGCATGGACGTGACCATGGTCTGCTTTGACCGCGAAACCAGACAGTGCTACCAGAACGTGATCGACGCATGCGCGCCGGGAAAGGAGTAAGAGATGAAAACGATCCGTGTGACCGGTAAAGGACAGATAAAAGTTCACCCTGACGTGACCAGGCTCACGCTGACCCTGGAGGGGCTGGAGCGCGAATACGGCAAGGCCGTGAAGCGTTCATCGGAGGATACGGAGGCCCTGAAAGCCCTGCTCGAACCCTTCGGTTTTGAGCGGAAAGACACCAAAACACTCTCCTTCTCCGTCGATCCCGAGTACGAAAGCTACCAGGAAAAGCAGGTCTGGAAGCAGCGCCTTACCGGCTACCGTTTCCGCCACGTGCTGAAGCTGGAGTTCGACTCGGACAACGAAAAGCTCGGGAAGATCCTCTACGCGCTGGCAAATGCAAAGGCCGTGGCGCCGGAGTTCCGTATCAGCTACACCGTGAAGGATCCGGAGGCGTCGAAAAATGCGCTCCTGGCCGCTGCCGTGAAGGATTCCGCCGCCAAGGCGAAGGTGCTGGCAAAAGCCGCCGGCGCGAAGCTCGGCGAACTCCAGAGCATCGATTATTCCTGGGGCGAGATCGATTTTGAGGTCAGGCCGATGAATCGGATGGAGTCCAAAATGATGGTCGCGGGCGCGGCCGCAGATTACGGCAGCTACGACATGGACATCGAGCCGGACGACATCGAAGTCACCGACACCGTCACCCTCGTGTGGGAGATCGTCTGAGGCTGTCATTGCGAGGAGCCCATAGGGCGACGCGGCAATCTTCTTGCTAAGATCCTTCGTCGGGCTTCGCCCTCCTCAGGATGACATTCCATGTCATTTTTCAAAACTCTGCGCCGGGACTGTACCCGGCGCTTTTTTGTGTGGTATAATGGAAGGGTGAGAGGTGACCACGATGACCAATACTGATTACAATAGAAAAAAAGTGCGGAGATTCCTCCTGCTCGCCTTCGGCATGGCCTGGCTGATCCAGGCGTTCGTGGGCATGATTGCCGCCAAAGGCGGCACGGTCGTCGCGCGGCTGGTGATTGCGGCGATGATGTTCGTCCCTGCGCTCGCGGTCTTTATGTCCCGCGGCGACATCGGCGGCATGGGCTGGAAGCCGCAGATCAAAAAGAATCTGAAGCTGATCCTGCTCGCCTGGTTCGCGCCGCTCATCCTGACCGTCATCGGCGCGGCGCTGTATTTCCTTGTCTTCCCGGGGCATTTTGACATCAGCGGAAAGGCCCTGGAGGCAAGCGCAGGCGCGGATGCCCTCGCGCAGCTGGAGGCGCAGGGACTGACCTATCCGCTGTACGTCGTGATCAGCGCGGTCGGCAGCATCACCTACGCGCCGCTTTTGAACGGCGTGCTCGCCCTCGGCGAAGAGATCGGCTGGCGCGGCTTTCTCTACCCGCAGCTCAAGGCAAAGTTCGGTCGGAAGAAGGCCATGGTCCTGCACGGCCTCATCTGGGGCGCCTGGCATTTCCCGCTCATCTGGCTGATCGGCTACGAATACGGCTTCGGCTACTTCGGCTACCCGGTCGTCGGGATGATTCTCTTTGCCGTCATAACGGCCGGTTGGGGCATCCTGCACAGCTGGATCTATGAAAAGAGCGGGAGCATCTGGCTGCCCGCGATCCTGCACGGCGCGATCAATGCGGCGGGAACGCTGCCGATAGCGGTTTGGGTGAGCGGTAACGCCAACGCGGCGCTGCTCGGCCCGGCGCCCGTGGGACTTCTCGCCGGCCTGCCGTTCCTGATCTTTGCGGCCGTGATCTGGCTGAAAGCCCGAAAGGAGGACTGATATGCCGCTCCCTTTTGACCCTGTGGAACTGGCTTTTCTTCACGGCACCGGATATTTCGGCATCCCGGAGGAAAAGCTCGAGGAGATCGCCGACGAAGTGCGCAGCGGTCAGTCGCTTTTTGACGCCTGCTGGGCATGCGGGATCGATCCCGCCAACCTGACCCGCGAAGACGGGCGGGCGATCCGCGAGCTGCTCGACTGGGATGAAGACGAGGAGGAAGAGGAAGACTGAAATGGGCTTTCTGAAATATCTGTTTACGAAGCAGGAGCCGGCGGAGAGCTACGACCCGGCGAAGCTCCGGCCCGCGGTGCGTGCGAGCATCTGCACCGGCGAGAAGGTCGCGGGCTTCGTGGACCTCGAGACGAAACGCTTCCGTGAGGTCGAACTGATCAGGACGCCCGATGACCTGGAGAAATTTAAAAAGCGCTTTGGGATCGAAGGCGAAGTCGAGACGATATACTGAAGTGACGGCGGCGCCGGGAGAGCCGCCGGAAAGGAACATTTGCCATGCGCATCTGCTGCATCGGAGATTCAAATACCTACGGCTACGATCCTGCCCTGCCCATGGGCGGGCGCTACCACTATGAGGTCCGTTGGGAAGGGCGGCTGGAGGCGGCCGGCCACAGCGTCGTGAACCACGGCTACAATGGCCTGCCCGTGATGCGGCGGTCGCTGCACGCGATGTTCGCGCGGCAGGTGGAAAAGGAAGGCCCGTTCGACCTTGTCACGATCATGCTCGGCTCGAACGACATCATCCTCGGCTCATCCCCGCAGGAAACGGCCGCCGATATGGAAGCGCTGATCATGACCCTGAAAGAGACGCTCGGGGAGGGATCCCAGACAAATATCCTCCTCATTGCCCCGCCGCCCTTCGTCCCCGGCTTCTGGGTCGAGGGTGAAGAGCAGATCCGCCGCTCGAAGGCGCTCGCCGGCGAGTACAGGGCGCTGGCCGAAAGGCAGCATATCCTCTTTGCCGACGCCGGGCAGTGGGGTATCCCCCTCGCCTTCGACGGCGTGCATTTCACCGAGGAAGGCCACCGCATCTTCGCGGAGAAGCTGAATGAGAAGATCCTTCGCTGCGCTCAGGATGACAGAGAGTAACCATTGCTCCCTTCTGTCATTCTGACACCCGAAGAGCGTGCCTTGTGCAAGAGCGCAGCCTTCAGTCATTCTGAGGAGCGCAGCGACGAAGAATCTTCTCGCTATGCTCAGGATGACAGCACCTGACATCTATCATTTTCACTTGACAAAAACACACATTTTGCCTTATTTTATAAGTGAAAGAAAGGGGAAGCGCATCCCCTTCACAAATACGATCAACACCCCAAAAGGAGGCTGACATGAAGAAAACAAGACGGATCCTTGCCGTCGTCCTTTGCCTCGCGATGATCTTCGGTCTGTCCGTCGCGGCGAATGCTGCCGAAGCCGACAACGAGACCCTGATCAACGCGGTCCAGGCGCAGCTGAATGCAAAGCAGACCGTGACCTTCACCAACGCGGCCGAACTGTCCCGCCTGGTGCAGATCGGCTATTCCTACCGGCAGCCGAACGGTCCCATTTCCATCACGAAGGGCACGCTGACCACCAAGAGCTGGTGGACCACCACCAACAAGACCGTGTATGTGGTCTGCCTGTCCGGCACGGATCTGGCATTCAACCAGAGCACCGGCGTATGGACCGACCTGCTGGTCGGTTTCGAACAGGACAACTGCTACATCCGCAACGTCCGCAACGCCATCCTGGATGCAGTCCCGAAAGGATCGAACCTGGTCATTGCGGGCCACAGCCTGGGCGGCATGGTCGCGCAGCAGGCGGCTTCGGACTCCACCATCAAGTCCAAATACAACGTCCTGAACACTGTGACCTTCGGTTCTCCGCTGATCAACGGCCTGTCCCGTGAGGGTACCGTCAAGCGTTTGGGCGATACCCGCGACGTGGTTCCGTACCTGAGCGTTTCGACCTTCCTGAACGTGGTCTGGCAGGCGGCCGGCCTGAACCGTGAAGACGGCGGCTACAGCGCCACCCAGATCGTGACGGCGCACTGCGAATCCTATCAGCGCGCGGCCGTTTGGGGCGCCTATGACGTCACCGGCACGAAGAACGGCAACGCCAAGCTGACCCTGAACTTCGCCACCACGAAGTTCTACGCCTCCCCGGTCATCATCACCGAATAAGGCAGTCAAGGGGAAATGAATAAAACAGCGGGCAGGAAAACCTGCCCGCTGTTTTATTGTCCCGGTGAAACTCGCTTAAGTCGGACCAATGGTCTTTTCGCGATTTTCGGTTCCGGCATGGCGCTGCTCTATTTCCCCACGGCCGCGCGTTTTTTATCATAAGCCATTACGGCCACGATGCCCGAAAAGCTTGTGATCAGGAGAACGGTCCACAGTCCGGGATCACTGCTGTCCCCGGAGTCCGGCGTCAACTGTTCGGAATACACCGTCAGTTTGGCTTCCGCCCGGCCGTCATCAAAGACTGCCGTTACGGTATGGCGACCGTCAGACAGGGTCTCCAGCGAGGATGCTTTCAGCGTAATGACCGTGCTTCCTTGTGCGGCGGTATAGTCCTTCCCGTCTTCAAGCAGCCGACCGTCTATCATGACGCCGGTAAAGTGAGCAAAACAGGTCCCGTCTGCATGGCTGCGGTGAATCGTAAAGACTGCATCTTCATTCGTGCCGCGTGTGTAATTTACGTTGCCGTCCGCCTGATAGCTTATCGGTTCCCAGGCAGCATACAATACCAGATCGGAAGTGACCTGCGTCGAGAAGTCATAAGGCGTTTCAAGGCTTTCATCCGCGAACCAGCCGGCAAAGACAAAGGCCGGTTTCTCCGGATCATCCGGCTTCGCAACAGGATCACCGGAAAAGACGGTCGCATCCGGGATCGCAGATCCTCCGTTGGTTTCGAACTCTACGGTATGTGTTTCCTTCAAAACGTAGGTGTAGGTATAGGTCGGATTTCCTGTGATCTCCGTTTCCGTATCGGGGACAGGATCCCAGCCGCCTGCTTTGTAGCTGTTGTCGACAGGGTACATGCCGACTGCAGGGATCTGGTCTTCAGACAGTTTCAGCTTATCGCCTTCGTAACCGCTGAGTTCAACGGTCTTCTTTTCCGTCGACCCGTCATCCCAGGATCCGTTCACGACCTCGAACGTCACGGTCCGGCTGATCTCTGCTTTCTTTGCGTAGGTGTAGGTATAGATCGGATTTCCTGTGATCTCCGTTTCCGTATCGGGGACAGGTTCCCAGCCGCCCGGCTTGTAGCTGTGGTCGACAGGGTACTTGCCGACTGCAGGGATCTGGTCTTCGTACAGTTTCAGCTTATCGCCTTCGTAACCGCTGAGTACAACGGTCTTCTTTTCCGTCGACCCGTCATCCCAGGATCCGTTCACGACCTCGAACGTCACGGTCCGGCTGATCTCTGCTTTCTTTGCATAGGTGTAGGTATAGGTCGGATTTCCTGTGATCTCCGTTTCCGTATTGGGGACAGGATCCCAGCTGCCCGCCTTGTAACTGTGGTCGGCGGGCTTTTCTCCGACCGCCGGGATCTGCCCCGCGGACAGTTTCAGCACGTCGCCTTCCAGACCGTTCAGGACAACGGTCTTTTTCCCGGACGTCCCGTCGTTCCAGGATCCGTTCACGACCTCGAACGTCACGGTCGCGCTGATCGGCTGCTTCTTTGCGTAGGTATAGACAAATGTCGTATCCTTTGTGATAGGGGTGTTCGTATCAAGCATCGGCTCCCAGCTGCCGGCTTTGTAGGTGTTGTCAACAGGCCTGTTGCCGACTGCAGGGATCTGGTCCGCGCTGAGATAAAGCTCTGTGCCTGCGCCGGTCAGATCAATCTTGATCTCTTCTCTCGATCCGTTATCCCAGGCACCGTTAACGACCTGGAATGTGATATGATAGGTCGTCGATGCGACCGTGATTTCCACGACGTTCGACTGGCTCGAACCGTTGTAATCGTCACCGTCAAAGTCCGCACGCAGTTTATAATTTCCCGCTGCAAGAGACGACAGGTCTGCGGTCATCACGCCGTTTGTAACGGTGCCGGTCAGAACTTGTTTCGGCGTTGCGCCGCTGACATCCATGATCCTGACCGTTCCGTTGCAGGCCTGCTGTTTTGTCTCGCCGACATCCGGGATGATTTCTTCCCTGTCACGCCGTTCTTTGCTGATGCCGTTCCAGTAACTGGTAAAGTTGGCTGTCAGAGTCGCATGGGTTCCCGGGGTGAAGACGGTCTGGTCCGCCGAGAGCTCGATCGTCGGCTTGAAGCCGTGGAAAACTTCGTACAGAACATTCTGCCGTCCGGCCGTATTGTTCCAGAGGACGTTACCCGTTTTGGTCACCCACTGCGTGCTGTTGTCATTGCTCTTCATGTAGCTGATGATCCCCAGGTTGAGCGCAGTGGTATATTTCAGAGCGGCGGCGTTCACACTGAAAGACAGAAACTTTCGTTCACCGAAGTTCTCAAACACCTCATGGTGAGGGAGGACCTTCTGACCCTCCAGTACGTCAAAACCGAGACAGCGGCATGTGATCCAGGCATCATACGGAACCCAGGTGTCCGATATGGTCTGCCCGGCATAATGCGGTTCGATCCGGAGCGCCACCCTCAGTTTGGACGGTGAGATCTTCTTCGGCAGCTCTACATAGAACTCGTCCCACAGTCCGATCTCAAAGTCATTGTGGCCGGATGTATCCAGCAGTTTGCTCGTGATCTTAGTTTGGCCCTCATAAACGTCACAGATCACGTTGTCGTCGGTACCGTTGTGGTCATAGGGTCCTGTTTTGATGGATATCTTGAATTCGTCCATCATGATCTCGCCGGTCGTGTTGCTGAACCCGGTCCCCACATGGTACTCCTGGAAGAACCGGTCCAGGTTTTCCGGACCCATCAGGATCAGCTTGCCCATCAGGAGGGTATTGTAGAAGGCGTCAAATGACTCCGGATCCTCCTCGAAGGCATTCATGTACGTGAGATATTCTTCATAGTCTGCCGGCGCAAGTGCCTTCTCCGGATCACTCAGCAATTCCAGATAACTGTTTACGTCGATGCCGGCCTGGGACAACCCCCACATGATCATATCCGAGATCAATTTGCTTTTGAATTGTTCCCAGGCTTCCGTGAGATCTCCAAGCCCGAGCTCATTCAGCACCCACGTCGTCGATTCTGAAAACGCATCAGCGATCTTCGCCAGGATATCCGGCGCAGGCGAAGCATACTTTCCGTAATCCTTCAGCCACTTGTTCAGCCTGTCTTTTACGATATCAATATCGCTCTTGCCGTTCGCACCGGTCATAAAATCGTGTGCAATATCATCGAAAGCGACGATCAGCTGATAAGTCGCTCTGTCGAGGTCAGCGATCCATTCATCAAGGTAATGGACGATCTGGGGAAGCGGCGGCCAAATACTGTAGCGCTTTTCCTCCGCATATTTGTAGAGTTTCTGGCGCATTTCGACCAGGTACTTGTACTGGTACATCATTCCGTCGCTGTACCGGGAATAGATCTTCGCGGGACCGGCATTCGCGGTGCCTTCGTAGATCCATGTATTAACGATGAACTTCTCCGGCGCGTCAACACCCGTATTGCCGAGCCGGGAACCGATCAGGCTGTCCATGTACGACTCTTCAGCCATATGGCGGATAATGTAATACAGTTTTCTCTCACTCTGCGCGGCCTCCGCGTACGACGGATAAGCGCCTCCTGCGAAGGCATTGATGAAGTCGTGGCCGAACTGGTCGCCGGCAAAATGGATCGCCATGCCGAGCGTGAAGGCAAGCGCTTCCCTCCGCGCGCTGCTGTTCTTCGGCAGGCTGTTTACCCCTTCGACAAGTTCCAGCAGCCAGTCACCGACAGGTACGCCCTGTTTATACGGATGGATATACGACTGCCCCGTCAGCATGTCCGGATAGAAGTCCGGACCGAGCGTGCCTGCGCGGAACGAATCCGGATACCCTTTCTGGTCATCCACGCCAAACAGGGCCTCCATATACTCCTGCGGGATCGCGTAATTCTTTCCGTCGATGGTAACGTATCCGTCCTCTGCCTCCTTAAGCAGCAGGTTCGCACTGTACCCATGTGTTTTCGTTTTCCATGCATACGCTTTCTTGGATGGCACTGTCACAATGCACACAAAAGCTAAGATGAGAACGATCAGTCTGGTCCATTTCCGCGTTTTTTTCATAGCCGTTTTCCTCCGTGCGTATGTTTTTTTGATCATACCAAAAAAATGTCCATTTTGCAATGCGCTGATCCGCATCATTTCATCTTTTTCATCGCTTTCACGCGCTTGGAGATCTCTTTTTTCTTCTCGTAGTTCCGGCTTTCGCGGCTGAGCGAGCGGTAAAGTTCCAGCCTCTCAGCCGTCAGTTCGCCGCATGCGATCGCGGCTTTCACCGCACAGCCGGGCTCCGTTTCATGCCGGCAGTCGCTGAAGCGGCAATGCTTTTCCAACTCGATGATGTCGGCGAAGGTATCGTCGACACCGCTTTCCGCTGCCGCCACGCCGATCTCCCGCATGCCGGGCGTATCGATGATGCACGCGCCGTTTGCGAGTTCGATGAGCTGGCGGTGGGTGGTCGTGTGACGGCCTTTCGCGTCCGCTTCGCGGATCGCCGCCGTCTTCATGATCTCTTCGCCGGCCAGAGCGTTCAGCAGGGTGGATTTGCCGGCGCCGGAAGAACCCACGAGGCAGACCGTCTTTCCGGGTTCCAGGTAAGGCCGCAGGGCGTCAAGACCGGTCCCGTCATAGACCGAGACCGCGTGCACTTTAACCTTGTCGGAGATCCCGCGGACCTCCTCGACATAGCGCTCCGGGTCCGGGCACAGGTCGGCCTTCGTCAGGACCACGACCGGCACCGAGCCGCCGGCCAGCACCACGCCCGCATAGCGCGCGATGCGGTTGTAACTGTAATTGTCGTTAAGAGAGGTGATGATGAAGGTATAGTCCGCATTGGCAGCCATGTACTGCATCCCTGCGGGCTTTGCAGAATCCGGCCGTTGCAGAAAACTCGTCCGTTCGCAGACGGACAGGATCACCGAATCCCCCGACGGACTGTGGTCAAAGGTCACCCAATCGCCCACGACCGGCCAGTCCTCCGGCGGCATTTCATAAAAGCTTCCCTTCACCTTCGCCGGGATGTCCTGCTCAAAGAAGCGGACGAGGAAGCTCCCCTTGTGCACCGCCGAAATGCGGCCGAGCCGCTCTTTGTGCAGCCACTGGCAGCGCAGTTTCAACGGTTTATAAAAGGGAAATCCCTCGTTGAATCGGCGCAGTTCCTCTTCGTCCCCGCACTGTCCGAAGACCGGCGCCTCGGTAAATGTCCCGTGTACTTCGGCGAAGCTGTCATTCAGCGGAAATGCCATGAAGGCAGGGAAATTGCCGAGTTCGGGGTGCACGATCCCGAAGTGATCGCAGGTCGAAAAGCCGTGCCGCGGATAGTATTCGGGCTCGCCGCAGATGACGATCCCCGGAAAGCCGGCTTCCCTGCCGAGGCGGATCAGCTCCGCGAGCAGTGCTGCGCCGATCCCACGGCTGAAGCAGGTCGGCTCGACCGCAAGCGGCCCGAAGGTCAGGACTTCATGCACGATCTCCCTGCCTTCTTTCTGCTCCGTGACCTTCGCCCGCGACGCAAAGACCGCCCCGACGATCCTGCCGTCCCGTTCGGCCACGCGGCTTAAGTCCGGCAGATACTCTTCGGCGTCCCGCAGCTTGTGCACGAGCAGGTGCTCGTCGCAGCCCGGTCCGTGAATGTTCCAGAACGCACGCATCACCATGTGTTCCGTGTTGTATTGATCTTCTTTTGTTTCTTTTCTGATAATGATCTGATTCAATTCTGTTTGCTCCGTTGTATTTGTCATTTTGTTTCGCGCTGCAGTTTCGGAGAATCCCGTCTGCATTATCGTTTTACCGGCATTTTCGGTGCGGAGCTTTGCCACATAAAAAGACCGCGGCAGGAAGCCACGGTCTTTCATCACAGCTGCTGTCAGCCGTCAGAATGCAGAAACCGAGGTCACCGTACCGAATGCATTGATCAATTCCATCTTCATCGCAGTCATCGTCCGTACCTCGCTTTCCTTAAGATTTATTGCGTTCACAGTATAGCAGGAAATGCGGATATGTTCAAGAGAAAATTCGGCCCGGCCGGCAAATCCGAGCCGCCCCGGATCGGCGGATCACACTGCCCACAATAACAAAACAGCAGGTCCGTCTTCTCGGAAGTTCCTGCTGTTTCGCCGTTCGTCGTTTTTCAGTTTTTTGCGGTCGTAAGCCTTTCCGTTCGGCACGGTGCGGGTCACCGGGCTCATCTCGCCCCAGGTCCTGCGCCGCTTCGCGTTCAGCTTTTTCTGTTCCTTCTTGCTCCGTTTCTCGGGCGGAATAAACTTGTCCATAAGGGGCTCCTTTCAAAAGTATTCATCCGGCATTATATCAATGGACAGCAAAGAAGGCAAGGGCAATTCCGGCATTTTTTGCCCGAAAGCGCTGAAGTGCATTATAATTTAACGATATATTTATTGATATTTCCGCCGAAACGGTGTATAGTGTACTTATCTCAAGGGGTTGGCGGAGGACACAGAAGATGGCGAAAACAGCAAACGTATTGGACAAACTGATTCCGATTACACAGTTCAACCGGGGACAGGCGTCGCGCATATTTGACCGGCTTCATACGGAGAACCAGCTGGTGGTGCTGAAGAACAACCAACCGGCCGCGGTGATCCTTTCCCCTGCGGAGTTTTCCCGTCTCAGCGAAATAGAGGAGGAATATAAACTGCTGAAAAACGCAGTCGAAAGACTGGAAAACAATAGCGAACCGCCGATTCCCGTGGAAGATCTCATGAAGGAGCTCGGCATCACGCAGGAAGAACTTGACGAAGCCAAAGACACGGTGATCGAATGACCTGGAAGATCGAATTCCTGGAAGAGGCGAAAAAGGATCTGCTGCGCCTGAATCACAGTACTCAGATCCAGGTTCTGAAAGGGATCAGCAAAGTCGCGCAGAACCCGCTGCCTGTCAGCGAAGGCGGTTACGGCAAACCGTTGGGGAACACAAATAAGGCCCGACTTTCCAATCTTCTGAAAATCAAATTCAAAGATTTGGGCATCCGTGTGGTTTACAAAATCGAAAGAACCGATACCGTCATGCTATAATAAAAAAGGAAAAACGACAGAATCCTCCATTGGAAGAGTTTCTGTCGTTTTCATTGTAAAAAATTCGAACCGTCTATAAGAACAAACAATATCGAGCGCATATTGGATTATTATATGCTGATCGATCACGTGTCAAACTTGAAAAAGTAGAAGAAATCGGTGTCCGTGTCATAAACAGCAATCTCAAAATTATAAGAATATCTGTCAAACAGCCCTGAATCATCTGCCGGATCATCAGACTGCTCATCTTTAAACTTGTAATAACCGTGTTCTATTTTCGGCCAGTGCGCTTCTTCTGCAAGTTCATATCCATAAATCACGTTGTCCCTTTCTCCGCCGTACATAATGAGATCCAGATTCTCGGATAAGGGCATCGGATTCCATTCTTTCACGATGTCAAGTGCTTTTTCAGCATTTGCAGAGCAATCAAGGATCAAATAATAACTGCCATCCCCAAGAAAGCCTCCATGCGTATCTTCTTCTGCAACAATGGTGTAATCATCCTTATTAAATCCCATATACACTTTATGGATATTTACGGTAACTCCGCATCCGGACAGGGTAAAGCAAAGCGTCAGAAGAAGAATTAAGAGCCTCATCGATTTATTGCGCATGATCCATCACCTCCCAACTATGCGCCAAGATTCCTGCGGAATGCAAGTATAGTGCAGAAACGGGCCGGCGTCAATAATCGGAATGCTCTGGCCGTTCTGCCATTTGCAGACTGCCGCTTGGCTACCGCATCGGATATCTCCGGAGAGATTCGAACTCTCACATGGGGGATTAGAAGGCCCCTGCCTTATCCGTTTGGTCACGGAGACGTGCTCCCGGAAGGAATCGAACCTTCGTCTCGCGGTTCGTAGCCGCACGGTTTATCCGTTAGCCTACGGGAGCTGGGGTGACCGGAGGGAGTCGAACCCTCATCTTCAGGACCACAACCTGAGGTACTGCCGTTGTACGACGGCCACAGTTGGGATATCGGGATTCGGACCCGAGGCCTTCCGCGTATCAGACGGACGCTCTTCCGGCTGAGCTATATCCCAAGTGATAAATGATGATACACGCAGCGGGACTTGAACCCGCAGCCTTCAGATTAAGGGTCTGCTGCTCCGCCAATTGAGCTATGCGTGTATGTACGCGCAATGGGACTTGAACCCACAGCCGTCGGATTAAAGGTCCGCCACTCTACCGATTGAGCTATGCGCGTAAGCTGCCCTGTTACAGCTTCCGGACAACCAGGATCTCATCCATCGTGACGCCCAGCAGATCCGCCAGGATCACCAGATTGTCCAGGGAGGGCAGGGCATCCCCTCCCAGCCACTTGTAGACGGCGTTCCGGGTGGAAAAGCCCAGCGCCTCTGCAAGATCCTTATTTGTTAACCCTGCCGCGTCCCGGAGCGCGCCTATCCGCAGCCCGGTCGCGGCCATGTCTATCGTCGGCATTTCATTTTCCTCCTTTTTTGCATAAAAACAGGCCATCCCGGAGATCCGGAACGGCCTGCATATGCAAGGCTTGGGGAAAGCCTACTTCCCGCCTCTTTCCGAATTCCGCACTACAATAAACCCGCTCCAGCACTGACGCTTGCAGGCATGTCTCTGACTATGAATTCGTTTGAGGGCTAAGGTTAACATGGTTTCTTTCCTTTCTTGGGTTTCCGGAGCCAGTATAACTGACTCCGGATTTCTTGTCATCCAACCGACGGTTGGTTTCCTTCCCGGCCCGCGTTGGCGGACCTCGTTGGAGTGGCCGGGTTCGAACCGACGACCTCATGCTCCCAGGGCACGCGTGCTTCCGGCTGCACTACACTCCAGCGACGATGACGGGATTCGAACCCGTGGCCTCCGCCTTGACAGGGCGGCGTTCACTCCAACTGAACTACATCGCCAATCGCGGATATGGGACTCGAACCCATGTGCATGGCTTATGAGGCCATCGTGGAACCTCTCCAACTTAATCCGCAGAGATTCGGGATGAGGAGAGTCGAACTCCTGCATGTCGCGGCTTATAAGGCCGCCGCTCTTCCGGCTGAGCTACATCCCAAAAAATAAATATATGTTTTCAAAGTTCGAGCGAGCGACGGGATTCGAACCCGTGTCCCTGCCATGGCAAGGCAGAATACTGACCGCTGTACGACGTCCGCAGGGCGGATGAAGGAAGTGCCTGTTTCCTCCACCCTTATTCAGTTGTTTCGCCTTTCGGCGAGCGGGCACAGCAGGATTCGAACCTGCGGCCTCCTGCTTAACGGGCAGGCGCTCCGCCATCTGAGCCATGTACCCATATTTATTTCCAAAAAGAAAACCGCCCGTGGAATTTCTTCCGCAGGCGGTTCGTATGCGATATCCGATGATCCAATGATCCGGTTATCCCATAGCCCTACTTCGCCTGCTTAAATTATCGTCTTTACCCTCCGTGCACGGGACGACACTGTCCATATTTATCCATGCAAAACCAGCCGCCATTTTTGTGGCGGGGCGCTGCGCGGCAATATGTCTTTGGACAGTTAAGCAGGTCATTGAAAGTGTAGCCTCTTTTCAAAAAAAATCGGAAGTCGATGTCTTCTACTCGCACCGAATAGAAGGACAGGCACTTCCTTCGAGTGTCACTATAGCACGGCTCCCGAAGGAATGCAAGTACTTTTTTGAAAAACTTAAGAAAATTAAGTGAAAGCGGCCAGGGAAGGGGTCGAACCTTCTCGCACGGTGCTTCAAACCGCTGCTCTACCAGTTGAGCTACCGGGCCGGGGCGCCGTCATACGATCCGCACGACGACGATGTCATCGATCCTGCAGTTCCAGATCGCAGCCAAAATGATCATGTTGTCGATGGTCGGAACGCTCCGGCCGTTCTGCCATTTGCAGACCGCCGCCGCGCTGACGCCGCACGCGTTCGTCACGTCCGCCACGGTCATCCCGGCCTTCATTCTCCTGTCCCTGATGTTGCGGCCTGTCGCCGCCATGTCGATGGTAGGCATGTCAGCCTCCTTTCTTCCGGATCGAGCCGGAGTGTCCCGAGTGAGATTCGGACTCACACGTCACTGCGTTCTGAACGCAGCCCCTCTTCCGATTGGGGTACCGGGACATAGCCACAGCGGGATTCGAACCCGCACTTTCTGAGTCCTTAGCTCAGTGCCTCTTCCTTTGGGCTACATGGCCGTGTCCCCCTAAGAAGAATCGAACTTCTCTGGCTTGTCAGCGACGGATTTACAGTCCGCCCCACCTCCATAGTGGTCTATAAGGGGAAATGTGACCCGCGGGAAATCCGCAGGGCACGCGTCACACCAGCCGGGTATGATCCGGCATTTCCGCCTTGAAAGGGCGGTGTCCTCGCCAATTAGACGATGGTGCGGGAAATGCATATAGTGAATTGTCAAACTAAGTGCAACAGTTTTGAAGTTCAAGATCCCATAAAGATTGAGCTGAACGAAAACCAAGAACTTTGCGAGGCCTGGCGTTGATCAACGCCAGGTTTCGTTTTAGTGTTGCTGGAGCAACGCGGGAT
>JAFRRD010000047.1 GCA_017428265.1 Lachnospiraceae bacterium | reverse complement strand
GTTCGATATAACTGCGTTCTGTATAAATAGAAAAAATTCTGTTTCCCGATTCGTCAGACTGCAGGGAGGAACCATGGTTTATTACAATGATAACGAATTGATAATTCGTAATATGGAAGAAGCAGATGCCCGGGTCTTTACCGATGAAGAGATCGCACAAGGTTGGCATACGGATATCTCCAAATATTTGGCAAGACTCCAGGATCAGTCTGCGGGAAAATGTGTTTCACTGACAGCCGTATATCAAGGACAGCTTGCCGGGTATGTGAGTGTATACATAACAGGGCTCAGCGGTGCGTTCAGCGGAAAAGGATTGCCCGAGATTGTTGATTTCGGTGTATTGGAAAAATACCAGAGAAAAGGAATCGGCGGCAGACTGATGGATACTGCGGAAGAGATTGCCGGGAAATATGCAGACACTGTATGGCTTGGCGTCGGACTTCACAGTGGATATGGAAGTGCTCAGCGAATATATGTCAAACGAGGCTATATCCCGGATGGGACGGGTGTCTGGTATCAGAATAAACCTTGTGCGCAATACGAAACGGAAATTGCAAATGATGATAATCTCGTGCTTTTCCTATCTAAGAAATTAAAACGGCAAGACGAAAACTAATCTTACAAATTCCAATTTGTCGGGATGACGCAAACTCGGTGTTTGTATGGGAGATACTTATGATTCATTTGGAAACGATTACCCCGGATAACTGGAGACTTGGTCTATCTGTCCGCGAAGATCAGTGCAAATACGTTTCTAACAGTTCCGGGATCCTGGCAAGGGCGTATGCATATCGGAACGACAGAAGTCAGGCTTTCATAATCTATGATGACGATGTCCCGGTCGGAATGGCCATGTACCATGACCTGGATGAATGGAGTGCATATGATTTAAGTCAGTTCTTTATCGACCATCGCTATCAAAGAAAAGGATATGGACTAAAGGCTGCAGAGCTGATTCTGGAAAAGATGAAAGCTGATAAAAAATACGATAGAGTCGTTCTTTGCTATATCGACGGCGATGATGCAGCAAAGAGTCTCTATGAAAAACTTGGATTCCATCACACAGGTCAAAAGGATGAGGATGAGATCGTAATGGAAAAGCGATTACGCCGGATTTGTCGGGATGTCGGAAAATCGGAGTAAACGAGGGGAAGCAGTATGGGTTTATTTGACAAGTTAAAGAAAAAAACAGTGCATGAACCGATCATTGATGAGAAAAAAATGGAAGAAGTTGCCGGATATCAGGTGAAGGCTCATCAGGTGATCCGGAATCTGCAGGTAAAGCCGTTTGGGAAAAATGGTACCTACATAGCGGGCAAAGCATACTGCAGACTGTGGGACAAAGAAATTGATGTCGACCTGTATGACGATGCTTCGATCGAATATGCGGAAAAGTGTGTGGAAGCGATGAATTCAATGTCGGACGATCTTATTGATGCGAATTGCCGCGCTGCGAAAAAATACTGCATCGAGTTCCTGGACGATATCGGCGGCGCCTCGGAAAATGACATTGATCTGACTGTACTGATAGATGAAAATACACCGCCCCGGGAGTTGCTGAAGTGTTTTGAAATTGGTTCATTAAGCGTAGAAACTCCGAAAGATCCCTCAAGGATAGGGTATCAGCTGAGCGGCAACTGCGACTGGGAAGAAGAACACGGCATAGAGATCGATATTCTGGATGGCAAACTGGTATATCTGGGCGAGTTTGCCGGCGAGTCACCATGGACCGACCATAAGGAGTTTCCATGATAAAATTGATCGTACCGAATGAAGAATATCTGCAATCATACAAAGAAGCATATGACGAATATGTTGATAATAACGTTTCGACATATTCCTTTACTGATGCATCTTCCGGAGACATTTTTGCGAAATTTGACCGTTACAGAAATGAACGAGACCTGCCGCCCGACCGTGTTGGTGAAGATAAATTCTGGCTGGTTGACGATGAAAAGAAGTACTTTATCGGAGAGATCGCGATCCGTCACCGACTGAATGATGCGCTGGCCAGGCGGGGCGGTCACATCGGATACGGTGTCCGATATTCGGAATGGAACCGCGGCTACGGAACGAAAATGCTTGCTCTGGCGTTGGAGAAGGCGAAGGAAATGCACATTTCTCCTGTGCTCATCACTTGCAACGATGATAACCTTGCTTCCGCAAGAGTGATGGAAAAAAACGGATTTGTCTTAGGAGATAAAATCAATACTTCAATCGACGGAGAGGAACGTCTTACAAGGCGGTACTGGAAAACGATCCTGACAGAGAATCGGAATAAACAGTCCGCTGCGGAAACGAGGATCATTTCCGTGGCCGAGATGCGGGCCGCAGACCGATATGCCATCGAAAAAGGAACGCCCTCGAAAGAACTCATGAGAAGAGCGGCTCAGGGCGTATTCGATGCGTATGACGGCTGGGCCGGGAAGAAGACTGTCATTGTCTGCGGCAGCGGCAATAACGGCGGAGACGGATTTGCGCTCGCATCGATCATGAAGGACCACGGGCTTGATCCGATGCTTTGGCGGGTCTCGGATAAGTTCTCGGAAGACGGCCTGTTTTACTATGAGATGTGCAAACAGAAAGACATCAGGAGCTGTTTGTACGGAACCGTGCCGCTGCGCCTGAAAGACTATGACATCATCGTAGACTGCATGCTGGGCACTGGATTTTCAGGCATTCCCCGCGAACCCATAGCATCCGTGATCAAAGAGATCAACAGCGCCGGAGAAGAACACGGCGCATTTGTGATCTCAGTGGATATCAACAGCGGCATGAACGGAGACAGCGGAGAAGCCAAGATCGCAGTCGTATCTGACCTGACAGTATCGATAGGTTACTTGAAAACCGGATTCTTTGCCGGGAAAGCCTCCGAACTGATCGGATCTTTAGTTAATGTGGATATAGGAATCGAGCTGTCGGAATAAGACAGCCCGTGCCACCCGCTGTATGAGTTTGTTCCCAAGGAGGTATATGTATGCCTATTGTTCAATTTGTGATCTCCTTGATCGTACTGGGGTTTCTGTATTCAAGAATGATCCGCAGAGAAAACCCCGACAAAATAGCGAAAACACAGGCGGTGGTTCCGGTCATTCTTGGCGCGGTCTCTACGGTCCTTTCTTTTCTGCTGTTTCTCGGTATAGGCTTTTTGCTCGATAAAGCCGGTTTTTCCACGCAGCATCTCCCTGCCTTTATCCGTTCCGTAGTTGCGGCATTTATCTCGGCGGGCTTCCCGGAGGAAATCACAAAGTTCCTGATGATTTTGCTGACCCTGCTGCTGTTTCGCCGCAGGATCAGAAATGTCTATGAATACATCCTGATCGGCGCTGCCGTCGGCTTTGGATTTACGCTTCTGGAAGAGTTTTTATACGGCTCCGGCGCGGGGATCACCGCAATCGCAAGACTGATAACCGTTGCGAGCCATATGGTGTTCGGAATCATTATGGCAAAACATCTGGGAACGGCAAAATACAACAAAATGAAAGGCAGCGGATCCGTAACGGGTGAATATGCCCTGGCATTGCTTGTGCCTATTCTGCTTCATACTTTGTATGATGCCGGCACGGCGACCAACGCCTTTTTGAACAGCGGCAATGAAGATGCAGAACTGATCGGCATGTTTTTTGCCCTGGTCGTTACGGTCGTCCTGTTCATTGTGCAGATCGTTGTTCCGGTCAGATTAAAAAGAGATACAGAGAAATACTGCCGGATGGTGATCAGTAACACAGATGTATAGCCGGTACCATTGCGGGAAGAATGTCACAAGTGATCGGAGACACATATGCAAAAGATCCTGCTTATCAATGATGACTATCAGGGACATGTTGATATTTGCCGCCATGCGTGCAGAGGCATTGTCATTAAAGACGGAAAGCTTCTGTTAAGCTACGAATCCAATGAGGATAAATATATTACACCCGGAGGCGGGGTGGAAGATGACGAGACATTTGCCGAATGCTGTGCAAGAGAAGTCAGGGAAGAGACAGGGATAATCGTCAGACCTTGCGAGGAGTATCTTGAGATCGAGGAACTGTTTCTGAACTGGCGGCACATTCAGCACTATTTCCTGTGCGAATATGTTGAAGACACCGGCATTCAGCATTTAACGGATGCAGAGATAAAGTGTGGAAATGTACCGAGATGGCTGCCATTTGAAGATGCAGTTGAGATTTTCGGAAGATATGAGGAATATCACGAAACTTCAATAGCGGACTATGGCTTGTACAGAAGAGAGTATTTGGCGTTAAAGGCATAGAGAGAATATGATCAGAATCAGACCTTATAAAATATCGGATGCAGATACCATCTTATCCTGGTGCCGGGATGAAAAGGCTTTTTATCAATGGACCGCAGGTGTTATCGGAGCATATCCGCCGTCCGGGACAGAGTTTGCACAGCTGAATAAGCTGATGCAGTTTACGGCTATTGATGAAAAAGATGTGGTCGGTTATTTTACAGCTCGTAATCCCGGGGAAACGTTGGAGGAACTCCGCTTTGGTTTTGTGATCGTCAGGCCCGACAAACGCGGCAGAGGTTATGGAAAAGCAATGATCCAATTGGGAATAAAGTATGCTTTTGAAATATACGGCGCAAAAAAAGTGTCATTGGGGGTATTTGAAAACAATCCTTCGGCATACTATTGCTATAAAGCAGCAGGCTTCCGGGATGTAGTTTCTGATCCGGTTGAAACATACCGGATTTTGGGAGAAGAATGGAAGTGTAAAGAACTGATGGTGGAGAAAGGTTGAACGCGAACTGAATAAAAAAGCATGCGTAATGAAAGCGCAGTAATGAATTAAATGACAAGAGACTATGGAACTGTGGGAATAAACTGATGACCAAAGAAGAACAGCAAGAAAAGCTGCAGTTTGCCGAAGGTGAGGGCTGGAAAGCCTGTTATGACAGTGAAAGAGACCTCTATACGGCAGAATCCTTTTTGGCCGGATACTACGATCTCTATGAGATCAACAGAGAGATCTACAGCCGTCTCGCAACTGAGCGCCTGAGCCGCCGGGAGACCCAGGAACTGATCGGTTCGGGTCGGCACCTGTATAAAAGCGTCAGCGACCGAAACAGTTCGTATGATATCGCACTTGATGAAGATTATGCCGCACTTTGTCCGTGGGCGGAGGTCCAGAGCACAGGTGAATTATGGGGGCGGGAACTCACGGATCTGGCTGTGGCTGTGTTCGACTCCGAAAAACAAAACCGTAAGCAAAGACAGAAAAGACGAAATGACCGAAAAAAACTAATTGATAAAGAAAGCATCAGGATCTGAAATCTAATGAATATGATCACAATTCTTAAACGAACGGTTCTTGCCGTTCTGGCTGCCATTCTTTTGCTGGCAGCGGGGTTCTGGTTTTACTGCCGGGTGATCAACCACCGCTCATTCATGGCGGGGTTTACCGATCTCTTTCTCATCGTTCAGCATCGGAGTGACAAATTCACGTACCTGGACGAATGCGAAGCCTATATTGCGGATAAGGCGGAAGAAAACAAAGCGCCGGTCGTCATTGAAAAAGCCAAATTCGGGATCAGTCTTCGGGAAGAATGGCTTGAGTCCCTGCAGGCTTTCATCTATAACGATCAGGCGCATCCTGCCCGGACGGTTTTCTATTTTCACGGCGGGGCTTATATCAATCAGCCCAATGCGCAGCAGACGGCCATGGCGGCGCGGACAGCCAAGGAAACGGGTGCTGAAGTCGTTCTTATGGTTTATCCAAAGGAACCGGTCCATGACTGCGAAACAGCCTACGATCTTTGCCTTTCCTATTATCGGACCTATGTGGAAAAGAATGATTGCGGAAAGATCGTTTTCATGGGGGATTCGGCCGGCGGAGGCCTTGCTCTGGGCCTTGCCGAAGCGCTGCGGGATCAGGGGGACAGATGTCCGGAGGAACTGGTTCTGATCTCTCCCTGGGTCGATTTGACTATGGCAAATCCAGACATGAAGGATTATGTTGAACTGGATCCCATGCTGGGGATCGACGGACTGCGCCGGATGGGAGAAGTCTGGGCAAACGGACTGGACATGCAGGATCCGCGCGTCAGTCCCTTATACGGAGATCTATCCGGCCTCGGGCATGTCACGCTGACGACGGGGACATGGGAGATCCTGTACCCGGACAGCCTGCTTCTTGCTGAAAAACTGAAGCAGGCCGGCACGGAATGTGATCTGATCGTCGGCGAGCGAATGATCCACTGCTATCCGATCTGTCCGATCCCGGAAGCGAAGAAGGCACAGGAGGCCATTTGGACTGCCATCCTGCGCTAGACAGAAGAAACAGGAGGGACTGTTACTATGGAACCCACAATGGAAGAGAAGCTTAAGGCTGTTATTGAATTATGCGAAGAGGGCGATCCGGAGATGTGCGCGTTCCTCGGGAAAGAGTTTTATTACGGCTGGAACGTTCCGCAGGATCTTGACCGCGCCCTGCGCTACCTGACGGTTGCCTCGGAGAACGGAGACGCCATTTCTCAGTTTACGTTAGGCTTTATGTACTGGTCCGGCAGAGGAACCGAGCCGGATATTGATGAGGCACTCAAATGGTTCCTTCTTGCGGCCAAGCAGGAGGTTCCGGAGGCAATGTACAATGTTGCCAAGATCCTTCTCACAAAGGATTTTGAAAAGAACAAAGATGAGGCCATGGGCTGGCTGAGGCGCTCGGCAAACGCCGGGTATGACGCGGCTTATGACATGCTCTCCGATCTGAAAGATACATGAAAGTACTGCGAAGGAGAAACCTGATCATGCAGATCGGCAGTTCAAATGATGCAGCGGCGGTGAAAGCTCAGTACGCGGTTCCGAAGGGGCTGGATACACGGCTGACATTTCACGAAAAGTATTCCGTGAACAGACAGGGCTACGGCGCCTGGCTCGTTTCCCATTACGATATCCGTGACGGGATGACGGTATTGGAGATCGGATGCGGCACCGGGAGCCTGTGGCTCGGCCGTGAGGATCTTGTATCAAGATGCAGGAGGCTTATCCTCTCAGATCTGTCGGAAGGCATGCTTGAAACAGCGAAAAAGAATCTTGGTGAACGCGACAACATTGAGTACCGGAAAGCGGATATTCAGGCCCTGCCGTTTGAGAATGATACGTTTGATATTGTGATCGCCAATTCCATGCTTTATCATGTCCCGGATATCGATAAGGGACTTCGGGAAGTGCGGAGAGAGCTGAAAAAGGGCGGCGTATTTTATTGTGCCACATATGGAGAAAACAACTTTACCGACAAGCTTGCGGAGTGGTTCAGGCTTGCCGGAGAGGTTCTCAGGCCCAATCACAATTTCACGATGCAGAACGGAAAGGAAATTCTCGGCAGATCGTTTGAGACCGTTTCAGCTGAATTCTATGAGGATTCTCTTCACGTGACCGAAGCAGATGACCTGGTGGAATACCTGCGCAGCCTTGCTTCATTCAAAGCAGTTATTGATCTCCCTGTTCAGAGGATTAAGGATATTATGAGGGAGCATACAGTTGACGGAGCGATCGATCTGCCGAAGGAATACGGCATGTTTATCTGCAGATGAGACAGTTAGCGAAAAGGGGCAACAGATGAAGGCACTTGTTATAAACGGTAGTTCTGTCAGAACAGGTGCAGCGGAGGACCGCTGATGCATTTTGAACACACCAATCGAAAAGGCTTCTGGCTTGGCTTTGCCGATTTCTTTACGGCAGGGCTGTTCTTCCTGTTCTATATGCCGTTCGGCGGATTGCAGGAGGAGCTGGAGACCGTCCTGGGACATAAAGTCCAGCCTTACTGGAAGGCCTATCTGCTGGGGATCCCGACGCTGTTCATTTATACTTTGGTCTGGATGGCGCGGATCGCGGAGGAACTGAAAACCAAAGCTGAAGCGATGGGGATCGAAGGGCCGCATACATCCTGGCGCCATATGTTCTGGTGGAACATGCTGGGGTGCCTTTGCTGCGGACCGATGATCGCAACACAGCGTTTCTTTACCACACTGAACAGGATCGAGAGCGAACTGAATAAATCGATTTCTGCATAAATTGAAAGAGACTGATGGAAAGAACTATGACACGTTTTGAATACGGAAATCCCGAGTCATCAAATGTTCTCATACAGATGGTGGACGACCACGATCTGTCTGTGATTGAAAACGAAGTGGAAACCATAATCGAAAAAGCCGGAAATGATTTCTGTCTTGTTGCCCTGAAGGTCGATGACTGGAACCATGATCTGTCACCGTGGACTGCGCCGGCCGTGTTCGGCAACGAGGCTTTTGGCGAGGGGGCCGAAGAGACATTATCAAAAGTGCTGGCGGAAGTGACCGATTCGGGCAAGCGGTATTATATCGGCGGTTATTCTCTGGCGGGGCTGTTCGCTCTCTGGGCGGCATTTCAGACAGACAAATTCGAGGGTGTTGCGGCAGCTTCACCTTCCATCTGGTTTCCGGGATTCGTTGATTACATGAGGAACAATCAAATCTATACCCGCAAAGTGTATCTGAGCCTTGGAGACCGGGAAGAAAAAACAAGGAATCCGGTCATGGCTTCCGTAGGTGACCGTATCCGGGCCGCTTATGAAATAGTACGGAAGAGAGGGATCGCGTGCACGCTTGAGTGGAACAAAGGCAATCACTTTAAAGACGCGGATATCAGAACTGCGGCTGCGTTCGTATGGGTTATGAAAGAGCAGTAATGAAATAAATGACAAATCGAACTTCGTACGGGAGAAGCATATGATTCATTTGGAAACGATTACCCCGGATAACTGGAGACTTGGTCTATCTGTCCGCGAAGATCAGTGCAAATACGTTTCTAACAGTTCCGGGATCCTGGCAAGGGCTTATGCATATCGGAATGACAGAAGTCAGGCTTTCATAATCTATGATTTGGATTCCATCATACCGGTCAAAAAGATGAGGATGAGATCGTAATGGAAAAACGATTACGCTAGATTCTCGTCTGTGGATATCATTTCTAACCAAAAACCTGACAAAACAAAGCAATCCGGGACAGGATTGTTGCCGCAAGATGCTTTATGATCAACGGCGAAAGGAGGGGAACCGAATGGACTGGGTCAGGACGATCAATCACGCCATAGAATACATGGAAGCCCATCTGACCGATGAGGTCACGCTGGCGGATGTTGCGAGGCAGGTGAATCTTTCGACTTTTCATTTCCAGAGGGCTTTTTCCCTGCTGACGGACATGTCCCCGGCGGAGTACCTGCGAAAAAGACGTCTTTCGCAGGCCGCGGCAGAGCTGGTAAGCGGAGATGCCAAAGTCATCGACATCGCTATGAAATACGGCTATGATTCACCGGAAAGCTTTACCAAGGCATTCACACGCTTTCACGGCGTCTCGCCGATGCAGGCAAAGAAGGGAAGTCCCATACAGTTCATGAACCGGTTCACCGTCCGGATCACCATTGAAGGAGGCTGTATCATGGAGTACACGGTTGAAAAATGGGAAGCGATGGATCTTCTCGTGCATGCCAAAGAGTTTAACCCTGAAACAAGTGAAAAGGAGATCCCTGCGTTCTGGGACGAGTATTATGCGAGCGAAGAGTACCGGAAGATCCCGGGCTATCTCGGTCTCTGTGCGCAGGAAAAAGACGGCAGCAATACGTTCCGCTACGGAATCGGCTGCAAAGCTTCAGAAGTGGAGGGCGTCCCGGAAGGCTTCGAGATCATCCACCTTCCGGAATATACCTGGGCGATCTTCAAATGCGTCGGACCGATGCCCGATGCGATCCAGGCCACGTGGGAACGCATTTACAAGGAATGGCTGCCGGTTTCGGATTATGAGCTGATCCCGGATTACGATATCGAGAATTACCTGCCCGGCGATCCTTCTTCCCGGGATTATGTGAGTGAGATCTGCATCCCCGTCAAAAGAAAGTGACGCGGCTGTTTGTTGAGAAAAACATGATTATTGACGGAATCAATTATCTGGGGCTTGACCGCGTGCTGAAACGCGGGAGCGGAGAGGTCATTGCCGATACAGACCATGCAATGCTGGTCCGTGATGAGGTGAGTGGTGCCTATATGCTCGCCTGCGATGACAGCGCGGCCGGCATGGCGCTGCTTGACCGCCATATCGGTCAGGACTGCAGCCTGCTGATGGTTTCAGACTATACGCTCGGAATCACTGCGTTTGAACGCTTCGAATTTGCGGAAAAACTCGAATGTTATCAGGTCGCCTATTATGGCAAAAACCCGCCGGCAGACAGCCGACTGACTGTAAGAGCGGCGGATGAACGGGATCTCCCGATGCTGGTAAAAACCTATCATCTGGTCAGCCCTGAAGAACTGGAAAAACTCGTCAGCAGAAGATCCATTCTGCTCGGCTATGACGGGGAGCGTCTGGTCGGCTTCATCGGCGAACATCTTGAAGGAAGCATGGGGATCCTGTATGTTTTTCCCGAATACAGGCGCAGAGGCTTCGGCACCGCGCTTCAGACGCATCTCATGGCACGAACCATGGAAAAAGGCTTTATTCCGTTCGGGCAGGTGGAAAAGGACAATCTGGAGTCGCTGAAACTGCAGAAGAAGCTCGGGATGACGCAGTCTGACGATCTGACTGTCTGGATGTGGCGATAGCATGGAATGATCAGTACTGGGGGAATCTGAAGAAGACATTATTGCCTGCCTGGGGAGGAAGCATGAAAAAAGCAATACGTATAATTGGAATCATTTTTCTTGTATTGATCGGGCTGGCCCTTGCGGCAGCGGCTGGACTGTTGATCAGGCTGAAGATCAGGACCGGCAGGATCCTGACGGATCATTCATCAATCTTTGAAAATGAAAAGTACAAAGAACCGGTATATGTCGATGGCGTGGAAGTGATCACCCTGGACGTTTCCTGCGGATATGCCTGCATTGAGATGTTTTCCGCATGGACCGGCGGGGATCTGACGGAAGAAAAACTGTATGAGGAATACGGCAGGGTCGTCACGTCGACCGGAGGCAGATTCTGCGAGAAGATGAACAAGCGCTTCCCTGGGTATACCACGACGATGCACAAGTATCTGACCAATACCGAACTGATCGATGTGCTGTATGACAACCTGGCGGCCGGGATCCCTATACCGTTTGAGTGGGCGGCGAAATACGGTGATGAGTGGACGCTGCACTATTCCCTGCTGACGGGAATGGACATCCCGAACAATAAGGTCACGGCGGCAAATCCCTACGGATATGTTGAAGAAATCTCAATCGATGAGTTCCTGCAGCGCACCAGCTTTGAAGCCTGGGAGAACATGCCGCTCTATCTCAAAATGGCTTTTGCCATAGGCGTGTTTGAGAAAAATACGGTCTTTACGGTACGGTGAAGCCGTGGATCAGTTCCGGCTTGAAGCTGCGAGTGAAGATATGAAACCGCATACCGGGCGCTTTTTTCGGCGCCCGGCTTTTTTAATGCAGACATAATGCGGAAAACTGTGCTATACTGTATAAAAGTTTGACAGTGCACCGCAGGAGGTTTTCATGCAATTCAAGGAAGGCGAGGGCTGGAAAGCCTGTTATGACGAAGAGACCGGTCGCTATACGGCGGAACGCGGAGGTGTCGGCGCCTATCATCTGTACGAGATCAATGAAGAGATATTCTCGCTGCTGGAAGATGGAATGAGCGACCGCGATACGTACAAGATCATCGGCGAGGGCCGGCATCTTTACATGGATGTCAACGACCGCTGCGGCCCGCCTTATACGGTCATATTTGATGACGATTATGAAAAGCTCTGCCCGTGGGCACATATCATCTGCAGCGGGAAGATCTGGCCGGATACGCTGACCGATGCAGCGGTGGAGATATTTGAGTCCGAGAAAAACAACCGTGAGCAGCGGCGAAAAAAGCGCGAAGCACGGAAAAAGAAAGAGCACTGAAAAACGCAGACGAATCTGAAAGATAAAAATAGATAAAGGAGAACGTCATGCAGGAGATCAAATGCCCGAACTGCGGACAGGTATTCCAGGTCGATGAATCCGGCTATGCGCAGATCCTGCAGCAGGTCAGGGATAAGGAATTTGATAAGGAACTCGCACGCCGCGAGCAGGAGATCGCTCAGCAAAAGGATAACGACCTGAAGATCGCCCGGATGCAGCAGACGCAGGATTTCGAAGCGGAACTGGCAAAGGTCAGAAACCAACTCGCCGGAAAGACGCTTGAAATCGAGCAGCTGAAGGCGCAGATCGGCAAGGCGGAGACCGAGAAGAAACTGGCGGTCGCGGAGGCGGTCCAGGAGAAGGACAGGGAGCTTTCCGACAAAGGCGCCGAGATCACGAGGCTGCAGAATGACCTTGTTCTGCAGCAGAAGGAAAGCGCCCTGAAGGAGACGAACCTTCTGGAAAAGCACCGGGACGAGCTGAAACTGCGTGAAGAGGAGATCGAGCGGCTCAAGGATTTCAAGGCCCGGCAGTCGACCAAGATGGTCGGCGAGAGCCTGGAACAGCACTGCCTGAACGAGTTCAACCGCATCCGTATGACGGCCTTCCCGAACGCCTATTTTGAGAAGGACAACGATGCCAGGACAGGCAGCAAAGGGGATTTCATTTTCCGCGAATCGGCGGACGGGACGGAGTTCATTTCCATCATGTTCGAGATGAAGAACGAATCTCCGGACACCCAGGCAAAGCATAAAAACGAAGACTTCTTCAAGGAACTGGACAAGGACCGCAGGGAGAAAAAGTGCGAGTACGCCGTGCTGGTCTCGCTGCTTGAAAGTGACAGCGAACTGTACAACAACGGCATCGTGGACGTGTCCTACCGCTACACGAAGATGTTCGTGGTCCGGCCGCAGTTTTTCATTCCGATCATTTCGCTTCTCAGGAATGCGGCGCTGAATTCGCTGGAATACCAGACGAAGCTGGCTCAGGTGCAGAACCAGCAGCTGGATCTGTATCATTTCGAAGAGAATCTGGCGCAGTTCAAGAACAGCTTTGCCGACAGTTTCCGGAAGGCGAGCGACCGTTTTGAGGATGCGATCAAGGGCATTGACAATACGATCGCCTCGCTGACGAAGATCCGCGAGAATCTGGTCAAATCCGAGAACCATCTGAATACCGCGAACAACAAGTTGGAAGACGTCAGCATCAAGAAACTTACGAAGAACGCACCTTCGGTGAGGGCGATGTTTGAGCAGCAAAAGGCAGAAGAACAGGACGGCTGAGGCGACGCCGGCGAAGAAAGGACGTGACCATGGAAAAGACCTACAAAGGCTGGCAGGAGTGGGCTGAGCCCGGTGAACAGAGAGAATACACGGAGCCCACGCCGCTTCTTTCGGATGACGGAATACTGCAGGCGGCGGGCTGGGCGAGGCACGGACTCTTTCAGTACGACCGGAGCCGCGTGAAGCACAAAATGCGCCGCAAGGAGTGGGATTTCTACCAGATTTCCGACGGCGAATTTATGGTGCAGATCAACTTTGCGAACATCTCGCTCGGCGGCTATGCGTCTGCGATGCTGGTGGATCTGAAGAACCACAAGATCCTCGCGAATGAGATGGGGCCTTTCCTCGGCGGGGCCAACCGCTACATCCTGCCGGCGCGCGGCGACGAGCCGAATACCGTGCATTTTACGGTGGGCGGCGCGGAGTTTTATGCGGAGACCCGGGAGACCTCGCGGCGGCTGCGCTTTAAGAACAAAAAGGTCGAAGCGGACTTTACGATGGACATCCTGCCGGAGCAGGAAAATATCACTACGGTCCTGCCGTTCAAAGGCTTTCCCGACCGCTATTTCATGACGACCAAACAGAATTGCCTGCCCTGCGAAGGCGTGTTCAGGGCACCGGGCATCGAGCGGAAGTTCACGAAAGACAAGTGCTTCTGCGTGATGGACTGGGGGCGCGTCTGCACGCCCTACCGCCTGGTCTGGTACTGGGGGAACGGTTCCGCCTGGCTGACCGAGGCGGACGGGTCGCGTCACCTTTTCGGCTTCGAGATCACCTGGGGCATCGGCGACGAATCGCATGCGACGGAGACCTGCCTGTTCTACGACGGCAAGGCCCACAAGATCGGGCCGGTGGACGTGGAGACCTTCCCGAAGCCGGACGGCTATGAGAAGCCCTGGAAGTTCATCTCCCGGGACGGCCGCTTCGAAATGACGATGGAACCGTTTTACGATCACCATTCGGATCTGAACGTGGGTGTCATGCGCATGCATTCGCATCAGGTTCACGGAAAGTGGAACGGGACGGCGACACTGGATGACGGCAGGGTCCTTGAGATCCGCGACATGTACGCCTTCTGCGAATATGTTGAGAACAGGTGGTAAATCTCTAAAAAGCTCTTGAATTTTCATTCGGGAGCTTTTATAATGACAAATGAGTTAGCAAATGCTAACCGAAATAGTTAATGAGGTATGATCCATGATCAAAACGATATTGAAAGTTGAAGGAATGATGTGCTCGATGTGCGAAGCGCACGTCTGCGAGGCGATACGAAAAGCGGTGCCGGAGGCGAAGAAAGTCGCGGCTTCCCGGAGCCGGCATGAAGCGTCCTTCCTGACGGAAGAGGTTGTGGATGCGGGAGCCGTGATCGCCGCCGTGAATGCGACGGGCTACAGCTGCCTGGGCGTGGAAGCCGTTCCCTATGAGAAGAAAGGACTGTTCGGGTTCGGAAAGAAATGAAAACGGTGATCTGGGGGTTGCTGATCCCCTTTATCGGTACGGCGGCCGGCGCTGCCTGCGTCTTCTTCCTGAAGAAGGACCTGCGGGTAAGCGTGCAGCGCGCCCTGACCGGCTTTGCCGCCGGCGTGATGGTGGCGGCGTCCATCTGGAGCCTGATCGTCCCCGCGATCGAGCAGTCGGCGGACAAAGGCAGATGGGCTTTCCTGCCGGCCTTCATCGGCTTCTGGCTGGGCATTTTATTCCTGCTCCTTCTGGACCACGTGATCCCGCATCTGCACCGGAGCATTGACCGGGAGGACCAGACGGAAGGCCCGAAAGCCAGGCTGAACCGAATGATCATGATGGTCCTGGCCGTGACGCTGCACAACATCCCTGAGGGTATGGCCGTCGGCGTGGTCTATGCGGGCCTGGTCGCCGGATCGGCGAATATCACGGCGGGCGGTGCGCTGGCTCTGGCGCTCGGCATTGCCATCCAGAACTTTCCCGAAGGTGCAATCATTTCCATGCCGCTCTTTGCGGAGGGAAAGAGCAAGCCGAAATCGTTTGGGTTGGGCGTTCTGTCCGGCGCTGTGGAGCCGGTCTTCGGCGGGCTGACGGTCCTCGCCGCGAGCCACGTGGTTCCCGCGATGCCCTATTTGCTGGCCTTTGCGGCCGGCGCCATGCTCTACGTGGTCGTGGAAGAACTGATCCCGGAAATGTCGGAGGGCCGGCATTCCAACATCGGCGTCGTGTTCTTTGCCGTCGGCTTTTCCCTGATGATGGCGCTGGACGTGGCGCTTGGATAGAGGCACAGAATGAAATATCACATTGAGAAAAATATGGTGCAGGAGACGCTGGTGATCCCGCTGTTCGGGCGGCTGGTCTGCTCCGAGCGTTTTCCGGAGCTCTTTTCCGACCCGGAGGCGAAGCGGATCTGCGATTTGCTGGACTATGATTTTGCGGAGAAGCGAAAGAAAATGGAGTCCCCGGCCGGGCTTTTCGGCGCGCTGGAAGTAGCACAGCGGCAGTACGACCTGCGCTGCGAGGTTGAAGGCTATTTGAAGGATCATCCGAAGGCTGCCGTGGTCAATCTCGGCTGCGGGTTGGACGACACTTTCCGCAAATGCGATAACGGCTTTTGCCGCGGGTACAACATCGACCTGCCTGACATGATCAGGGTGCGGGACGAGCTGCTTCCGGCGGAAGAACGGGAGGAAAACCTCGCCTGTGACCTGAATGACTTTGCCTGGATGGACCGGATCGATGCGGCGGACGGCGCGGTGTTCTTTGCGGCCGGCGTATTCTATTATTTCAAAACTGAGGTGGTCAGGCGCCTCTTTACTGCTATGGCGGAGCGCTTCTCCGGCGCGGTGCTGGCCTTCGATTCCTGCAACGAGTGCGGCGCGAAACTGATGCGGAAGACCTGGCTGAAGGAAGCCGGAATCACGGACGTGAGCGCTTATTTCTCCCTGGAAGATGAGGCGGAACTGAGAGGGTGGAGCGGTCATTTTACCTCGGTCAGCGCGAAAAGCTATATGCGCGGCTACCGGGATATTTATAGCGATCTGGGACTTTTCCACAAACTGATGGTCCGCTTCTGCGACAGGCTGGTAAAGATGAAGATCGTGAAGATCGAGTTCGGAGGCTGAAGCAATGACAAGAAAAGAGCAGATCAGAAGCGCCTATAAACTGACCGGAGACAATGCGAGCTTTTACGATGGGATGATGACCTATTCCACCTTTCTCGGCAAGGCGATCTGCCGTCTGGTCTGGAACATGGACCGCGAAAAGAACCTCGCCTACGTCGAGCAGGCGCTCGCGGGCGTTCCGGAAGACTTTGCCGGAAAGCTCCTGGAGGTGCCGGTGGGGACAGGCGTCCTGACAATGCCGGTTTATAAAGAACTGCCCGACGCGGACATCACCTGCTACGACGGCACCGAAAGATATTCAGGAGGTGGCGCTGGAACATCCGGAGCGCTTTCGCGGCGCACATCTCCTGGGCTGGAAACTGGCGGTGATCGCCATCCTGATGATGGTCGGCGCCTTCCTTTACGGTGGGTATGACGGGATCCAAAAGGGCTTTTCCTTCTGGCAGTTCTTCCTCCGTTTTCTCGTCATGCTTTACCTCTGGAAGGCGTTTGACATCATCTGTCTGGACTGGCTGCTTCTCACGAGATCGCATTTCTTCCAGCGTTACTATCCCGAAACGGAAGGCTGCGCCGGTTATCACCAGTTCGGCTTCAACCGGAAGGAGCAGATCACCCGCGTCGTGATGTTTCCATTCGTGGCAGCGCTGATGGCGGGCCTCGCGGTCTGGATCGGCGGGTGAAAAACAGGCGCTGCGGCGCCGGGAACACCCGGAAAGGAGATTATCATGCAGTTTGATGAAATGGGAAATATGAGCGGCAAGACGCTGATGCTGCTGCCGGGAACGGCCTGCGACTATCAGACGAATTTCGCGGCGGTCCTGGACAGGCTCGGAGAAAAATACCACCTGATCTGCGTCAATTACGACGGTTTTGACGGCAGCGGCTCCATCTTTCCGGATATGATCACGGTCACAGAAAAAATCGAGAAATACATTCAGGAACACTTTGACGGGAAAATCGACGGCGCGATCGGTTCATCGCTCGGCAGCAGCTTCGTCGGGCAGCTGATCCAGCGGGAGAACATCCATCTGGATCACGGCATTTTCGGGAGCCCGGATTTCGACCAGAGCGGGAAGTTCAGTGCCTTGCTGCAGTCGAAGCTCGTGGTGCCGCTGTTGACAAGTTTTACGAAAAACGAGAAGAAAAAGGCAAAGTCCAAAGAGAAACTGAAGGCGGCTTTCGAAATGGATGATGAGACGGCAGAGAAGTTCATCGGCTGTTTCGCGAAGTTCGATCCGGTCTCCATCAAAAACGAATACTATACCGACCTTCTGACGTGGCTGCGAGACGATATCCACGTGGAGCACACGAAGGCGCATTTCATCTATGCAAAAAAGATGGGAGAGAAGTACCTGAACCGTTACAAAAAGTACTTCCGCGATCCGGAGATCCGCGAATTCGATATGCAGCACGAGCAGTGGCTCTTCGGCGGGGAGAAGCACACAGCCCCGGTGCTTGCCGCCATCGACGAATTCATGGAGACACCGGTATAGAAGGCATCAGCCCTTACCCGTGCCGCTCTCTGTACTCGTTCGGTGTCATGCCGGCGTATTTGCGGAAGACGCGGACGAAATGGCTGTGGGAGGAAAAGCCCAGGTAATTGCTGATGGCGGAAGCCGTTTTATCGGAATAGCGGAGGAGGCGTTTGGCTTCCTCCGTTTTTTCGTTGAGAATATAATCGGTCAGGGTCATGCCGGTCTCTTTTTTGAAGCGCGCGGAGAGCCAGGTGCGCGAAAGATAAAGCTCCTTCGCCATGGCTTCGGTGCTGATCGGCTCGGACAGATGGCGCTGGACATAGTTCGCAACGTCGACGGCCAGCCTTGTCGGCGCGGCGCCGCGGCGGACCTTTTCCACCTGCTCGGTGAATTCGAGGATCATGTTGTACTGCAGATTCATAATGGCGCTCTGCGTGCCCAGCTGCTCGGCCCGGCGGATGTAGGCGTCGGAGAGGGAGAGGGCATCCTCTGCGGCGAGCCCGCCGCGGATGGCCGCGCGGGAGGCAAGCGTTGCCGAAACGATGAACATGTTGCGAAGCTGCCGCAGTTGGTCGCCGGCAATCAGGCCGCCCCTGACGGGAGGCGCGGAGGAAAGCCAGGTGCGGAGCGCCGCGCTGTCGCCGCGGCGGACCAGATCCATCAGGGCTTCCTCGAGCTGCAGCGTGTTGTGGGGCGCCTCCTGCGGCGCATCTTCGTAGACTTTTGCGGTCCGGCGCTTTTCGACGTTTGCCTTGATGGCTTCCTGCTCGGCGGCCCGAATGGCCACGTCCTCAAGCTCGAGCTTTTCGCCGAAAAGAAGATAATTGACGGCACAAAGAAGAGAGAGCAGCGTTTCGAGCGGCATCCGCGCGAGCTGCTTCATGCCATCGACAAAGGCTTCCGTTTCGGCCTTCGGAACGTCTGCTTCGAAGGCCAGGTCGCGGAGCTGCCGGTCGCTTGCGGGGATCTGCGCCGTCGGCCCGAAGACGAGCCGCAGTTCATCCCTCCGGACAATGCCGTAGCACTGAAAGCGCGGCGTCATATGGTAGCCGACGTGATCGCTGACGGCCAGAATCTCAGAAAGGCAGACCGAGACCGGATCGCGCGGAAGGCGCACCGGAAAGCTGCTTTCCGCGAGGTTTTCTCCTTCTAAGACGCGGACCGGAATGCCGGACAGGTCAGCCAGCCGGCGGCAGAGATAGGCATAGTCGATGCTTTTCATGATCGTTTCCTCCGTATACCGTACAATTATACGACAAAACATACAATAATGCAATACACAGCCGCGCCGGTCCGTTATAATGCAGTTGGAACAGTAAGAACGGGGCATTTGCCTGATGCATCAAAAACTCCATATCGCCAAGGAGGAACAATAACATGAGACTGCCTGCCAGCCTGATCAAATCGCCAGAAGTCACGAAAAAGGAAAAATGGTTTGGCTATCTGCTCGGTCCTGCCGGTGCACTGCTGCTGAACGCGGTGCTCGCCACCTATCTGAACGTGTACTACACGGACGTGCTGAATCTGACCCCGCCGTGGAACGGCCTTTTCCTTGCCATCTTCCCGATCATCTCGAAGGTCATCGATGCGATCACTAACATCATCATGGGCCAGGTCATCGACCGCACGAAGACCAAAGAAGGCAAGGCCCGCCCGTGGCTGCTGCTTTCGGCTTTCCTGCTGCCGGTGACAGGCATCCTGCTGTTTACCGTGCCGAGCGCGAACGAGACCGTGCAGGTGATCTGGGTCATGCTTTCCTATAACCTGTTCTATTCCTTCGCTTATACCATTTTCAATATGAGCCACGGTCTGATGGTGCCGCTGTCGACTCGTGATATCACCGCCCGTGGCGGGCTTTCCGTCTTCAACCAGATCACGACGATCATGATGAGCGGCATCCTGGTTGCCCTGGTTTTCCCGATGCTGATCATGCCGGCAATCGGCGCGGACAAGTCCAAATGGATCTTCCTGATGTCGATCCTTTCGATCCTGGCTCTGCCGCTGACCCTGATGGAGTATTTCTTCACCAAGGAGCGTATCACCGAAGAAGCGGAAGCTGCCGGCGATACGGAATAGAGATCTTTCGGGGAGCAGATGAAGTCTCTGTTTACCGACAAATATATGCTGCTGATCTACGGATATTTCCTGGTCATCACGATCGGTACGACCATCAAGAACCTCGGTCTTGTCTATTACTGCAACTACGTGCTGGGCACCTATAACGACGGCGTGACGCAGATGCTGGTCTCCGTCATCGGCGGCATCCCGATGGGAATCGGCATCTTCGCAGTCTGGCCGCTCGCCAAGAAGTTCGGCAAGCGGAAGGTCACGATGGTCGGCTGCGCGCTGATCGCGACGGGCACTCTGATCTGCTGGCTGTTCCCCACGAACATGGTGACCGTTCTTGTCGGCCAGTTCATCAAAAATATGGGCGGCCTGCCCGGATCCTACGTGTTCATGGCGCTTTTTGCGGACTGCCTGGACCATATAGAGTGGAAGACCAATAATCGTATCGACGGCACGGCAATGTCGATCTATAATATCATTGCGGTGGCGATGATCGGCGTTATGACCGGTGTCTTCAACTGGATGCTGGCAAAGGCCGGATATCTGGCACCGTTCACGACAAAGAGCCTTGCGGAAGCCGGTCAGATGCTGGCAGCGAACAACTGGACCGCACAGGTTGCGCTGGATGCGCTGAAGCCTGCAGCGGACGGCGTTTATACCGTCGCCCTGACGCAGCCGCATTCCGTCAGCTGGGTCATCACCTTTGCATTTGTCGGTCTTGAACTGTTTACGAGCATTATTGCTTTCTGCCTCCTGTTCTTCCTGAAGGTGGAAAAGGATCTGCCGCAGGAGCAGGCTGAGATCAAAGCGCGCCGCGAACAGGCCGCGAAATAAGGAGATTTGAGATGAACGCATACGAGAAAGAACACAATGAGATCCTGCGGCGCTTCGGTGCCGAATGTGCAGTCCTTTTGAAGAGTGACGGGACCTTCCCGCTTGACGCGCCCGGCAAACTGGCGCTTTACGGCTGCGGCGCCCGCCGCACCGTCAAGGGCGGAACGGGCTCCGGCGAGGTCAATTCCCGCTTTTACGTAACAGCGGAAGACGGTCTTGAAGCCGCCGGCTTTACCCTTACCACCAAGGCCTGGATGGATGCCTACGACGAAGTCCGTGCCGCGGCGAAGAAGACGTTTATCAAGAACCTGAAGCGCGACGCCCTGAAGCGCGGCACGCTGGCCGTCATCGACTGCATGGGCGCCGTGATGCCGGAGCCTGAGTACGAGCTCCCCCTGGACGGCGAAGGCGAAGCCGCAATCTACGTGCTGGCCCGCATTTCCGGCGAAGGCTCGGACCGCAAGCCCGTGGCCGGCGACATCCTTCTGACGGAGACTGAAAAGCGCGACATCCTGGCGCTGGAGAAGAAATACGAAAAGATCCTGCTGGTGCTGAACGTGGGCGGTCCGGTGGATCTTACCCCCGTCATGGGGGTGCGGAACATCCTGCTTCTCAGCCAGCTCGGCGGCGAGACCGGCAATATCCTTGCGGACATCATCCTGGGCAAAAGCGCACCGTCCGGCAAGCTTGCGACTACCTGGACCGCGTGGGAAGAGTATCCGTCTGTCGGAGATTTCGGCGACCGCTACGATACCCGCTACAAAGAAGGCATCTATGTCGGCTACCGCTACTTTGACAGCGTCGGCAAAGCGCCCCTGTTCCCCTTCGGTTACGGCCTTGGGTATACGACTTTCGAAATGAAGGCTGGAAAAGCTCGCGAAGAAGCAGGCCGCGTGAGCCTGGACGTATCCGTGAAAAATACCGGCAGCCGCGCAGGCAAGGAGGTCGTGCAGCTCTACGTCTCCAAGCCGCAGGGCAGGCTGGATCAGCCGTACCAGGCGCTGGCGGCCTTTGCCAAGACGGATGAACTGGCCCCCGGTGAAGAACAGACCCTGACCTTGTCCTGTGATCTGCGCGAGCTCGCGTCCTACGATGCGGAGAAGGCGGCCTGGGTGCTCGAAGAAGGTGATTACGTGCTGCGCGCCGGCAATTCCAGCCGGAATACTGAAGCCGCAGCGGTCGTCCGCCTTGCCGGTGAAGCGACGGTCCGTCAGGTGAAAAACTGCCTCGGCAGGCCCGACTTTACCGACTGGAAGCCGGAGAGTGTCTCTGCCGAAGTCCCGGCGGATCTTCCGGTCCTTACCGTCGATGCCGCCGTTATTGAGACGGAGACCGTTGATTACGAACCGCAGGAGGAGATCGATCCGCTGACCGCCGAACTGCGTGACGAGGAACTCTGCCTGATGAACATCGGCGCGTTCAAGATGAAAGAATCCATGAGTGTCATCGGCGAGGCTTCGGCGAGCGTTGCCGGCGCCGCGGGCGAGACCGTTTCCCTGAAGGAAAAAGGTGTTCCGGCCCTGATCATGGCGGACGGCCCTGCGGGGCTGCGCCTGTCCAGGCAGTACGCCGTGGATGAGAAGGGCGGTGTCAAAGCCGTCGGCGAGACCATGCCCGAAAGCGTCATGGAACTGATGCCGGGACCTTCCGCCTTCTTTATCAGACACTTCATGGGCGGCGGCAAAGCGAAAGGAGAGATCCGCGAGCAGTACTGCAGCGCGATCCCGATCGGCACCGCGCTGGCCCAGAGCTGGAACCTTGACTTTGCCGGCCTGTGCGGCGACCTCGTCGGCGACGAAATGGAACGCTTCGGCGTGCATCTCTGGCTGGCACCGGCCCTGAATATCCACCGCAATATCCGCTGCGGCCGCAACTTTGAATATTTCTCCGAGGATCCGCTCATCACCGGCAAGTTTGCCGCGGCGATCACGAAAGGCGTGCAGAAGCACCCCGGCTGCGGCACCACGGTCAAGCACTATACCGCGAACAACCAGGAGACGAACCGCTACGGCAATAACAGCCTGGTGAGCGAGCGTGCGATGCGCGAGATCTACCTGAAGGGCTTTGAGATCGCGGTGAAAGAGAGCCAGCCGCATGCGCTGATGACCTCCTACAACCTCCTGAATGGCGTCCATACCTCTGAACACCGCGGCCTCATCGAGGACGTCCTGCGTGCCGAATTCGGCTATGAGGGAATCGTGATGACCGACTGGATCATCGGCGCCCTGAACTTCGGCAGGAAGAAATACCCGGTCCCGAACGCGGCGAGGATCGCGGCGGCCGGCAATGACCTGACCATGCCGGGCGGCAAAGGCGACTTCAAGGCCATGATGAAGGGCCTTGCGGACGGCACGGTGAGCCGCCGCCAGCTGATGGTCAATGCCACGCGCATTGTCCGCATGGCGAAGAAACTGACGGAATAATAACCCTCGCCCTGACGAGGGAGAGGGTGGCCCGAATGGCCGGGTGAGGGCGGTTTGAGGAAACCGCTGAAGGAGTCTATACGATGAAAGCAATACGTTTAAAGACTGAACATCTCTTTGATCCGTTGGGGATCGATATTCAGAAACCGCGCCTGATGTGGAACGCCGAAGGCGGCACGAAGCAGACCGCCTACGAGATCGTCACCGAAAAGTGGAGAAGCGGCAGGGTGGAAAGCAGCGCCATGCACGCGGAATACCCGCTGCCGCTTTCCTCTCGCGAGCGCGTGAACTGGAAGGTCCGGCTCTGGGACGAAAACGGCGAACCCGGCGAGTGGAACGAAGCTTTCTTCGAAATGGGGCTGCTCTTTGCCATGGACTGGAAGGCCGGATGGATCACGGGAAACTACAGCGTGAACAAGAAGGAACGCTATCCCGTCGACTGCTTCCGGAAGGCTTTTAACGTCGGAAGGCCGGTCCGCGCAGCGCGCCTGTCATCACAGCCTGCGGCCTTTATGAAGCGAAGCTCGGCGGCCGGAAGGTCGGAAACTTCTGCATGGCGCCCGGTTATACCGATTACCGCAAACGCGTCCAGTACCAGACTTATGATGTGACTGACATGCTGCAGGAGGGTGAAAATGAACTGACCGTGCAGCTGGCTGACGGCTGGTACCGCGGCAGCTGCGGCGCCTGGGGACGGAAGAACCAGTACGGCACCGAGACGAAGCTGCTTGCACAGCTGGAGATCGTTTACGCGGACGGTGCGAAGGAGACAGTCTCAACCGACGCCTCCTGGCAGTGGTCAAACGACGGTCCCATCCGTTTTGCCGACAACAAAGACGGCGAGGCAGTCGAAGCCTTCCGTACGCCGATGTATACCGGCTTTGCCAAAGAAACCTCCCACAGCGTCGTCCCGACTGCTTCGAATAACGTCCCGGTCACGGAGCATGAGGTGTTTCACCCGGTCATCACGGATGCGCCGAACGGCAGGAAGCTCCTTGATTTCGGCCAGAACATCGCCGGCTGGGTGGCCTTTTCCGTGGATGCGTACGTCGGCCAGAAGATGGTCTGGCGCTTCGGCGAGATGCTGGATGAGGAAGGAAATCTGACCCAGAAGAACATCCAGCTGTCCCGGAAGGGCGTGACCACGCCGCTGCAGAAGATCGACTATACCTGCGCGGAAGGGCGGAACGAATATAAAATGACATTCTCGGTCTTTGGTTTTCAGTATGCCGAGGTCGAGACTGACGTAGAACTGGATCCCGAGCGGATCTGCTCGGTCGCCGTTTACTCCGACCTGGAGCGGACCGGAGATTTTTCCTCCTCCAATCCGCTGCTGGATCAGTTTTTCCAGGCAACGGTCTGGTCGGCCAAGGGCAATCATCTGGACATTCCGACCGACTGCCCGACCCGTGAGCGCCACGGCTGGACCGGCGACGCACAGCTCTTCTTTACGAGCGCGGCCTATCTGTTCGATTTTGCGCCCTTCGCCCGGAAATATCTGCACGACGTTTACGACTGGCAGAAGAAGGACGGGCGGCTTCCGCACATCGCCCCCGACGGCGGCGCGGATTTCTACATGTGGACCATGAACGGATCGGTCGGCTGGTCCGACGTGGGTGTCCTGATGCCGCAGCGCTATGCCGAGATCTATCAGGACGAGGCGATCCTGCGCGAATACTACGACGGGATGGCGCGCTATGCCCGTTTCATGGAAAAGCGCTGCGGGAAGAAGATGCCGCTTTTTGCGGAACGGATCAAGCTATCTCCGGAGGCGAAGAAATACTATGTCAATGACGGCCAGAGCTACGGTGAGTGGGCGGAGCCGGCCGACGTGGACGGCGGTTTCCGCTGGCAGGATTTCGTGGCCCCGCATCCCGAGGTCTCGACGGCCTACACGAACTGGATCCTCGGCATGGTGGCGCAGATCGCAGAGCGGCTCGGCCATGAGGCGGATGCGGAGGAGTTCCGCACGTACAGCGAAGGCTGCAAAAAGGCTTACCGTGAACTGGTCCATACGGACAAGTATCCGCTCGATACCGACCGGCAGGCAAGGCTCGTCCGCCCGTTGTATCTTGGCCTGCTGGACGAAGAGGACACGGAATTTGCGAAAAAGCGCCTGATCAAAGCGTTGGAAAACTACGATTGGCGGCTCGGGACCGGTTTTCTGTCCACCCCGCTGATCCTCTATGTGCTGGCCTCGTATGACATTGAGGCAGCCTATAAGCTGCTGGAGAATGAAGAACGCCCCGGATGGCTTTCTATGCCGAAGAACGGCGCAACCACGATCTGGGAAGCCTGGGAAGGCCCGGATTCGACCGGCGGCGGCATCGGGAGCCTCAACCACTACTCCAAGGGCGCCGTCATCGAATGGCTCTTTGCCGGCATGTGCGGCATCCGCGTGGACGGGGAGAATCACTTCACCGTGGCTCCGCAACCCGGCGGGCATTTCACCTATGCCGAAGCCGGTTACACGAGTGTTTTCGGCCGCATCGAAAGCCGCTGGGAACGCGAATTTGACGAAAACGGCATGGCGGTGAAGACGGTATATACTGTCACCGTCCCCGCGAATTGCGAAGCCCTGATCCGCCTGCCCGGCGGGCATGAAGAGACCGTCGGCGCCGGAACGCACGTCTTTACGGAGGGTTGACCATGCAGAAGGTTTTTCTGGCTATCGATATCGGCGCTTCGTCCGGACGGCACATCGCCGGCTGGAAGGAAAACGGCGAACTGAAGACGGAAGAGGTCTACCGCTTTCCGAACGGCGTGACGGAGGCGGACGGGCATCTGACCTGGGACATCAGCGCCTTTCTCGGCCACGTGAAGGCCGGGATTGCGGCGGCGAAGGAGAAGTTCGGGCAGATCGAAAGCCTGTCGGTCGATACCTGGGGCGTTGACTACGTGCTGCTCCGCGGTGAAGAGGAAGTCCTTCCCGTCTATGCCTACCGCGACAGCCGTACCGAAACGGCCATTCCCGCGGTGCATGAGAAGATGCCTTTTGCGGAACTTTACCGCCGCACGGGCATCCAGTTCCAGCCCTTCAATACGGTCTACCAGCTGTATGCCGACAAGCTTGCCGGCCGGCTGGAAGGCGTCACGGACTTTCTGATGATCCCGGAATACCTGATGTACAAGCTCTGCGGCGTGAAAACTCACGAATACACGAATGCCACGACCGGCGGTATGGTGAGCGCCGAAACGGGTACCTTTGATGCGGAAATCATCCGCACGCTCGGTCTGCCGGAGCAGCTGTTCCGGGCTTATGATCTGCCGGACGGCACGGCAATGCAGCTTGCGCAGCCAGGGACCTTCCTGGGATATTATGAGGGAATCAAGGTCGTTCTCTGTGCAACACACGATACCGGAAGCGCGGTCGAAGGCATCCCGATGGAAGAGGATACACCCTACATTTCCTCCGGGACCTGGAGCCTGCTCGGCGTGAAGACGCCGAAGCCGCTCGCGGATGAAGCCTCGCGGCGCGGCAACTGGTCGAACGAAGGCGGCGTCGGTTACAACCGCTACCAGAAAAACATCATGGGGATGTGGCTGGTGAATCGCCTGCGGGACGAGCTCTGCCCGGAGAAGCCCTGGGGTGAGATCGTCGCCGAGGCGGAGACGGGACAATTTGACTTTACGGTGGATGCAAATGACGAAGCCTTTCTCGCGCCGGCCAGCATGAAGGCGGCCTTTGATCAGGCTCTTGGCACGAAACCGCAGACCGCAGCCGATTATTTCCGCTGTGCGTACAGGAGCCTCGCGGCAAGCTACGGCGAAGCGCTCCGGGAACTGGAACAGAACACAGGCAGAACTTACGACAGGATCTATATTGTCGGCGGCGGCGCGAAGAATGCGTTTTTGAACCGCCTGACCGAAGAAGCGAGCGGCAAAAAGGTGATCGCCCTGCCCATCGAGGCAACGGCGCTCGGGAATCTGAAGATACAGACGGAAACCTTATCCGGCCCTTCGGGCCACTTTCCCCGGAGGGGAAGGCAGAAAGGAGCGAACTAATGAGCTATCAGGAAGCAAAAGCAAGATATGCAGCGCTCGGCGTGGACACGGAAGCGGCTATCGAGAAACTGAAGACCGTTCCGGTCTCCCTGCACTGCTGGCAGGGCGACGACGTGCGCGGCTTTGACACCGACCCGAACAAGCCTCTTACCGGCGGGATCCAGACGACCGGCAATTATCCCGGCCGTGCCCGCACGCCGGAGGAACTGATGGCTGACCTTGACAAGGTCCTGTCCCTGATCCCCGGCTGTCCGAAGATGAACCTTCATGCGAGCTACGCGATCTTCGAAGACGGCGAATGGGCCGACCGCGACCAACTGGAGCCGAAGCATTTCGCCAAATGGGTGGGATTCTGCAAGGCGCGGGGCCTCGGCTGCGACTTCAACCCGACCTTCTTTTCCCACCCGAAATGCGATCCGCTCACCCTGTCCTCCCCGGATGAAGAGACCCGCCGCTTCTGGATCGAACACGGCAAAGCCTGCATCCGCATTTCCTCCTACCTGGCGGAAGAGCTTGGTGAAAAATGCGTGATGAACATCTGGACCGGCGACGGCTTCAAGGATATTCCCGGCGACCGCCTCGGCCCGCGCGAACGCTATCGCGAGAGCATCGATGCGATCCTTGCCGAACCCTACGATTTCAACAAAGTTAAGCCCTGCATCGAGTCGAAGGTCTTCGGCATCGGCGTCGAAGCCTACACCGCCGGAAGCGCCGAATTTGCCCTGTCCTACGCCGCCTTCAACCGTGACAAATGCATCCCGCTCATGGACAACGGCCACTATCATCCGACGGAGGTCGTCAGCGACAAGATCCCTGCCTTGCTTGCCTTCTTCCCGGAGATCGCCCTGCACGTCACGCGCCCCATCCGCTGGGACTCCGACCATGTGGTGCTTTTCGATGACGAGACGAAGGAAATCGCCCGCGAGATCGTACGCTGCGGCGGTCTGGACGGCAAGGTGGACATCGCGCTTGACTATTTCGATGCGTCGATCAACCGCATTTCCGCCTGGGTGACGGGCTTCAGGAACCTCCAGAAGGCCCTGCTTTATGCTCTGCTGCAGCCGAATGATAAGCTGAAGGCTCTGCAGGATACCGGCGATTTCACGCAGCTGATGGTCGTGCAGGAAGAACTGAAGACCCTGCCGTTCGGCGATGTGTTCGACGAATACTGCCGCCGCCAGGGCAAGCCTGCCGACGGCGAATGGTACGGCGAGATCGCCTGCTATGAAAAGGAAGTTCTGGAGGCAAGAAAATGAAAGACATCCTGACGGCACCGTGGCTGACCGAACTGATCCGCACCTGCACCAATATGTATGCCCACGGCTGGGACGAGAGGAACGGCGGCAACATTTCCCTGCTGCTGGATGAGGCGGAAGCTGCTGAATACCTCGACCTGAACAGTGTTCTCCGCACGATCCCAACCGGTTTTTCCGCACCTGAACTCGACGGAAAGCATTTCCTGGTCACCGGGACCGGAAAGTATTTCAAGAACGTGCAGTACGATCCTGCTGCGAACCTCGGCCTGGTCCGCCTGACCGACGGCGGCAGGACTGCCGAGCTCCTCTGGGGCTATTCGGACGGCGGAAAGTTCACCTCCGAATTTCCGGCCCACATGATGAGCCACGCTGTGCGCCTGGCCGTGGATCCGAAAAACCGTGTCGTAATGCACTGCCATCCCGGAAACCTTCTGGCCATGACCTACGTCCACGATCTCGACGAGATCAGCTTCACCCGGACGCTCTGGCAGATGTGTACCGAGTGCATCGTGGTCTTCCCGGACGGCGTGAACGTCCTGCCCTGGATGCTCTGCGGCACCAACGAGATCGGCGAAGCAACTGCCGAAAAGATGAAGACCGCACGCCTCGTCGTCTGGGCACAGCACGGCATCTACGGCGCAGGCAGAGATCTTGACGAGACCTTCGGCCTTATCGAGACCGCGGAAAAGGCGGCCGAGATCTACATGAAGATCGCCCACCTGCCCCGCCTGAACACCATCGGTGACGAACAGATGCACCTTCTGGAGGCGCATTTCGGCGTGAAGGCCAGGGAAGGGCACCTCAACTGAATCATCTTTTCACAGGTTCCATACGGCTGTCTGCGGTCTGCAGGCAGCCGTATGCCATCTTTATGCCGATTGCATTTTCGGTCCTTTCAAATTGAGATTTATGCGTTATGATAATCCTGCAAGGCGGACAGACCGCCGGCACAGGAATGAATGAGGTGCCCTGATGAATAAAAAAGCCGAACTGGAAAAGAAACGCAGAAAAGAAAGAGAACTGATGTGGAGAAAGATCCTCGCCTTCTATATGATGCAGAAGATAACCGAGGAGCAGAAAAAAGTCGAAGTCATCGCGCGCTTTGCTTTTTATCAGACGCAGATGGTCATTGAGGAAGGTCTGATCTCGGCCCTGTTCGCCAAGGAGCCCGGAAGAATGAGCGCAATGGAGATGCTGGAAGAACTCAGTAAGGAAGAACCTGACGACAGCGCGTTCAAAAAAACTGATGAACATCATCGGCAAAGAGCCGGCAGATGAGGCGAAAACGCAGGAGGCCATTGCGGAGGTCATCGAAAAGGAACCGCCGAAGATGATCGAGGCGGCAAAAGCCGAGCACGAACGCCGCGAGAACCTGGAACGCCAGGAAGCGGAGAAGGCAAAAGCGCAGCCGCTGGCCAGACCTGTCTTGCGCGTGCCGGATGAGGCGGCAGTCCGCTATGACCGGCTGATGCGCCTGAAGCTGGGCTTCTTAAGACGGGTGATGCCGCAGGCGCTGTTCCATGAATTGTGCCAGGGGCTTGCCCGCGAAGGTCATGTGGTCAATCTCGCCCTGCTGGATATTCCGGACCGGAATCCCGCGCCGCAGGCTCCGGAAGCGGGCCGCGAATGCCCGGCACTGTTTATCGGCTGATGCGGAATCGGCCATCGCACCGGAGCGAGCCTTTGCAAAACAAAAAGACCGGAATAGCTGTTCCGGTCTTTTTTGCTGTCTTTGGCATGCCGCCGTGCAGATCCTTATCTGCCGAAAAAGCTCCCGGGGATGTGGCAGTAGCCGCCCGGATTTTTGTCCAGATATTTCTGATGGTATTCCTCGGCGGAGAAGAAGTTCCGAAGAGGAGAAAGCTCCACCGCAAGTTTTGCACCGGCTTTTTCTTCCTCGGCACGGTATACGGCCCCGATCTCGGGCAACTGATCCGCCTCGGTATAGTAGATCCCGGTGCGGTACTGGATGCCCTCGTCATGGCCCTGCCGGTTCACGGAGAGCGGATCGATCACGGCAAAATAACGCTCCAACAGTTCAGTGAGCGTGATCACGTGTTCGTCATAATCGATGCGGACGGTCTCGGCGTGGCCGCTGTCTGCGCAGACGTCTTTGTATGACGGTGCCTTGTCAGGCCCGTTGGCATAGCCGGCCTCGGTGCCGACCACGCCGTCGAACTGGTCGAAATATTTTTGGACGCCCCAGAAGCATCCGCCGGCAAGATAGATCGTTTTCATGAAAATTCCTCCCTTCAGTTTAAGAAAAGGGGTACCGCTTCACGCGTAAAGTGCTTTTACGGCTTTTTCGGCCTCGGCCAGGATCCGGTCCCGGTCGAGCGTCAGATACTGCCCGTCTTCATACAGCACCCGGCCGTCGGCAACGGTCAGGCAGACGTCGGACGCCTGCGCCGAATAGACGATGAGGTCGGCCGGATCGAAGTCGGGGTACATGTGCGGCCTCCTGACGGAAACGGCAGCGATGTCGGCTTTCAGGCCTTCTTCGAGGATGCCGGTATCCATCCGGCCCTGCGCTGCGGCACCGTTTGCCGTTGCCATGGCAAGGACTTCACGGGCGGAAAGAACGGTAGCATCGCCTGTGCCGACCTTCGAAAGAAGTGCGGCAAGGTGCATTTCCTCGAACATGTTCAGGTTGTTGTTGCTGGCGCAGCCGTCAGTGCCGAGGGCAGGCGCAAGGCCTTCCCGAATCATTTTCGCGACCGGGGCGATGCCGCTCGCGAGCTTCATATTGCTCGAAGGGCAATGCACGGGCACCACGTGATACTGCCTTAAGAGCTGCAGGTCTGAGTCGGAAAGGTGCACACAGTGCGCGGCATAGGTGGGATTCGAGAAAGTCCCGCGGGAAGCGAAGAAAAGCGGCGGGGTCTGACCGTATTTTGCCTTGCAGGCATCCACTTCGGCTCTGGTTTCGGACAGGTGCAGATGGATGCGCCCGCCGCGCTTTTTCACTTCGGCGCTGAAGGCGCGGACCGGCTCCGATTTATTGGTATATTCGGCATGGATCGGGAACTCGATGCGGATGCGGCCCTCCCCGGCCATGTTGTATTTTTCAAAGAGGGCAAAGGCTGCCTGCGCGCGGAAGCTGTCCTCGAGTTTTTCATTCGGATCGAAGCAGAGGAAAGGCCTCCCGATATTGACTTTAATCCCGCAGTCCAGGCACTGTTCGACAAGAACTTCGGGATCGTTGTACATGTCAGTGAAAGATGTCGTTCCGCAGGCGATCATCTCCAGGAGAGCGAGCGCGTTGCCGGCGCGGACGATGTCCGGGTTCAGTTTATCCTCCACGGGAAAGACCGCCTCCTCGAGCCAGCGGCCGAGAGGCAGCCCGCTTCCGATGCCGCGCAGCAGCGTCATGGCGGCGTGCCCGTGGGCGTTCACAAGGCCCGGAATGAGGATCGCACCGTCCATGTCCTTTTCCGCGTCGTATGCTGCGGCAGGGCGTTCCTCACCGATATAATCGATCTCCGTTCCGCGGATCCCGAGAAAGCCGCGGACCGGTTCAAAGTCTTTTCCCTGCAGGATCAGGGCATTCGAAAGAAGCAGTGACATAAGCATAATCCTTCGTTTTGATACCTGTATTGTAACGGGAAAAACGGAACTTGACAAGTGCCGAAAAACGTGCGAGACTAAGCATGCTCCCGTATTTATACGGGAGAGGGCTGATGCAGGGCACTTTGCCGGCCCGGTTTTTTATGTGAGGAGAAGAGGATGACGGATCGGCTGTGGGTCCTGAACAGCATAATGCTCGGCGTGGGGCTCGCAATGGACGCCTTCTCGGTATCGCTCGCGAACGGACTGCACGAGCCGGGCATGAGCCGCCGCCGGATGGCTGCCGTTGCCGGTACTTTCGGGGGCTTCCAGACGCTGATGCCGCTCATCGGCTGGTTTCTGGTGCATGAGCTGCTCGAGCTCTTCCGGGCGGCGGAACCGTACATCCCCCGGGTCGCCTTCATCCTGCTGCTTCTGATCGGCGGGAACATGATCCGGGAGGGCATCCGCGGCGACGAAGACGAAGCGGCGGCTGCCGTCAGCTTCGGGGCTCTGATGCTCCAGGGGGTCGCGACCTCGATCGACGCACTCTCGGTCGGCTTTACGATCGCGGAACTGCCTGCAGTGAGAGCCCTGGCCTCTGCCCTGATCATCGGCGCCGTGACCTTTGCGATCTGCATGGCCGGTCTTGTGATCGGCCGGAAGCTGGGCACGAAACTCGCCGGAAAGGCGTCGGTCCTCGGCGGCATCATCCTGATCGCGATCGGCATCGAGATCCTGTTCACGCACTGAGACAGACGGCCTGCATGCGGAGGGCCCCGGCCGCATATTTAAGGGAATAAATTATTTTACAAGGCATCTGCTTTGTGGTATAATACTTCAGGAATTTTCCGAAATCACCGAAACAGCAAAGGAGCCGACAATGAGTGACCATCGCCGCGTATTGCTGAAACTGAGCGGAGAAGCGCTCGCGGGAGAAAAAAAGACCGGTTTTGACGAGGAGACTGTCAGAAAAGTCGCTGCGCAGGTCAAACGCGCGGCCGACGAAGGCGTCGAACTCGGCATCGTCATCGGCGGCGGCAATTTCTGGCGCGGCCGTTCGAGCAAGGCCATCGACCGCACCAAGGCGGATGCCATCGGCATGCTGGCCACGGTCATGAACTGCCTCTATGTCTCGGAAATCTTCCGTGACTGCGGCATGCAGACCGAGATCTACACGCCTTTCGTCTGCGCGTCCATGACAAAGCTTTACAGCAAAGACGAAGCCGACGCCGACCTGAAAGCCGGCAAGGTCCTGTTCTTCGCGGGCGGGCTCGGCCATCCGTTTTTTTCCACGGATACAATCTGCGTGCTGCGTGCGCTCGAACTGGAATGCGAGGAGATCCTGCTGGCGAAATCGATCGACGGTGTCTATGACAGCGACCCGGCGACCAACCCGCAGGCAAAGAAATATGATACGGTCACGATCGATGAGATCGTTGAAAAAGGCCTGAAGGTCATTGACGGAACGGCCGCCGCCATGTGCCGCGACTACCACGTTCCCATGCAGATCTTCGACCTGGGAGAAGAAGACAGCATTTACCGCGCGATGCAGGGCTTGTCGAACGGCACGCGCATCACGGTCTGACATTGACAAAAAGGAGGGACTGAAATGTACGAACCTTTGGAAATTGCCGAAGAAAAAATGGAGAAGACGCTGAGCAACCTGGCGGAGGATTATTCCACGATCCGCGCCGGCCGCGCCAATCCCGCTGTATTAAACAAAATCACCGTCGACTACTACGGAAGCCCGACCCCGCTGCAGCAGGTCGCCAACATCTCCGTTCCCGAAGCCCGCATGCTGGTCATCCAGCCGTGGGACAGGAGCCTGATCAAGGCGATCGAGAAGGCCATTCAGGCCTCCGACGTCGGCATCAATCCGAACAATGACGGCACCGTCATCCGCCTGGTCTTCCCGGAACTGACCGAGGAACGCCGCAAGGATCTGTCCAAGGATGTGAAGAAGAAGGGCGAAGCCGCCAAGGTCGCCATCCGCAACATCCGCCGCGACTGCGTGGATACCATCAAGAAGGCCCAGAAGGCCGGCGAGATCACCGAGGACGATCAGAAGAAGGACGAAGAAGACGCCCAGAAGCTGACCGACAAATACATCGGCAAGGTGGACAAGGCCGTTGAAGCCAAAACGAAAGAGATCATGACGGTGTAAGCTGCTTACGGCACCGTACGCAGAAGGCAGGCGATGGCTTGCCTTCTGTTTGGTTAACCGGCTGCTTTACGGAAATCTCACGGAAAGTTAAGAGAAAGATCAGCCATGAGCGAAATGAAGATACCGAAGCACGTCGCCATCATCCTGGACGGGAACGGCCGCTGGGCCAAACGCCGCGGCCTGCCGCGGAAGCTCGGCCACAAAGCCGGCTGCGAGGCGCTGGAACAGATCGTCGAGGACGCCGCCCGCCTGGGCATCAAGGTCCTCAGCATCTATGCGTTTTCCACCGAAAACTGGAAGCGCACGCAGGATGAGGTGAGCGCCCTGATGCAGCTGTTCCGCTACTATATCCCGCGCCTTCGGAAGCGCTGCTTCGAGGGCGACATCAAGGTCGAAACGATCGGCGATATGAGCCTCTTTGACGAGGACCTGATCCGCGGCATCGACGATTTGAAGCGCGATACGAAGGACTTTAAGCGCATGACCTTCGTGCTGGGCCTGAACTACGGCAGCCGCGATGAGATCCGGCGGGCCGCAGTGAAACTGGCGGAAAAGGTAAAGGCCGGGGAACTTGAGCCTGAAGCCATTACGGAAGAGATGATCTCGCAAAGCCTGGATACGGCCGTACTGGAGTATCCGGACCCCGACCTTCTCATCCGCACGAGCGGAGAGCAGCGTCTGTCCAATTTCATGCTCTGGCAGAATGCCTACGCGGAGATGTATTTCCCCGAACTGCTTTGGCCGGATTTCAAGAAGGCCGACCTGGTGAAGGCCGTTGAAGTTTACAACAGCCGCGACCGCCGCTACGGCGGCAGAAATGAGGCCGACAATGGATGACGAAAAGAAAAAAGGTTTTCTGATCCGCCTGCGCAGCAGCGTGATCGTGACGGTCCTGGCTGCCGGCGCACTTTTCTGCGGAGGCCTCGTCCTGTTTCTGGCCGTCGCTGCCGTGTCCATGATCGCCCTCTTTGAACTCTTCAAGGCGCTGGGCCTGCGGAAAACAGGGCTTGAGGCCGCCGGCTTCATGGGCGCGGCGCTTTATCTGGAAGCGGTCTGGCTCGGCTGGGACAACGGCCTGTTCCTGGCACTGTTTCTCGCCTTCGTCCTGATCCTCGGGACCTATGTCTTTACCTTCCCGAAATATGAATTCGGGCAGGCGGCGGAGACCGTCTTTGCCATCCTGTATATCCCGGTCATGCTGTCCTTCATCTACCGGACGGACCTGCTGACGGAGAGCATCGTCTACACGGCCCTGACGCTCCTTGCGGCCTGGGTCCCGGACGTCGGCGCCTACTGCGTGGGCCTGCTGCTCGGCAAACATAAGATGACGCCTGTCCTCAGCCCGAAAAAGACTGTGGAAGGGGCGGTCGGCGCCATTGTTGTCGCTGCCGGGATCGGTGCCCTGTACGGTTTCCTGTTCCGCGAGTCCCTCGGCCTGTTCGAACACCCGGTGATTGCGGTAATGATCCTCTTCGCGTGCGGCAGCGTTCTGGCCCAGATCGGCGACCTGGTCGCTTCTGCAATCAAGCGCAACTGCGGGATCAAGGACTACGGGAACCTCATTCCCGGCCACGGCGGCATCCTCGACCGCTTTGACAGCGTGATCGTCACGGCCCCGGCCGTTTATTATCTGATTCTGCTGCTGATGAAATGACGGCAGCGATCCGGAGGGATATGACTTGAAAATCATCATTGCGATCCTGATATTCAGCGTACTGATCCTGTTCCATGAACTGGGTCATTTCCTGCTGGCCAAGGCCTGCGGCGTGGGCGTGACGGAGTTCGCCCTCGGCATGGGCCCGAAAATAGTATCCTGGGGAAAGGGCGAGACCAAATATGCGATCAAGGCCCTGCCCTTCGGCGGCTCCTGCGCTATGGTCGGCGAAGACGAGGATGATCCCTCGCCCAAGGCCTTCGGCAACAAGAAGGCCTGGCAGCGTTTCCTCGTGATCGCGGCGGGGCCCTGTTTCAACTTCCTGCTGGCCTTCATCTGTTCCCTGTTCTTTATCGGCGTCGGCGGCGTGAACAAGCCGGTCGTCTATTCGGTGGAAAATGCTGCAGCCGAAGCCGGGATCCAGAAAGGCGATACCGTCCGCTCGATCAACGGCACAAAGATCACGATCGGCCGCGAGATCCCGCTATACCTGTTCAACCATCCGCTGGACGGCAGTGCTGAGATCGTGGTGGAGCGCGGCGGCGAACTGCTGACGAAGACCGTGAACACGCACCGCGAAGGCTGGCGCATGGGCATCACCTACATGGCCGACGAGACCGGCTGCAGCCTGAAGACGGTGTCGGAAGGCTCCGCTGCGGAGAGTGCAGGACTGAAAGCCGGCGACGTGCTGGTCTCGATCAACGGGACGAAGATCACGAGCGGGAAGGAACTGAGCGCTTATTTTGACGAACACCCGATGGACGGGAGCCTCCTGGAACTTGTTGTGCAGCGGGACGGCGCGGAGCTCTCCTTCCGCTTCCTGCCTTCACACTACGAGACTGAGGAACTCGGCTTCTCCGCGGAATATTACTATGACGACATCAACCCGGTCAGCTTTTTCGGCGTCATCCGCTACAGCGCGAAGGAGGTCGTCTACTGGATCCGCTATACGCTGATGAGCCTGAAAATGCTGATCAGCGGGCAGGTCGGCGTGCAGGATCTGTCCGGACCGGTCGGCATCGTGGATACGATCGGCCAGGCCGTGGAGGAAGGTGAAAAGAGCGGCGGCTTCAAGGACGCAGCCCTGAACGTCCTCATGCTGATGATCCTGCTGAACGCGAACCTCGGGCTGATGAACCTGCTGCCGATCCCCGCCCTGGACGGCGGCCGGCTGCTGTTCATCCTGATCGAACTCGTCACCGGCAAACGCGTCCCGCAGAAGTTTGAAGGCCTGGTCCATCTGATCGGCTTCATTTTGCTGATGCTCCTGATGGTCTTCGTCCTGTTCAATGACGTGATGAAGCTGTTCGGGAAATAAATTTTCACCTGTCCGGCGATATTGATCAGATTTCGCACGGCGGAGGGATTATGATCGAAAGAAGAAAAACGAGGACTGTCCGGATCGGTAACGTCGTGATTGGCGGCGATAACCCGGTTGCGGTCCAGTCCATGACCAATACGAAGACGGAAGATGCCGCGGCAACGGTCCGCCAGATCCGCCAGCTGGAAGAGGCCGGCTGCGAGATCGTGCGCGCAACCGTACCGACCCTTGAAGCCGCTGAAGCCATTTCCGTGATCAAGAAGGAGATCAGTATCCCGCTGGTTGCCGATATCCATTTTGATCACCGGATGGCCGTTGCCGCAATGGAGCACGGAGCGGACAAGATCCGCATCAATCCCGGAAACCTCGGCGGCGACGAAGCGCTCCGGGCGGTCGTATCCTGCGCAAAGGAAAGGAACATCCCGATCCGCGTCGGCGTGAACGGTGGCTCGCTGGACCGCGACCTTCTGGAAAAATACGGCGGGATCACCGCCGAAGGCCTGTGTGAAAGCGCCATGCGCGAGGTGCAGAAGATCACGGACCTCGGCTATGAGAACCTGGTCATCAGCATCAAATCCTCGAACGTGCCGCTGTGCATCGAAGCCTACGAACTGGCCTCGGCAAAGACCGATATCCCGCTGCACGTGGGGATCACCGAAGCGGGGACGCTGTTCCGCGGCACGGTCCGTTCCTGTGCGGGCATCGGCGCGCTGCTTTCCCGCGGCATCGGCGACACGGTCCGTGTGAGCCTGACCGGAGATCCGGTCGAAGAGGTGCGCGTGGCGAACGAGCTACTGCGCGGCCTCGGCCTGAAGAAGGGCGGCATCGAGATCGTTTCCTGCCCGACCTGCGGCCGGACCTCGATCGATCTGATCGGCCTGGCGGAGCAGGTGGAACGGATGGCGGAGCGTTATCCGGAAAAGAATCTGAAGCTGGCGGTCATGGGCTGCGCGGTCAACGGCCCCGGGGAAGCGCGGGACGCCGACCTCGGGATCGCGGGCGGAAAGGGCGAAGGCCTGCTTTTCCGCCGCGGACAGATCGTCAGGAAACTGCCGGAGGACGAGCTCCTTGCGGCACTGGAAGAAGAAGTGAGAAACTGGGAATAAATGGCAGAAGATAAAGTCAAAACATTACGGGAAGCCGTGCCGAATATCAGCACCTGCAGCGAGATCATGGATCACATGGACGAGATCCTGGTGAACCGCATGACCATGCCGCGGGACAGGAGCCGCCTCAAAGTCTGGCTTGAGGCGCCTTTTCTGATCCGCAAGCGGGACATCTATGCCCTCGAAGCGGCGATCAAGCAGGCCTATTTCCCGAGAAACGACATCCTTGTGCGGGTCTACGAGACCTTCCGTTTAGGAGGTATGAGTGTCCAGGAGGCCTATGAGGCCTACCGCGACAGCATTCTCCTGGAACTCAAGACCTTCCACCTGCTGGAATACAATCTCTTCCGGCATGCCGAACTGACTTTCCCCGAGGACGGGATCGCCATGCTGACTGTTCCGGGAAGCATGGTCTTCAACAGCAAAACGGCTGAGCTGGCAAAGTATCTGGAAAGCCTTTTCCGCGAACGGCTGGGCTTTCCGCTTTCGATCCGTGTGAAGAACACGGCGCTGAAGACGGCGCACAAAGATATCGAAGCGGAAATGGCGGCGGAGATCAGTGCCATCGCACAGCGTTACCGTGATGCGGTGGAGGAGACCGAAGAACGGCAAAAGGCGGAGAACGCGCAGAAGGATACCAAAAACACCAAAAAATATACCGTGAAGAAGCATTTTGCTCCCGGCGAAGGTTACGGCTTCCGTTTTGAGGACGAACCGATCGCACTCTCCGAGATCACCGAGGAGATGGGTGACGTCGTCATCCAGGGACAGATCGTGAATCTGGAACTGCGCGAACTGAAAACCGGCAACCTCCTGTATATTTTCGTGGTCACGGACAAGACCGACTCGATCAAGGTCAAACTGTTCATGAAGCCCGAAGAGAAAGAGGAGATCGACCGCTATGTCGCGAAGGATCGCTTTGTCCGCCTGAAGGGCGTTGCGGCAATGGACCGCTTCGACCGCGAGATCGCGATCTCCGCCGTCAGCGGGATCATGAAGGAAGAGGGTACGGTGCACGAGCGCACCGACAAGGCGTCCGAAAAGCGCGTCGAGCTGCATGCGCATACGCAGATGAGCGAGATGGACGCCGTCACCCACACGGACGAGCTCGTGAAGCGCGCCGCGGCCTGGGGCCACGAAGCCGTCGCCATCACCGATCACGGCGTAGTCCAGTCCTTCCCGGACGCCATGCATGCAGCCGAGGCCTGCGCGAAAAAGGGAAAGCCGATCAAGATCATCTACGGCTGTGAGGGCTATCTCGTCGACGATACGACCGGCAGGACAGTCGATGAATTAAAGCAGACGTTTGCCAACCATGTGATCCTGCTGGCAAAGAACGACACCGGGCGCATCAATCTTTACCGCCTGGTCTCCGAATCGCACCTGAATTATTTCTACAAGCGGCCGCGCATTCCGAAGAGCCTGCTGCAGGAATGCCGTGAGGGACTGATCATCGGCTCCGCCTGTGAAGCCGGCGAACTCTACCGCGCGCTCGTGAACGAAGCGCCGGACGAGGAGATCGCACGTCTCGTGAACTTCTACGACTATCTGGAAGTCCAGCCGATCATGAACAACGCCTTCATGCTGCGCGGCGCGCGGAACGGAAAGCGCTACACGGAGGAGGACCTCCGCAATTTCGTACGGCGGATCGTCGCACTCGGCGAGCAGTACGGCAAGCCGGTCTGCGCGACCTGCGACGTGCATTTCCTGGATCCGGAGGATGAAGTCTACCGCCGGATCATCCAGGCCGGCCAGCACTACGCCGACGCCGACATGCAGCCGCCGCTGTATTTCCGCACGACCGAGGAGATGCTGCAGGAATTCGAGTTTCTCGGCCCGGCGAAGGCGCGGGAGATCGTTGTGGACAATCCGCGCATGATCGCGCAGATGTGCGAAACGATCTCGCCGGTGCGGCCGGACAAGTGCCCGCCGGTCATCGAAGGCGCCGAGGAAGAACTGGAGAAAATGTGCTACGGCAAGGCGCACGAATGGTACGGCGATCCGCTGCCGCAGATCGTGGAAGACCGCCTTTCCAGGGAACTCCGCTCCATCATCGGCAACGGCTACGCGGTCATGTACATCATCGCGCAGCGCCTGGTCAAAAAATCGAATGATGACGGCTATCTCGTCGGCTCCCGCGGCTCGGTCGGGTCTTCCTTTGTTGCCACCATGAGCGGGATCACCGAGGTGAATCCGCTGAGCCCGCATTACCGCTGCCCGGTCTGCCGGTACAGCATCTGGGACAATGCCGAGACGCGCATCCACGCGGGCGGCGCCGGCGTGGACATGGCCGATATGGACTGCCCGAAGTGCGGGGCGAAAATGATCAAGGACGGCTTTGACATCCCCTTCGAGACCTTCCTCGGCTTCAAGGGCGACAAGGAACCGGATATCGACCTGAACTTCTCGGGCGAATACCAGAGCAAGGCGCACGAATATACCGAAGTGCTGTTCGGCAAGGGCTGCACCTTCAAGGCCGGGACCATTTCCGGCATTGCGGAGAAGACCGCTTTCGGCTTCGCGCTGCAGTATTTCGAGGAGCGCGGCATGACGAAGCGCCGCTGCGAGATCGAACGCTTGGCGGAAGGCTGCGTGGGCACGCGCCGCACGACCGGCCAGCATCCGGGCGGCATCGTGGTCATGCCGAGAGGCGAGAACATTTACTCCTTCACGCCGATCCAGCATCCCGCGAACGACGTGAACAGCAAGATCGTCACGACGCATTTCGACTACCACTCGATCGACCACAACCTGCTGAAGTTGGATATCCTCGGCCACGACGATCCGACCATGATCCGCCGGCTGGAAGACCTCATCGGCATCAAAGCGACCGAGATCCCGCTGGATGACCCGGCGGTCATTTCCCTCTTCAAGAGTCCGGAAGCACTGGGCATCAAACCGGAGGATATCGGCGGCTGCCCGCTCGGGACGCTCGGCGTGCCTGAATTCGGCACCGACTTTGCGATGCAGATCGTGCTGGATGCAAAACCGACCTGTCTGGCGGACCTGGTCAGGATCGCCGGCATCGCCCACGGCACGAATGTCTGGCTGGGCAACGTGCAGGATCTGATCCTTTCCGGCACGGCGACCCTCGGCGAAGCCATCTGCACGCGCGATGACATCATGCTCTACCTGATCTCGCAGGATATGGACGCCAGCATGTCCTTTAAGATCATGGAATCCGTCCGAAAGGGAAAGGTGGCCAAGGGCGCCGAAGCGAACTGGCCGGCCTGGAAACAGAGCATGGAAGAGCACGGCGTACCTGACTGGTACATCGGCTCCTGTGAGAAGATCATGTACATGTTCCCGAAGGCGCACGCCGCGGCCTATGTCATGATGGCCTGGCGCGTCGCCTGGTGCAAAATCCACTACCCGATCCAGTACTACACCGCGTATTTCAGCATCCGCGCCGACGGCTTCGACTACGAGAAGATGTGCACGGGGAAGGACCACTTCCGCCGGGTTATTGCGGAACTGCGGAAACGCGCCGATAACGATCTGCTGTCGGACGTCGAAAAACTGACCCTGCGCGACATGCGTGTGGTCGAGGAGATGTTCGCCCGCGGCTTCGATTTCGTCCCGATCGACATCTACAGCGCGAAGGCCGACCGTTTTCAGATCATCGACGGGAAGATCATGCCGAGCTTCCAGAGCATCGCCGGGATGGGCGAGAAGGCGGCAAAGAGCCTGGAGGAAGCTGCCGCGGAAGGAAAATTCCTGTCGCGCGAAGACCTGATCCAGCGCTCGAAGATCTCGCAGACCATGGCCGAGACGATGGCGGCGCTTGGGCTTCTGGGCAATCTGCCTCTCAGCAACCAGATGAGCCTGCTCGACATCATGACGGAGCCGGCAGGCAGTACCGAAGACTGAAAAGGAGGACGGCATGCAGTTAAGACATGAATTTACGGTCTGGATGGAAGACGTCAGGACCGGCCTGCAGATGACGGACAAGGCCCTACTGGAGCTGTTCGGCGATATGGCCATGCTGCACGGCATGCGGATCGGGCAGGGCATCAATACCCGCCACATCCACCATCTGGTCTGGCTGACGCTGAACTGGAAGATGAAGATCACGCGCCGTCCGCGCGCCGGCGAGACCGTCACGGCGGTCACCTGGGCAAGGGATTACGCGAGGGTCCAGGCGTCCCGCGACTATATGATCTTCGACAGCGAGGGAAATGAACTGGTCCGCGCGACCTCGAACTGGGTCATGCTGGATGAGCGGACGATGACGATCCTGCGCCTGACCCCGGAATACATGGATCCGTATGAACAGGAAGCGGATCACGCCGTCTTCCCCGGTGAAGGTTTCCGCCGCCCGCCGAAGGAAGGGCCGGAGGTCCTGCGGCAGATAGACTATCCGATCCTGAAGGCGATGATCGACGAGAACGGCCACGTCCACAACACCTGCTACCTCGACATGGTACGGGAGGTGCTGCCGGAGGAAACGGATCCGGAGAGTTTCACGTTTCTTGAGGCGGCCTACAAAAAGGAGGTCAAGCCGGACCTCGGGCGCGTCACGGTCACGTACGGCAGGAGCGAAGAGGGCTGCATCGTCCGCGTCCTCGATCCGGAGGACGGCTCCCTGCACGCGGAATTCGTCCTGCGCTGAGACGGATATGCCGTCGGGGAGCGATCCTGCTGCCGGCACGCAAAAAAGATCCCGGAGGAAATCCTCCGGGATCTTTTCATGTCCGGGTCAGTGCCGGATCATTTCTTTTTGGATCTCTTTTTGGTGTTGACCGCAGTCTTGAGGGCGGCGCCGGCCTTGAAGGAAGGGACCTTACAGGCTTTGATCTTGACGGCTTCGCCGGTGCGGGGGTTCTTGCCGGTGCGGGCAGCACGGGCGCGAACGTCGAAAGTGCCAAAACCGATCAGCTGTACTTTTTCGCCGGCAGCCATGGCAGCGGTGATGGTCTCAAGGGCGGCCTTGACGACGGCTTCCGCATTCTTCTGGGTGACGTCGGCTTTTTCTGCTACAGCAGCAATAAGTTCTTTTTTGTTCATGGTATTGCCTCCAAAAAATTGGTTTTCTCTATCATAGCACAGTGCCCGGAAAATGCAAGTGTTTTTATGCGGGAATGCCCGTTTTTATGCGGTTTTCAGTACTTTTCCGGCGGTGCCGGAATGCCCGTGCCGTCGAAGGCGGGGATGGCGGATTCGCCTGCTGCGGAAAGCTCCTGGACGTAGCCTTCTTCAATGGAAGAAAAGTCCAGATAATCGAGGATCCGGCGGTATTCCGCCTCGCTGACCGTCCGCAGAAGTTCAGGCCGGCGCTGCATCGGCGGCGTATCCGCAAGGGCGGCGATGGGGGTATACTGCGCGAGCAGGGAGAAGAGCATCTGCCTGTGCGGCAGTTCGTCCTCCATCATGTCGATCACGCGGAGCGTATTCTCCGAATGGCCCGGCAGGATGAGATGACGCACCAGCACGCCGCGTTCAAGCAGGCCTTCGTCATTCATGACAAACGGACCGGTCTGACGGAACATTTCTTTGATTGCGGCGAGCGAGACCGCGGGAAGGTCGGGGGCGAAGGAGAGTTCTCCGGCCAGGACCGGATCGGCATATTTGAGATCCGGCATGTAGATCTGCACGAGGCCTTCCAGCTGGCGGAGCTGCTCCGGCGTTTCATAGGCGGAGGAGTTCCAGACGACCGGGATGTGCAGCCGTACGCCGGCCAGCGCCTCGGCAATGAGAGGGCTGTAATGCGTCGGTGTGACGAGGTCGATGTTGTGGATCCCTTCGTCCTCAAGCCGCAGCAGGATATCGCGCAGTTCCGGTACACTGACTGGCCTGCCGCCGGCGCCCCGGCTGATCGTGTGGTTCTGGCAGAAGACGCAGCGAAGATTGCAGCCGGTGAAGAAGACAGCGCCGCTTCCTTTCGTCCCGCACAGACAGGGTTCTTCGCCGAAGTGGACCGCCGCGCGGGCGATGTGCATGACGGAAGGTGAAGCACAGAAACCGCCGGCAAAGCTTTCGCTCCGCACGGCGCCGCAGCGGCGCGGACAGAGACGGCAGCCGCCTTCCCCGCCGAAGGCGAAAACGCTTTCTGCGCGCCCGCCGGACCTGTCCGCGGCACGCAAAAAAGCTCCTGCCTCGGCAGGAGCTTTAAGTGTATCGGCAGGCTCAGACGTAGCCATACTCGCTCTTGATGGCCAGGGCGTCCTTGTATTTGCGCTGGGCCATGTAGAGTTCGACCAGATAATCGGCGAAGATGCGGCGGTAGGAATCGCCGAGCGCCTCGCCGCCGTTGGCATAGAGGTCTTTCAGCACGTTCTCGTATTCTTCGGAACTGCGGTCGTTGTCGACATAGCGCAGCCTGGTGAAATACAGCAGTTCTTCGTAGACGGTCGGCATGCGGTCCGTGCGGCGGTTTGCCGCCTGCTGCAGGAACTGGTGGCCGAGGGAGGCAAAGCCTTGTTCGAAATAGCAGGTCGCGAGTTTCTGGCCCGCCAGAACCTTCTGCTCCTCAAGAGAACTGTCGCTCGGCTGCATGGAAGTCAGCAGATAAGGCACGGCATCCTGGAAATTTTTATGCTCCAGATAGGCCGAGCCGATGTTGTACTGGATCAGGCTGGAGATCGTGGCGTCGTAGCCGCGGGACAGTTCCAGCGCGCGTTTATAGTATTTGAGCATGAAACTCATGTCGTTGAAGTTCGAATAGCAGGCGCCAAGCAGATAGCTGCTCCACAGAAGAGTGGGCATGCTGCCTTCTTCGGCAGCGGCGGCATAGGCGCGGCCGGCGGCATCGATCGCATTCATGTATTCACGGCGCGCATAATAGCACTCCGCGATGCTCTGCTTGACGAAGGCGATGGGACGGATGGTCTCAGCCAGCCGCAGATTCTCCAGCTGGTCGTCGCCTTCGATCAGGCCGGTGCCGACGTAATAGGCAAAAAGCTGGTCATCTTCCAGATATTCCTTGAAACGGCCGATGTAAGCGGCTTCCTGATGGCAGACCGGTGCGCTCTTGCCGTACTTCTGGATCAGCATGAAAAGATTGAACAGGTGCCACGACAGGTGCAGCTCGCTGTTTTCCATTTCCTGCTGGTGCAGCTTGAGATAGGAGGTCTCTTCCTCGGCGGTCTCGCTGTGAAAATACTTGTCGAAATAGCTTCGCAGCATCATCTGCGCCTTTTCCAGCATGGCTTCGTTCTGGTTGTAGTTGATGCCCAGCGCGTCAAGCAGCTGCTGCAGGATCGCGGGACTGGGATTCCCGATACCCTGTTCGATCTTGCTGAGATAGGAAACGGCACAGATGCCGCGGCAAAGGGCTTCCTGAGACATGCCTTTGGCCAGACGCTGCTGACGAATGATGAAACCGGTAAAATTTTTCATGATTTCTGCCTTCTTCGATGCGGAAAATTTTACTAGACTAATATAACGGGAAAAATTGAAAAAAGCAAGCCTTTTTTCGGGAGATGTGCTATAATCTCAAGGAAAATTATTATCAAAACGGGATTTTGGCCCCACTTTGGGCCGGAAAGGATAAAATGAGAGAAGAATTATACTGTGCCGGCGGCATTTCCCCAGAGGTCTTTGCCCTCGGAGAAGCGGCGCTCGAGGCGCTCGCCGGACGCTTTGAAGAGATAGACCGGATCGCGGAAGCGAATCAGATGAAGGTCCTGCAGGCCATGCAGAAGAACCGCGTAGCGGCGGATCTTCTGAACGGAAGCACCGGCTACGGCTATAACGATGCCGGCCGCGACACGCTGGAAAAGGTCTATGCAGACGTGTTTCATACCGAGGATGCGCTGGTGCGGCCGCAGATCGCCTGCGGGACGCATGCGCTTTCCCTTGCCCTGTCGGCTTCGCTGCATCCGGGCGACGAGATCCTGTCCCCGGTCGGCCGTCCCTACGACACACTGGAGGAAGTGATCGGGATCAGGCCTTCCGTCGGTTCCCTCGCGGAATACGGGATCACTTATGCCGAGGTGGATCTTTTGCCGGACGGCGGCTTCGATTACGAAGGCATCCGGAATGCGATCAATGAACGCACGCGGCTGATCGAGATCCAGCGCTCCAAAGGCTATTCAAACCGGGATACTTTTTCGCCGGAACAGATCGGCGAACTGATCCGATTCATCCGTTCGATCAAGCCGGAGGTCATCGTCATGGTGGATAACTGCTACGGCGAATTCACCCGGGAAACGGAACCTTCCGACCACGGCGCGGACCTGACCGTGGGCTCGCTCATCAAGAATCCCGGCGGCGGGCTTGCCCCCTGCGGCGGCTACATTGCCGGCCGCGCAGATCTGGTGGAGCGCTGCGCGAAACGTCTGACCGCGCCCGGCCTCGGCAAGGAAGTCGGCGCATCCCTCGGCGTAAACCGCTCTTTCTATCAGGGCTTTTTCCTCGCGCCGGTCGTGACCGCTGCGGCGCTCAAAGGTGCTCTTTTTGCGGCAAAACTGTACGAAAGCGCCGGTTTTCCGGCCTGGCCTTCGAGCGATAAGACCCGTTATGACATCATCCAGGCGGTGGACCTGGGCAGTCCGGAATACCTGAAGGCGTTCTGCGCCGGCATCCAGGCAGCCGCGCCCGTGGACAGCTTTGTCCGTCCGGTACCTGCCGACATGCCGGGCTATGCGGACCCGGTCATCATGGCGGCCGGCACCTTCGTCCAGGGCTCGTCCATCGAACTTTCCGCGGACGGCCCGCTCAGGGAACCCTACCGCGTTTATTTCCAGGGCGGCCTGACCTGGTACCACGCCAAATACGGCATCCTGATGTCCCTGCAGAAACTGGTGGACGCAGGCCTTGCCCTGTGATATAATATAATATCTTCCTTTTGGAGTTTTGGAGAGACAAAAGGAGGAATGATTGAATAACGAAAAACAGACCATGAAGTCGATGCCGGCTTCGGAACGCCCCTATGAAAAATGCGCCGCCTGCGGCCCCGGTGCCTTGAGTGACGCGGAACTGCTCGCCGTGATCCTGCGGTCGGGAACGAACCGGCTGACGGCCCTCGAACTGTCGCGGAAATTACTGACGCAGTTCGGTTCGCGCAGCGGACTCGGCTTTCTCCGCCAGACGACCCGTGAGGAACTCATGAGCGTCGGCGGGATCGGCCCGGTCAAGGCGACGGAGCTGCTGGCGGTCGGCGAACTCAGCCGGCGCATTGCCGGCGCCGCCAGGCGGGAGCATCTGGCTCTCGGCCGCCCGAATGCCATCGCATCGTATTTCATGGAGGATCTGTGCTATCTCGATCACGAAGAGATGTGGGTGGCCATGTTCGACACGAAGAACCGGCTGCTGCATACCGAGACGGTATCGATGGGGACCGTGAATTCGTCCCTGGCCTCGCCGCGGGAGATTTTCCTGAACGCGCTGCGGCATCACGCGGTCTTCGTGGTCCTGCTGCACAACCACCCGAGCGGGGATCCCGAGCCTTCCGCCGCCGATATCGCCCTGACGAACCGGCTGGCCGAGGCAGGCGCCCTGCTCCACATTCCGGTGATGGACCATATCATCATCGGCGACCACTGCTATCTGAGTTTCCGCGAACGGGGCCTGCTGAAGGCGCCCGGCACGGAGTAAGGAAAGCCGCAGGGCCGCCGGTCCGTCCGCGGAACACTGAAGGAGAAGCAAAAAATGGCAGATAAACGCAATACACCTTCCATGCGGCCGCATACCGGACTGCTGATCCTGGTCGGCGTCTGTCTGTTTCTGCTGCTCCTGAGTTCGTTCAGCTCCGGTTTCAGCAATGCGCTCCGAAGCGGCGTTGACGCCGTGCTCATGCCTATGCAGAAGGGAATGAACAAGGCCGGACGCTATCTGTTCGGACAGATAGAGACCTATCGCGAACTGTCTGAGGTCCGGGAAGTCAATGAACTGCTGTCCAACGAACTGGCGGTCCTTCGCGCGGAAAATGCGCGCCTGCGCCTCAGGGAAAATGAACTGGACGAAATGCGGCGCCTGCTGGATCTTGCGGAACAGTATCCGCAGTACGAGACCGTGGGAGCGCACATTATCGGCAAAAACTCAAGCAACTGGTATCGTTCCTTCCTCATCGACAAGGGGAGCCGTGACGGTATCAGGGTCAATATGAACGTTCTCGCGGACGGCGGGCTTGTCGGTATCGTCACGGCCGTCAGCGAAAGCTATGCGACGGTGAGCACCATCATCAACGACTCCCAGTATGTCAGTGCGATGAGCACCCGCAGCGGGAGCAGCTGCATCGTTGCCGGCAACCTGTCCCTGTATGCGGACGGCCTGCTTGAACTGCAGAGCATCGGCATTACGGAGGATGTTGCCGTCGGCGATACCATCGTGACGTCTAATATCAGTGCGCTGTACGTGCCGGGGCTTCTGATCGGTTTTGCGGACAGCGTCGAAGAGGATGCGGACCATCTCCAGAAGACCGGAACGATACGTCCGGCCGTGAATTTTGACACCCTTGACAGTGTGCTGATCGTCACCACGCTGAAGATATCGGAGAATGCGCAATGAAACGGATCTTTGCCTATTTTCTCCTGATCCTGGCAGCATTTTTTCTGCAGAACAATGTGTTTGCCGCGTCGCCGCTCATCCTGACCGTGCCGAACATCATGCTGATCCTGGTGTTCTCGTTCGGCTTTATCCGGGGCAGTGTCGACGGCATGTGCATCGGCTTTGTCTGCGGCCTGCTGCTGGACATTTTCTTCAGTGAGACGCTCGGCTTTTCCGCGCTGATCTACACGCTGCTCGGCTACGGGATCGGTCTGCTCGGGCGGCTTTACTTTTCCGAGTTCGTGGACATGCCGCTGCTGCTCTGCCTGATCAGCGATCTGTTCTATCATATCGGCATTTTCGTTTTCGCCTTTGCCGTGAACGGACAGCTCGATTTCGGCGCATATTTTACAGGCATCATCATTCCCGAACTGCTCTATACGGCACTCATGACGCTCGTGCTCTACCCGCTTTTCCGGAAAACGGAGGCGCTGATCACGAAATGGGAGACCAGGAGGACCAGGTCGTTTGTTTAAGGAACTGATCGAATTCATCTGGGAAAAATTAAAGCAGGTCATCACGTCGAGGCTTTTCCCTGTCGTGATGGTCTTTATTGTGCTGTTCGGGCTTTTGTTCCACCGAATGTACAAGCTCCAGATCGTCGGCGGGGAAGAAGCGGAAAAAAGCGTGCAGAGCACCACGATCCGCACGGTGACGACCCCGGCAGTCCGCGGCCGCATCTATGACCGCAACGGTGTGCTTCTCGCGTACAACAAACTGACGCAGAACGTGACGGTCACCGACGACGGGTCCTATGCAAACGGTTATGAGCGCAATGTGATGCTGATCCGCCTGATCCGGATCCTGGATGAGCACGGGGAAACGGTCGAGCAGACGATCCCGGTTTACTGTGACGAAAACGGGAAGCTGCAGGAGAGTTTTGCCTCCGATGCAGCCAGGCTGCGTTTCCTCCGTGACATGTACGGCAAAAAGTCGGTCGATGAACTGACGGAGGAAGAGAGCGCTTCGCATGCGGAAGAGATCGTCAGTTATTATACCGAACGTTACGGCATCGGCAGGAACCGCGACAAGACGACGTATGAGATCGACCTGCCGACGACCGTGAAGCTCATCTATATCCGCTGGAGCATGGCGCAGAATTATTATGTGCGCTACCGGGCGAGCGTCGTGGCCAGGGACGTTTCCGAAACGACGGTCGCTGCGATCAGGGAGAACCAGTCAAGGCTCCTCGGGGTCGACATCGAGCAGGCGAACGAACGGGTCTACAACGACGCTGTTTATTTCAGCCATATCATCGGCTACCTGGGGCTGGCCAGCGTGGAAGAAATCGATAAGATGAATGAGCAGGGCGGCGGATATGTCTCCGGAGACCTGATCGGCAAGGCCGGCATCGAAAGCACGATGGAAGAGCAGCTGCGCGGCACGTCGGGTTCCGTTACCATGTATGTCAACAACCTCGGCCAGGTCCAGAAGATCATTGAAGAAACAGATTCCGTTGCGGGAGATGACATTTACCTGTCGATCGACGCCGGGCTCCAGAAAGCGACGTATCACCTGATCGAACAGAAACTGGCCGGAATTCTTGTCGCCAACCTCAGGAATGCAGACGTGGACCCGACGGACTCCGAGCACAGGGTCCCCGTCAAGAAGGTGTATTATCAGCTGATCGCCAACAATGTCCTGGATCTCAGGCGCTTCGGCGATGAGGATGCAGGCCCTGCGCAGCAGCGGATCTATGAAGTGTTTGCGGAATTCCGGGATGAGGCTCTCGCCGAAGCCGAAGAGGAACTTCTCTCCGATACGCCGACGGCATACAACGATCTGACGGAGGACATGCAGGACTGCTTCAGTGCGCTGTACAGCGTGCTGCAGGACGAGAAGATCCTGATCCGCGGCAATATCGATACGGACGCCGAGGTTTACAAGGCATACCGTCAAGACGGAACGATCAGTCTGCAGGAATATCTGCGGGAGGCCCTGAAACGCGGCTGGGTGGATGTTGCCGCCCTTAAGCTGGATGACAAATACATCAGTTCCGAAGCGGTATACAGGCAGCTGGTCGTTCAGATCATGGAAAAACTGAAGGACAGCACGGTATTTGCCAAAGCCGTATACGAAAAGCTGATCTATGCCGGTCTCGTCATGCGCAGCGATCTCGGGCTGGCGCTCTATGAGCAGGGCGTTCTGGAAGAAGAGCAGCTGTGGATCAACCGGTTGAAACTCAGGGAATTCGTAAATGAAGACGGAGAGCCGGACGAGGAAGCGTTAGCAAGTGACAACAGAAGGCGGGAAAACGCAGCCTTTGCCTTTATCAAAGAGAAGATCAACAAGATCCAGATCACGCCGGCACAGCTGGCCATCGACCCCTATTCGGCGGCGGCGACGGTCGTGGAAACGGCGACCGGCAAAGTACTTGCCATGGTATCGTATCCCGGCTATGACAATAACCGCATGGACGATCCCGCTTACTATGCGTCCATTCTGAACGATGAGTCGACGCCGCTCCTGAATACGGCGACGCAGGCGCGGACGACGCCCGGCTCCGTCTTTAAGCCGGTAACATCCGCCGCAGCCATGGAGACCGGGGTCATGACCGAAAGGACATTCCTGACGACACACGGTGTTTTCTCTGCCGCAGGCATCGAGGTCCACTGCTGGTCTTATCCGAATTCGCACGGCACCATCAACATCCCGCTGGCCCTGAAATATTCCTGCAACGACTTCTTTTCACAGGTGGGCTACCGCCTGTCGCTGGTCGACGGGAACTACGTTGATGCCGTCGGCATGGAGAAACTGCGTGAATATGCGACGCTGATGGGGCTTGGCAGCAAATCGGGCGTTGAGGTGGCGGAATCCGAACCGGTCATTTCCGATACGTCGGCGATCACATCGGCGATTGGACACGGCACGCATCTGTTTACCAGTTCGCATCTGGCCCGTTACGCGACGACCATTGCCACTCGCGGGACAGTCTATGACCTCACACTGCTGGACCACCGCAACGATACGACGGGAAGGCTTGTCGAAAGCTACCGCGGCGAAGTCGTCAGCAATACGGTATATGCCGAAACGACCTGGGACACGATCCACTACGGCATGCACCTTGTCGCCCTAGAAGGCGGTTATGAGTATCTGTTTTCCGGGAAAGTGGATTTCGCCTGCAAGACCGGAACGGCAAGGGAAAACCCCAACCGCCCGAACCATGCGACGTTTATCTGCTTTGCCCCGTACAACGACCCCGAGATCGCTGTCGGCGTTACGATCCCGCACGGCTATACTTCCGGCAACGCGGCGGAACTCGGCGGTTATGTTTTCGATTACTATTACGGTTATCTTACCGATGAAGATGTCTTCGGCAGCGAAGCCAAGGATGCCGGCGGCAACGATATCACGGAGTAAAGGAGGAGAGGGCCATGTCCCGGATCACAGTCATCACATCCGGCAAGGGCGGCGTCGGCAAAACGACGGCTGCTGCAGCCATCGGTGCCGGGCTTGCCGCTGCGGGAAAACGCACGGCGGTCATCGACCTGGACCTGGGCCTTCGCAATCTTGACGTGGCTCTCGGTCTGGAAACGCAGGTCTTCTGGCATATCGGCGATGTGCTGAAGGGAACCGTGTCCGCGGAAAATGCCCTGATCGAATCGGAGCGCTATCCGAACCTTATGCTTCTTGCGGCAGCGCAGACGGTAAAGCCGGAAACCGTTACGGAAGAAGCGCTGCGAAAGCTCCTTGACGCGATTTCCGGAACGGCAGAGCATATCCTGATCGACAGCCCCGCGGGGATCGGCGAGTATTTTCAGAAGATCATTCCCCTGGCGGACGAAGGGATCGTGGTGACGGCGCCGGTCGTCTCGGCCGTACGCGACGCAGACAAGGTCCTGCATCTTCTGGAAACAGCCGGCGTCGGGAAACGCAGCGTCATCGTGAGCGGCGTCCGTCCCGAGCTGGTCAGGACCGGTGCCATGATGCAGCCGGCCGACATCACCGACGTGCTTGGGGCCGAACTGCTCGGGGTCATCCCGGATGACGATGCCGTGATCAGCTGCGCCAACGAGGGCCGGCCGGTCAGCGGGTCGAATACACCCGCCGGTCAGGCCTATGACCGCATCGTCAGGCGCATTCTCGGCGAGGAAGTTCCGATCCCGCCGCTCAAATTCAAAAAGAAAGGATGGTTCCGCCGCAGATAATGTTTGCTTTTGACCGCTATCGCTTACGCAATTTCAACCTGCCAATCATGCTGGTCATGACGGCGCTCAGCATTCTCGGATTTACCGTGCTTCAGAGCGCCGTGGCGCATGATGCCGACGGGCCGGCGACCATCCGCGAGCAGATGCTCTGCTTTCTGCTGAGCTTCGTTTTCGTGCTTGCACTCACCCTGATCGACTATCATCTCTGGATGCGGCTGCACGGACTGATCTGGCTCGGCATGATCGGGATCCTTGGCCTTCTGTTCACGCCTCTCGGCCAGACCTACTACGGCGCGACCAGATGGCTGCGCATCCCCGGCCTCGGCAGCTTCCAGCCTTCGGAATTTGCAAAGGTCTGCCTGATCCTGTTTTTCGCCTGGTTTTTCGGCTATTTCCGGGAAAAACTCAACAAGCCGGCGACCATGTTCCTGGCGCTGCTGCTGTTCGCCGTTCCGGCCGTCATGATCTTCCTGGAACCGGATCTTTCGACCACGGCCACCTTCGCGATGATCTTCCTGGTCCTGATCTTCGTCGGCGGGATCAGCTGGAAATGGATCGGAGGCATGCTGCTGGCGGTCCTTCCGGCTGTCGGCTTCCTGTACTGGGATTCCACCCGTGAGAACCCGATGATCCTGAAGCAGTACATGCTGAACCGCATCCTGGGCTACCTGAACCCGGACAATCCCGAGTTTGCTTCGCTGAACAACCAGCAGGCCAAGGCTGTCATGGCGATCGCTTCGGGTAAGATCCACGGCAAAGGGCTCTTCAACGCGGACTTCGAATCGGTGAAGAACGGCAATTTCCTGTCTCAGGAAAACTGTGACTTCATCTTCGCCGTCGTGGGAGAGGAACTGGGCTTCATCGGGACCTGCGCCGTGATCTTCCTCTTTGCCCTGCTCGTTTTCCTCTGCTTCCGCGCGGCCAGCAAGGCGGCGGACCTGGAGGGGCGCATCATCTGTGCCGGCGTCGGAACACTGCTCGGCCTGCAGGTCTTCATCAACATCGGCGTCTGCAGCGGCCTGCTGCCGAATACAGGCGTCGTGCTGCCGTTTTTCAGCGCCGGGCTGAGTTCGCTCGTGTGCAGTTATACGGCACTGGGACTGGTCCTGAACGTCGGGCTGCAGCGGGACGATGCGGCGCCCGGATACTGACGGAAACATTTTCGGGACGGCTTGTTTTTTTGCAGACTGTCCGTTATAATCAAATCGAGAAAATACATAGGGAGGATCCGCACCATGGTTCAGATCATCGCCGGCAGAAAAGGCAAAGGCAAAACGAAATACATTCTGGAGATGGCCAATACCTCGATCGCCGAGGCAAAGGGCACGATCGTCTTTCTTGATAAAAACGTAAAGCATATGTTCGAGTTGGACCGCAAGATCCGCCTGATCAACGTGTTTGACTTCCCAATCGAGTCTCTGGATTCGTTCCTTGGTTTTCTGTGCGGTATCATTTCCCAGGACCACGACCTCGAAGAGATCTATCTTGACAGTTTTCTGGCGATCTCTGCGCTGGAAGACAACCGGGATGAGATCGAAAAAGCCATTAAGGAAGTGGATACGCTCGGCGAGAAATACGGCATCAAATTTATCCTGTCCGTATCACTGGACAGCGATGAACTGCCGGAAGCCGTGCGCGAGTTTGTGACGATCTCGCTTTAAGGAGTCATTTTGGACCGAAGCCGGTTTAAGAAACTGATGAATGCCCGCAGCCGCGGGACCGAAGAAAAGGAAGGGGCAAGGATCCTTCCTTTTCGGCATGGAATAAACATCAATATCGGCCTCGTCATCTTTCTGTTCATTTTTCTGTATCTGGTCTATTCGCTGATCCACTTTGCCGCCAGGGAAACCTATACGACTTTCCAGGTCGCCATGCCCGGCCCGCTTTCCGAGGACACGTCCTATCAGGCAGTCATCCTGCGGCAGGAAACAGTGACGACGGCGGAAAACGCCGGCTATGTTGACCTGTATGTACAGGAAGGCGGCCGCGTTTCGGTCGGCGTCGATATCGCGAGCGTGGACGAGGTCGGCACCTTCAGTGCCCAGATCCGTGAAGCGATGACGGAGCGGGAACTTTCACGGGAGGAACAGCTGCGCCTGAAAACGGCACTGAAGGAACTGTCGCAGTCCTACCGCGGAATGAATTTCTCCGCTGTTTACGAGAAAAAGAGCATGCTTCGCTCGGCGGTACTGGACAACGACGTGTCCGACCTGTACGGCGAGGTGCTGGCGGGCACGGCCGCGGCAGATTTCTTCCATGTCAGTGAATGCAGGGAGACCGGGACCGTGGCTTATTACCGGGACGGCTACGAAAGCAAGACGCTGAAGGACCTGAAGGCAGCGGACTTCGATACCGCGAATTATTCCCGTGAAACGACAGACGATCTGGTGAGCGCCGGTGATTTCCTGTACAAGACGGTCACCTCGGAACAGTGGTCGCTGGGGATCCTGCTCACGGCAGAAGAAGCGGCTGAATACGGAAAGACCTCTTCACTCGGCGTGACTTTCCTTAAAAACGGACTGAAAACGACCGCAGCGGCATCGGTGGTGACCGGCGCGGACGGCAGTTATTACCTGAAGCTTGACCTTAGCCGCTATATGATCCAGTTTGTTTCGGACCGCTTTACGATGATCCGGATCCGCACGAGCGAGGAGGATGGCTATAAACTGCCGAAGACGGCGCTGACGAAGGAATCCTTCTATATGATCCCGCGCGCCTACCTGACCGAGGCCGGCTTTATCGAGGCCAACTACGATGAGGGCAGGGAGACCGTCCGGACCGTAAAGGCCGATATCGCCTTTGAAGACGAAAAATATTACTATGTGGCCCAGACGGCTTTTAAGAGCGGAACGATCCTGGCAAGACCGGAATCGGACGAACGCTACACGGTAAGGCTGACGGCCGATCTTGACGGAGTCTATAAGATCAGCAAAGGCTTTACGGAATTCTGCCCGGTCGTGATCATCGCCGAGAGCGACGATTATGTGCTTTCCGCGCAGAATGTCCGCAACGGTGTCTCCGCGTATGACACCATCCTGCTGAACGCCGCCGGATACACTTCGGGGCAGATCCTGCAGTAAGATTTTTTGTGTGCGAAATCAATTATTTTTCCTGCGAACGTCCTTGACAAGGTGGGACAAAATGGTGATAATAAAGAACAGACTAATCAGTGTTTGGGGGAGGGACCATGGCCAACATTTTTGATAAATTTCTGGATTCCATGAAACTGTACGATGATGCCGAAGACGAAGAGGAAGAACTGACCGAAGAACTTCCCGAAGAGGAAGAAGTGTACGAGAAAGAACCGGAACCGGAGCCGGCAAAACCGAGAAAGAGCCTTTTCGCACGCAGACAGCCCAAGGAAGAAGAACCCGAAGAGGAAGAGGAGCCTGAGGAGCCGGTGGTGGAACGCCCCCGTCCCGCCAGGACGTATTCCCGCAGTGTTGCCCCGATGCGCACGGCTCCCGCCCGCGGCGGCATGGAAGTGAACATGATCCGCCCGACGTCGATGGACGATGCCCGTGACATCTGCGACATGCTGCTGTCCGGCCGTGCGGTCGTCATCAATCTGGAAGGTGTTCAGGTCGATCTTGCCCAGAGGATCATCGACTTTTCTTCCGGTGCCTGCTATTCCGTTGACGGCAACCTGCAGAAGATCTCGTCCTACATCTTCATCATCACGCCGAGCAATATCGAGCTGACCGGTGAGTTCCAGAGCATGTCCGGCTCGTCTGCCATAGCTCGCTGACCTTTATGAAAGACTATTCTCTGAAATATAAATTGCGGGGTATCCTTGCCCCGCTATTTATGATTGCCGTGGACCAGGTGTCGAAGTATCTGGCAGTGAAAAACCTGAAGGGGGCGGCGCCGCAGGAGTTCATTCCCGGAATTCTCGGCTTTTCCTATGTGGAAAACCGCGGCATGTCCTTCGGCCTCCTGCAGGGACAGCGATGGCTCTTCATCGTGATCACGGTCCTGGTCTGCCTGTTTCTGATCCTTGTGTATTTCAGGATCCCGGAAAAGAAGCGCTTTAATGCGCTGTCGGTCTGTGTTCTGTTTATTTTTTCCGGGGCGATCGGCAATTTCATCGACCGGCTGCGGCAGGGCTATGTCGTCGACTTTCTGGAACTGCGTTTCATGTCATTTCCGGTCTTCAACATCGCCGACTGCTACATCACCTGGACGACGGTGGTCCTGATCTGCCTGCTGCTGTTTTATTACAAAGAGAATGAACTGAAAGAGATCCGCTTATGGCGACGCTGACGCTGACGACTGAACTTGCCGACACCGGCAAACGGCTGGATGTTTACCTCTCCGAGTATTCGGAGGGGTTTTCTCGCAGTTATGCGGCAAAACTCATCGACGACGGCCGCGTGACGGTCGACGGGAAATGCGTCAAAAGAAGTTATAAGCTGAGCGGAGAAGAAGAGATCGCCGTAGATCTGCCCGACCTGCAGCCGCTCGAGGCCCCCGCGGAGAACATCCCTCTCGATATCGTCTATGAAGACGAAGATGTACTGGTGGTCAACAAGCCGCGCGGCATGGTGGTCCATCCGGCCGCCGGGCATTCTTCGGGAACGCTGGTCAATGCGGTGATTTTCCATTGCGGCAGGCAGCTTTCCGGGATCAACGGCGTGCTGCGGCCGGGCATCGTGCACCGGATCGACCGGGATACGACGGGGCTTCTGATGATCGCGAAGAACGACGCGGCACATCAGAGCCTGGCGGCGCAATTGAAGGAACACAGCGTGACCAGACGCTACGTCGCCGTCGTCCAGGGCGTGATCCGGGAGGATGAGGGCTGTGTTGACAGGCCGATCGGGCGGGACCGGAAGAACCGCCTGCGGATGGCGGTCGATGCGGAGAACGGCAAACGAGCCGTCACGCATTACCGGGTGCTGGAACGTTTTGCCCGCCATACGCTGATCGAATGCCGGCTCGAGACCGGGCGGACGCATCAGATCCGCGTGCATATGGCAAGTCTCGGCCATCCGCTGGTCGGCGACGTGCTCTATGGGGCGGCGCCGGTCAAATGGGCCACGGAGGGCCAGTGCCTGCACGCCGCAGTCATCGGATTCATCCATCCGAAGACGGGAGAGTATCTGGAATTCAACGCCGAAATGCCGGAGGACATGCAGAAGGTCCTCGCCAAACTAAGGAGCGAAGCATGAAGATCGTGATGAAACATATTCTGTGCTGCCTCTGTGCCTTTGCCGTGGTGCTGGCGGCGGCGGGCTGCTCAAAAGACCCGAAAACTTCCACGGCCGCACCGGGGACACTGCCGGTCATCGGCCCCGATACCTCACTGCCTGCGGAAAGCACCGCGCCTTCCTCGACGGCGGAGCAGATGATGCCGTCAACCGAGAAAACGACCGAAGCACCGGCGACAGAGGCCCCGACGGCCGCTCCGGCGCCGACGGAAAAGGAAAGCACGGCTGCGCCGACGTCCCCGTCGCCTTCCGTACCGGATGTCGTTCCCGATAAGACCAACTTTGTCACCGAAGGCACGAACGGCTATGTGATCGTGATCGATCCGGGCCATCAGGCCAAGGGCAATTCCTCGCAGGAACCGATCGGCCCCGGCGCCTCGCAGACCAAGGCCAAGGTCAGCAGCGGGACCGCCAGCCGCTTCAACGGCAAGGCGGAATACATCGTCAATCTTGAGGTCGCATTAAAACTGCGCGAAGAACTGCTGCGCCGCGGCTACACCGTGATCATGACGAGGACCGGCCACAATGTCGACATCAGCAACGTTGAGCGGGCCCAGATCGCCAACGACGCGAATGCGGACGCCTTTGTGAGACTCCACTGCAACGGCTCGGAGAATGCTTCCGCAAACGGGATCGGCATTTATTACCAGACCCCCTCGAACCCCTACAACGGCGCCATGCACGGCGAGGCAAAGGCCCTCTGCAGCGCATTGCTGAACCACATGGTCGAGAAGACCGGTTCCCGCGCCGACGGCCTGTTTGAACGCGACAATTACTCCGGCATCAACTGGAGCAGCGTCCCCGGAGCCCTTGTGGAAATGGGCTACATGACCAACGAAGCGGAGGATAAGCTCCTGCAGGACAACGCCTATCAGACGAAACTCGTCCTCGGCATAGCCGATGGCATTGATGAATTTCTGAGTACGAGAAAACCGAAGAACAAATAAGGCAGGGCATAAAAAAGACTGCAGCTGTGCTGATATGTACCCAGTTTCCTGGACACATTGATTTATGACGGGCCTCAACAAGTGGATGCCATTCTGTACTTTACAGGTGGCATCCATTTTGTTTTTGCCTGGATGCGTTCATTGTTGTAATAGTCAATGTAATCCGCTAT
>JAFRRD010000046.1 GCA_017428265.1 Lachnospiraceae bacterium | reverse complement strand
TCCCGCGTTGCTCCAGCAACACTAAAACGAAACCTGGCGTTGATCAACGCCAGGCCTCGCAAAGTTCTTGGTTTTCGTTCAGCTCAATCTTTATGGGATCTTGAACTTCAAAACTGTTGCACTTAGTTTGACAATTCACTTCGAATGAGCGCAAAATCGCGCATCGGGATTGCTCCGATGCGCGATTTGGCATAGTAAATATGGGTCAAATTGAAGAGATTTGAAGTAAAATGATCCCGCGATAAACCGGAATTTCTCGCTCATCACATGGAGCGAACAGACTGAAATTTGTCCGTTATTCTGCATCAATTTTTACCTTTACTTCCGTGTCGTTTTGCTCTCTCATTTCGTAAATCATTTCCAGTTCTGCTATAACATCTTCTTTTCTTCGAATAAACCCCTCAAAATGACTGACTAACAAGAAGGTAGCGTTCAGGCTTTTCAAAACTGCTATTTCTTCCTGCAAAATTTGGGCATTGTATATATAACAGCCATCTCTCACCTTGCTGTAAAGTGCATCGCCCACAAATGCGTAAGTATTGTCTACTTCCAAACCCAAACTGCCTTTTGTATGGCTGGAAGGTAAGGGAAAAATATGCAGATTTCCAATATATATGCTTCCACACACAATTTTCCCTTTGGAAATATGTACATAAGTTTCTTTTGATAAGTAGAGTTCCCTATCTTGAATCTTATTAATATTTCCAATATGGTCCTGATGAAAATGAGACAAAACTATGTTATAGCCTCCATCCAAATCAGCTATATGATTCTCTCCGTTGCCAACATCATAGAGCCAAGTAACGCCGTTATCTCGAATGATTCCAATTTCTGCAGAGAGAGGATTTTCAGAGGATGGAATGTAACTGATTTTATCATTTATTTTTATTTCGTCCATTTTACGCCTCCATCAAATTAGAATTTACCTACCTCTTTATCATCAATGGGGAACCATACTCATCTGATCCATTGTCGACAAATCCGAGAGACAGCCAAAACCTGCGAGAATCTTCTTTCGCATAATTGAGAGCATAATACAAAGCTCCATCATTATTTGTATGTTCAAAAAACGCTTGCGCACATTCATGGCCTGTTCCGTTACCTCTGAATTCTGGAAAAACCCAGAAATCCAGAATGAAACATTTTCCGTCCTCGCTCTTAAAAGTACAATATTGAGATGCTCCGATTCTGACCCCGTCACGGACAAAGTACACCATGTGCAACGTGTCCGGGGTGCGCAGCATATGCCCCTTGAGTACATCACGATAATCAGAGCTTTGAAAATACTCTTTTTCTTCATCCGAGGTAATCATCCCATCATCAACTAAAAACCGAAACTGAATGTTCCAGTATTCATTGATTCTTTCTACTGGTATTTCTTCAATTCTTATCATTATTCCCTCGCAAACTCCGATTTGTCGCTGTCTGTTGTAAGTATACCATATCCCGTGCTTATAATCAAGATTGGCAAAAAATGCCAAGCTAAGAAGTCGACAATGCTTAGTGTAGCAGGACTCTCTTGCACGGGGTATTGATGTCCTGTTTAGTTCGTGTTATGGTGTAAAAGCATTTGCGGCGGCTGTAAAAAACGTAGGTTTTATGCAGGTTTCAGAGTTTGTCGTTATTACTATTCGTACCAAGAAAAAAGATCATCCCTCGTGGATGGTCTTTTTTCTTATTGATGAGGGGTAAAGGGATTTGAAGGGCGCGGGAGTGAATGAAACCCCAGTGGGGCTTCAGAGCCGCGCCCCGACTAAGCCCGCAGGCGTGACAAATCCCGTCGCCCCGACCAGTGCAAATGACTCTCGAATGGTCATAAGGACAAAGACAGGTTGATTATATTTCAGCCTGTCTTTGTCTATTCTTTTATGTAGCTTTATAGGGGCGAGCGTATGGAAGAATTACTGAAATAGCGACAGACTACTCTTTACAATACGGTTGACAAAGGAAATAACATCCTCACGGCTGAACTTATCATATCCACCAAGAACAACATTCATCAGACCGTTTGAAAGATGGATATAAAGCATTTCCAATTCCGCATCGGAAGCGTGATGAAGTTGCCGCTTCCATGATGAAATGCTGGCATCTTTAGCGAGATCAATCATTCGTCCAAGAATGGAAGGACTGGCGCCGTTGAAAATCAGAATACGGCATGCGTCCTCATGCAGTTCGACCATCGTGTAGATCGTCGAGATCAGCGCGCTTACATCAAATCCTTCGATCAAACAAAGGGATTGCGCAAAAGCATCTAATAACTCCTGTTCAATCGTGTCCATCAGCGCAAAGCAATCGCTGTAATGCGCATAAAATGTCGCCCGGTTCAGTCCTGCCAATTCGCAGACTTCCTTGACGGTGATTTTATTGATCGGCTTTTCTCGCAGCAAGGACAAAAACGTTTCCTTCAATACGCGTTGCGTGTATCTCACTCTGGCGTCATTTTTTCTCATAAATCTAACCCCGTACACAAAAAGTTTACTGTTATTCTCAACACAGGCTCATCCTGTGTTGCTTTTCTTTCGATCTCCGAAACACTGCTGATTGTTGCTTTTTTCATTTTTTATTATACTAAAAATGTAAAAGATAATCAACACTTGTCTTTTTTTACTTGGAGGGCAAACGATGTTTCAAAAATTTCTTGTGACGGGTGCCAGCGGTTTTCTTGGACGAGCTTTAATTGCGGAGCTCCAAAAGAAGGATACTCAAATATGTGCTTTGATTATGGAAAACGACCCGCTGGAAAGAGAACTCCCGCAGTCGATTTCTGTTGTTTACGGCGATATATGCGACGACGCATCACTGGATCGTTTTTTCTCCAGTGCGGATAGCGAAACCTGTGTGATCCATTGCGCCGGTATTGTTTCGGTGGCTTCGCATCCTGGTGAAAAGATCTATGAAGTGAATGTGGGCGGCACAAATAACGTATTGCGGCACTGCGAAAAAAAGGATGTTGGTAAACTGGTGTATGTCAGTTCGGTCCATGCGATCCCCGAAAAGCCGAAGGGAACGGAGATCACAGAGGAAGCTGTTTTTTCGCCGGGGCTTGTTCATGGGGATTATGCCAAAAGCAAAGCGATCGCAACAAAGCTTGTCTTTGAAGCAGTTAATCGCGGGCTGGATACCAGTGTGGTATTTCCTTCGGGGATTATCGGGCCCGGAGACATTGGGAAAGGCAGCATTACCAATATGCTGCAGTCTTTCCTCTCCGGAAAACTCCCTTTGGCGGTGAAAGGCGGCTATGATTTTGTAGATGTGCGTGATGTGGCAGCCGGTATTGTTTCATGCGCAGAAAAAGGTAAAGCAGGGCGTGGCTATATTCTTTCTGGGCAGTATGCCTCTGTTCGTGATATACTGGAAGCTGCAAAAGAAGCTCTGCAGGTCAAACGCACAGTAGCATTTCTTCCGATTTCTTGTGCGAAAATGATTGCGCCCATCTATGAGAAGTGGAGTTTGAAGAAAAAGCAGCCCCTCTTTTTTACACCATACGCAATTTCCGTACTCGATTCCAACAGCCAATTTTGCAGGGAAGCCGCCGCAGCCGCTTTGGGGTACACTCCGAGATCTTTAAAAAGCAGCATCCGAGACACGGTGCTTTGGTTGAAGAAAAGCATGTGACTATTATCGGAGCAAGTGTTCTTGAAAGGCCGCGGCAGACTGAACGCAAACAGAATATCGCCTTTGGCAACAAAGAAAGCGAGGTGCGACGGTGATCTTCTTTCCTACGTTTATATAGCAAACGCCGCCCATAGTCTCTCTTGGGCGGCGTATTGATTTCCTATTCAATTTGTGTTATTGTGTAAAAGCATTTGCGGCGGCTGTAAAAAACGTAGATTTTATGCGGGTTTCAGAGTTTGTCGTTATCACTATTCGTACCAGTGCCGCATTTTGCTGTCCGCCGCGGCGGGCAGTGCCCGTATCATTTCAGGAGGTCCGCATGTCTTCCGATTACCGCAAAGATGTCAGCATGAATCCTTCCGGTTTCGTGCTGCTCGCAGACTTCATCCCGCAGATCGTGCAGGAGATCCGCTATTATTCCACCTACAATTTCATCGGTGACCGCATCGACGGCTACGAGGAGCCCTGCGCGATCCTGACGAAGGAAGCGGCGCGCGCCTTAAAGCAGGTGAGCAATGAAATGATCGTGCACGGATACCGCCTGAAGATCTTCGACGCCTACCGTCCCGCCTGCGCCGTACGGCAGTTCGTGCTCTGGGGCATCGAGGACCAGGACATCCGCATGAAGCCCTACTTCTATCCTACTCTGGAGAAGCAGTCGCTGTTTAAGGCCGGCTATATCGCCTCGAAATCGAGCCACAGCCGTGGCAGCGCCGTGGATCTCACGCTCCTCGACATGCAGACCGGCAAAGAGCTCGACATGGGCAGCCCCTTCGACCTCTTCAGCGAGGTCTCGCATCCTTCATGCCGCGGTGTGACCGATGAGCAGTACGAGAACCGCATGCTCCTGCAGCGCGCGATGGTGCGGGCCGGCTTTGTCCCGCTCGACTGCGAGTGGTGGCATTTCATGCTGAAGGATGAGCCCTATCCGGACACCTACTTCGAATTCCCGGTGTCGTCGGCGTATCTAAAGAAATAAAGAGCGGCAAAAAAGGCAGAGGCTCTGCCTTTTCCGTACCCGCGGATATGGCGGATCCGGCTGACACACAGGATCCGGGTTTGGACCTCTTACACGCCGTCCCGAAAAACGGATGCTATATTCTTTTCATCGAAACGGGAATCGGATTCGATCACGTCTATGATATTGCCGTCTGTTTTATAAATGACCGACTGCGACACGGAATCATTATCGATGCTGATGTTGATTTGAACATTATGCCAGTTATTGGTATTGATAAATCCGAATTCTATCTCCTTCCCGTCTATTGTGATGATCGACCCTTTTACCTCTCCGTAATCAATATCAAACGAGTACCCGCTTAGTCCCGGCTTGAGATCTGCCGGTCCTATGATCTGATATTCTTCCGCTTTCACGACAGCACCGTTTTCATGCAATACGACGATGGCGGTCCCGCTTTGCATTCTCCTTCGAATGGCTCCAAATCCGTCAAAGGCAAAAAAGAGCATCACGATCAGACTGATAAGGACGATCGGAATAAGAATACTGACCCATTTTCTGTAATGCTTTGTCTGTTTTACGCTTTCTCCCAGGATCTCCTCATTGGGAACGGACAGGATCGCTGACAATTTCTGTATTGTGATAATGTCCGGAAGTGTTTTTCCGTTTTCCCATTTGGAAACAGCCTGTTTTGTCACATGCATCCTTTTTCCGAGCTCTTCCTGTGTCAGATCGTTCATCAGGCGATACTTTTTGATGACTGCTCCGATATTATTCATTGACCCTTGTTCCTTTCATCGCAGTACAGGTATGAAAACACTAGTATAAATACCGCTTCAAATCAATCCTTTCACGCTAAATAAGCGGTAACTTGTTAGTTGACCGGCGCCTTTTAACGTTTGCTGTCAATAATTACTCTACGGACGGTGTCTGCAAAAAGGAACGGCAGCCTTCACACGGGCTGCCGTTCTTTTTCTGTGCCTTTTTATTCTGCTTTAGCCGCAGCGAGAAGCTGCAGGATCTGGACGGCATTCGCTGCTGCGCCTTTCCGGATCTGGTCGCCGCAGCACCATAAGGTGAGGCCGTTCGGATCGGTCAGGTCCCTGCGGATGCGGCCGACAAAGACGGTATCCTGGCCGGAGGAATCGAGCGGCGTCGGCCAGCCGAGGCCCTCTCCCTCTTCGAAGAGGCGGCAGCCGGGGAAGTTCCGAATGGCCTCCTGCGCTTCTTCCACGCTCACGGGCTGTTCGGTACGGAGCGTGACCGAAATGGAGTGTGAGCGCATGACCGGCACGCGTACGCAGGTGCAGGTGACCGCAAGATCCGGCCGGTGCAGGATGCGGCGGCCTTCGTTCTGCATCTTCATTTCCTCGGTCGTGTAGTCGTCGGTCGAGGCACTGCCGATCCAAGGGATGACGTTCAGTGCGATCTGCGTCGGGAAGACCTTGTGTTTTATCTCATTGCCCTCGGCGAGGTCCTTCATCTGCTCTTCCAGCTCGACAAGGCCGCCCTGACCCGCGCCGGAGACCGCCTGGTAGGTGCAGGCGACCATATTATTGATCGGCGAGAGCTTCGCGATGCCCGCGACCGCCATCAGGGTAATGATGGTCGAGCAGTTCGGGTTCGAGACGATGCCGTTATTGACGAGTGCATCGGCGCCGTTGATCTCCGGGACCACGAGCGGAACATCCGGCTCCATGCGGAAGGCGGAGCTGTTGTCGATGTAGACGGCGCCGGACTTCACGATGGCCGGGGCAAAATGCTTCGACAGCGGATTCTGCACCGCGCCGAGCACGAAATCGCAGCCTTCAAAGCTCTCCTCGCGGGCCTCCTGTACGACGATCTCCCGGCCCTTGAACGGGACGGTCCCGCCGGCGCTCCTCGCGCTGGCAAGAAGCCTTAATTCGCTGATCGGAATGTCATATTCTTCCAGTACCTTGACCATTTCACGGCCGACGGCGCCCGTTGCACCGAGAACGGCGATCCTGAATTCTTTCATCTCTCTCCTCCTTATCCTGCGAAGCCGTCGTACATGACGCGGATCGCGGTCTCATAATCTTCTTCCTCCACACCGATCACGATCGCGAGCTCATCCGCGCCCTGGGCGATCGTGCGGATATTGACGCCGGCCTCGCCGATGGCTTTGAACAGGCGTCCCGAGACGCCCGGCCGGAAGGTCATTTTGCGGCCTACCGACGCGACGAGCGCGAGGCCGTCCTTTAAGTCCACGTCATCCGGCAGGCAGGTCTTCTTGATGTCGGCGATCAGGTCGAAGACCCCGTCGCCGAGCGCTGCCTGCGAGATCACGAAGGCGAAGCTGTCCAGCCCCAGCGTGATGTGTTCCGCCCTCACACGGTACTGGTCGAGGATCGCAAGCGCCTGCCCGAGCGCCGTGCTCTGCTCCATGTTGTGCTTCGTCACGGTCAGGACCATGAAGCCTTTGCGTCCTGCGATCCCGGTGATGAAGCGGTCCTCTTCTTCGCCGCCTTCGATGCGTTCCCGGATCATCGTGCCCGGATCATCCGGCTCGTTCGTGTTCCGGATGTTGAGGGCGATGCCCTTCTCTCGCACCGGCAAAATGGAGTCTTCCTGCAGCACCGATGCGCCCATGAAGGCCAGTTCCCGGAGCTCGCCGTAGGTCATCTCGGCGATCGGCTTCGGATCTTTGACGATGCGCGGGTCTGCCATGAGGATGCCGGAAACGTCGGTCCAGTTCTCGTAAACGTCCGCGTTCACGGCTGCTGCAGCCAGCGCACCGGTGATGTCCCCGCCGCCCCGCGGCATGAGCTTCGGCCGTCCCGTCGGGATGCGGCCGTAAAATCCGGGCAGGACGAAGGGTCCCTTTTCACGGAAGGCGGCATCGATCGCCGCATAGGTCTTTTCCCTGTCCAACTGGCCGTCCATCCCGAAAAATACGCAGTCCGCCGCATCGACAAAGGGCCGGCCCAGATATTCCGCCATGAGTTGCGCCGTGAAGAACTCGCCGCGCGAGACCAGCTCGTCAACACTCATTCCCCTGTCCATCTTCTGCCGGAGCGCGGCAAACGCCGCTTCGATATCGTAGGACAGCCCCAGCTCATCCCGGATCTCCCGAAAGCGCGCCTCGATCTGCGAAAGGATGTCCTCGCAGGACACGCCGTAGGTCCGGTGCGCGTTGCACAGATACAACAGGTCAGTGATCTTGTGGTCTTCCTTGCTGCGCTTGCCGGCGGCGCTGACCACGATGATCCGCCTGTCAGAATCGGCCTCGACGATCGCTTTTACTTTCTTGAACTGTTCGGCGCCCGCCACGGACGAGCCGCCGAATTTTGCCACTTTCAGCATCTTTATTCCTCCAGAGCCGCAAAGGAAATGCGGCCGCCTTTCTGTCTGATCTCTGCCGCGAGCGCGTGCATCCCGGCCACGGAAATCGGTTTTGTCACCAGCCTCAGCTCACCGTCCGCCGCGCCGGCTTCCGGAGGTTCCGCCTCCGGGAAGGACTCAGCGAAGGCTTCCGGCAGGCGCAGGTAATACCGCTGTTTTTCGCCGCCGTTGTCCGCCGCCGCGCTGACAGTACGCTCCGGCAGCATGCGGCGCGCGCCGCTCAGGATGTTTTCCAGGTCGCGGATCACGGCGGAGGCCGTCGGCCAACGGCCCGCACCCTGCCCGGAGAAGCTGATCCGGCCGCAGAAACGGCCCTCGTATGAAGCCAGATTATTGTTCAGCGACACCGCCGCTTCCGGCGCATTCTGCGGGAACAGCACCGGCTCCACATAAGCGCTCACGCCGCTTTCCGTCCTTGCGGTCTTTGCGATCAGCCGCAGGACAAGCCCTTTCGACTGATAAAAACGGATATCCTCCACCGAGACATTTTCGATCCCTTCGTTGAGACAGCCGTCCGGCAGGATCCCGAAAGCGACAGCCGCTGCAAGGCGGATCTTCCTCAGCGCATCCAGGCCGGAAACGTCCGCCGTCGGATCCGCCTCTGCGTAGCCGAGCGCCTGCGCCTCTTTCAGCGCTTCCCCATAATCCATGCCGCAGCTCTGCATCCGGTCCAGCATATAGTTCGTCGTCCCGTTCAGGATGCCGCGGACGCGCCTGATCTCATCTCCCCTGCGTGCGAGCGCCAGGTTGTGCAGGAGCGGTACCCCGCCTCCGCAGGCTGCTGAAAAGAGGAAGGCTCCGCCGGTCCGGTCCGCGATCGCCTGCAGTTCGATTCCGTGTTCCGCCACCAGCATTTTATTGGCCGTGACGAAATGCCGTCCGCTTTCGAGCGTGCGCCTGGCAAAGTCAAATGTCGGCTCCAGTCCGCCCATCGCCTCCGCGACAGCGCCGACGGAAGGATCGGCGAGGATCGCATCGAAGTCGTCGGTCTTCCACGGCTCATCGGCCTTGCCGCGCCGGACATAGACCGGCCCCGGCTCAAGGCCTTCCGCCGTTTTCAGTATTTCGTATATTCCCGCTCCGACGGTGCCGAAGCCCAGAACTGCCGTCTTCATCATTTCCTCCCGAAAAAAGTTTGTGTCCGTTGTAAAAAGACACTTGTTTTTTGGATGCGAACAGTGTATCATAGGTGCAGAGGAAAAACAAGCGTTTTTTTGCACAAATTCAACAAATATTCAGGAGAGAAACATGCTGGAAAACTATCTCATCGTCCATAAGAGCATTCTGCCGGACAAATACGAAAAGGTCCTGGAGGCGCGGCGCCTGCTCGAGACCGGCCGGGAAAAGGAAGTTTCGCAGGCCGTACGGCGCGTCGGGATCTCCCGCAGCACCTATTACAAATACCGCGACTACATCTTTGAGCCGTCGGACCGCGAGGGCAGCCGCAACGCCGTGCTGGAAATGATGCTCGACCACAAGGCCGGGCTTCTGAGTACGGTCCTGGCCGTGCTTTCCGATGCCGGCGCAAGCGTTCTCACCATTACCCAGAGCCTGCCGATCCGCGGGAAGGCCAGCGTCACCCTCTCGGTGGACATCAGCGGGATGAAATCTTCTCTCGCGGAGCTTATGAACGATATCGCAGCCGTGCCCGGTGTCAGCGGGAGCCGGCTCGTCGATCTGGAATAGGAGGAAACCATGCTGTATCAAAGTACCCGCGGCGGCGCGCCGGCTGACGGCTGCGAGGCGGTCCTGCGCGGCATCGCGCCCGACGGCGGTCTCTATGTTGACGCTGCTCTGGCGAAACGCCCCTTCCCCTGGGACGTAGTCCTCTGCCTTCCGCCGCTGTCCATGGCGGCCCGCATCATGAGCCACCTCCTGCCGGATTTCGACGGGATGGATGAACTTCTCCGTAAAGCCTGGCCGGAGCGCTTTGACTCACCTGCGATCACACCGCTCGCCGTCGCCGGTGACCACCGCGTGCTTGAGCTCTTCCACGGCCCGACCTGTGCTTTCAAGGACGTTGCCCTTTCCGTCCTGCCGCTTCTCATGACCAAAGCCCGCGAAAAACGCGGCGGGGCCGGGCAGACGCTGATCCTTACCGCCACCAGCGGCGACACCGGCAAGGCCGCGCTCGAGGGCTTCTGCAATGTGGACGGGACCGGGATCGTCGTCTTTTTCCCGGACGGCGGCGTCTCGCCCGTGCAGCGCCTGCAAATGGTCACGCAGACCGGTGAAAATGTCCGCGTCTGTGCGGTCTCCGGCAATTTCGACGACTGCCAGAACGGCGTGAAGAAGGCCTTCGCCGCCCTGAATGAAAGCGGCGAACCGGCGCATCACGGCATCGCCTTAAGTTCCGCCAATTCGATCAATATCGGCCGGCTCGCGCCGCAGACCGTTTACTATTTCCTCGCCTACCGCCAGCTGATGGACCGCGATGAGATCGCCCCGGGCGACAAAGTGGATTTCGTGGTCCCGACCGGCAATTTCGGCGACATCCTGGCCGGATACCAGGCAAAGCTGATGGGACTCCCCGTCGGGCGCCTTGTCTGTGCCTCCAACGCGAACCGCGTACTGACGGATTTCTTTGAGACCGGTGTCTACGACCGCCGGCGGGAATTCATGCGTACGGCCTCGCCGTCCATGGACATCCTGATCTCCTCGAATCTGGAGCGGCTTCTGTACCTGGTCTCGAACGGCGCGGATGCCTTCGTCTCCGCCTGCATGCACGCGCTTTCACGGAACGGTTCCTATACCGTTCCGGAGGAAGTGATGGCACGGATCCGGAAGGATTTCGCCGCCGGCTGCTGCAGCGAGGAAGAATGCAGCGAAACGATCGGCCGCGTATGGCGCGAAGATCACTATCTGGCCGACCCGCACACAGCGGTCGCGCTTAAAGTTACGGACGAGTGGAAGGCTTCGGGCCAGGCGGCAAAGGCTGTAGTCACGCTCTCGACCGCCTCGCCGTTCAAGTTCCCGGCGGCCGTCCTCGCCGCAGCCGGCGGGTCGGTCTCCGGCGATGAATTTGCCGATATGGAGGCCCTCTCCGCTCTCAGCGGCAGGCCCGTTCCGTCTGCCCTTTCCGGCCTTCGCGAAAAGCCTGTCCGCTTTGCCGACGTGATCGCGCCGGACGAGATCGGCGACTATGTGCATGAGATCATCCGGAAGGGAGGCGTCTGACATGCTCGTGACCGTTCCCGGAAGTTCGTCGAACCTCGGTCCCGGCTTCGACTGCCTCGGCATTGCCTGGAAGTTATACGACCGCATCGCCTTCGAACCCGCCGGCAGTCTCGTGATCACGGGCTGCGAGGAAAGGTTCCGCGGTCCGGATAACCTCGCTTATCAGGGTTTTGCCGCCGCTTTTGCGGAAAAGGGCCTTCCCGTTCCCGGCGTCCGCATCGAATTCCTGCAGTGCGACATCCCTGTCTCGCGCGGGCTCGGTTCCTCCGCCGCCCTCCTTGCGGCCGGCGCCGCTGCCGCGAATGAGCTGGGCGGTCTGCAGCTTTCCGGGGCCGAACTTCTCGACATCTGCACCCGCATCGAAGGGCATCCGGACAACCTCGCACCGTCCATCTTCGGCGGCTTTACCGCCGCGGTCTGCGAAAACGGGAAGGCTGTCACCGCTTCCTGCGCTCTTCATCCGTCCTGGCGCTTCCTCGCCGTCATCCCGGACTTCGAGCTGTCGACGGCTGAGGCGCGGCGCGTGCTTCCGGATTCTTTCAGCCGCAGCGCCGCGGTCTTTAACCTTTCCCGCACCGCCCTGCTGCTCCAAGCCTTTGAAAACGGCGACATGGATCTTCTTCGCTTTTCCCTCCGTGACCGGATCCATCAGCCTTACCGTCTGCCGCTCATTCCCGGTGCGGACAGGGTCTTTGCCGCAGCTGAAGAAGCCGGCGCCTGTGCCTGCATTTCCGGGGCCGGCTCCACGATGCTCGTCATCGCGGACAGCCATACCGCCGTTGAAAGCTGCCTCACCGCCCTGTCCGTCGCCTTTCCGGCGTGGAAGCTGATTAAACTTGAACCGGATACAAACGGCCTGCAGATCAGCAGATGATTCCTCCGCATTCATTGACATAAGTGCTGTAATTTTGTATAATATTTCCGCATTGAGCCGGGATGTGAAAGACCGGAACGTGAAAGGAGCCAAGATGGAAAACGATTCTTATATTCTTGTCATAGGCGGAACAAATATGGATATCGGCGCCAGACCCTTCGGTCCGCTGCTGCCCCACGATTCACTCCCCGGCACGGTCAGAAGGACCCCCGGCGGCGTCGGCCGGAATATTGCCGTGACTCTGGCGCAGTTGGGCCATAAGGTCAAGATGCTGACCGCCGTCGGCAACGATGCGCAAGGCCGCGAACTGCTGGCCCTCGGCCGTGATCTCGGCATCGATCTTTCCCATGCGATGTGCCTGGACGGCATCCCCACTTCCTCCTACATTTTCGTAGAAGACAACAAGGGGGATATTCAGTGGGCAGTTTGCGACGCAACGGCCTCCGACCAGATCGACAGCGAATACATTTCTCTGAATGCCGACCTGATCCGCGGCGCCTCCGCCGTTCTGCTGGACACCAATCCGCCGACGGATGCCATTACCTGCGCCGCAAAGATCGCGTACGATGCCGGTATTCCGCTCTTTGTCGATCCCATCTCGGCCGCCAAGGCAACCAAGATCGCTTCAATTCTGGAATACATTACCGTTCTCAAGCCGAATAAAGCGGAAGCGGAGACTCTTTCCGGCCGCCCTATCCTGACGGAAGCCAACATAGAGGATGCCGCGCTCGCCCTGCTCGGCATGGGTGTTAAGGAAGTATACCTGACGCTCGGCAAAAAAGGCGTCATCGCCGGCAAAAGCGGCGAGGAACTGCTGCGGATGCCCGGCTTCGCGCTTCACCCCGTAAACACTTCCGGCTGCGGAGACGCTTTCGTCTCGGCTGTCATCCACACCTATCTTCAGGGCTGCAGCCTGAAAGACAAGGCCAGGGCAGGCATTGCCGCCGCCTCCATCTCCATGGAGACCAAGAGTGCCGTGAACCCTATTCTGACAGCCGAAGCGCTTGAGGAACGTCTGAAACTCATCAAATAATCAAATCACCGGAGAATCATATGAATCCTTATCTGGATATCCTTCCCGAGGTCGCCGAAGCTATCGCAGACGGCCGTCCTGTTGTTGCGCTCGAAAGCACCATCATCTCTCATGGCATGCCCTACCCGCAGAACGTGGAGACTGCGCTCCGCGTTGAGCAGATCATCCGTGAAAACGGCGCCGTTCCGGCGACGATCGCCGTCATCGGCGGAAGGCTGAAAGCCGGCCTGTCGCCTGAAGAGATCGAATATTTCGGCAAAAAGGGCCGCGCGATCGCGAAGGCTTCCCGCCGCGACCTGGCCGTGCTCTGCGCGCGGGGCGAGGACGGGGCCACGACGGTGACCACGACCATGATCATTGCCCACATGGCCGGCATTAAGATCTTTGCGACCGGTGGGATCGGCGGCGTCCACCGCGGCGCGGCGGAGACCATGGACATCTCCGCCGACCTGGAGGAACTCGCACACACCCCGGTCATGGTCATCTGCGCCGGCGCGAAGAGCATCCTCGACCTCGGCCTGACCCTTGAATATCTCGAGACCCGCGGCGTCCCCGTGCTCGGCTACGGCACGAAGGAGCTGCCGGCCTTCTATACCCGCCATTCCGGCTTCGGTATCGACTATGAGGTCGACAGCCCCGAGGAACTGGCGCAGGCCTTCAAAGCATCGCACGATCTCGGCTTTTCCGGCGGCATGCTGGTGACCAATCCAATCCCCGAGGAATACTCGATGCCGAAGGACGTCATCGACGCGGCCATCGACCGGGCCATCAAAGAATGCGAGGAACAGGGCATCCGCGGCAAGGACACGACGCCTTTCCTGCTTGCCCGCGTGGCCGAACTCACCGGCGGCGACTCCCTCGCCTCCAACATCCAGCTCGTCTTCAACAACGCCCGCCTCGCCGCCCGCACCGCTGCTGCCTATTCACTTATAGAATAATATGTTTATTGACATCCTCAAAGAAGCACTTCTGGACACGCTTAAGACCGTCCCGTTTTTGTTCCTGGCCTACCTCCTGATGGAGTGGCTCGAACACCGGGCGGAAGAAAAAAGCGTGGAGACCGTCGGCCGCGCCGGCGGCTGGGCTCCCGTCGCCGGGGGCCTTATCGGCATGGTTCCGCAGTGCGGCTTCTCTGCCGCCGTGTCCAACCTCTACGCCAGCGGGATCGTGACCCGCGGCACGCTGCTTGCGGTCTTCCTGTCGACTTCCGATGAAATGCTGCCCATCCTGATCTCCCGCAAGGCGGAGCTCGGCCTGATCCTGAAGATCCTCGGCTACAAATGCGCGGTCGGCATCCTGGTCGGCCTGCTCATCGACTTCATCGGCCGCCGCCTCGCGAAAGAAAATAAGAAATCCATCGAATCCATCTGCGAACAGGAAGGCTGCAAGTGCGAAGACGGCGTGCTGAAAAGTGCCCTCTTCCACACCCTGAAGATCACGCTTTTCCTTTTCGTCACCGCCTTGATCGTTGGCTTTGCCGTGAAAGCGGTCGGCACCGAGAACCTCGAGCATTTCATCCTGAACAAACCCTTCCTCGGCGAAGTACTGGCCGGCCTCGTCGGGCTCATCCCGAACTGCGCCGCCAGCGTGGTCCTGACCGACCTCTTCCTCAAGGGCGGCATGTCCTTCGGCGCCATGATGAGCGGCCTGCTTACCGCCTCCGGCGTCGGCCTTCTGGTCCTTTTCCGCATGAACCGGAATCTGAAGGAAAATCTCTTTACCCTGCTTCTTCTCTACGCCGGCGGCCTCATTTTCGGCTGCCTCGCCGGGATGATCTTCTGATCCTTTCATAAACGAAAAGCGCCCCGTCCGCCGTATCGGCGGACGGGGCGTTTTTATTATTGGTGAATTATACTATCAAGTGCAACAGATAAAAAAATGAAAAGTTCATACGAATCTCATGTAGAATGAAGCTACCACACACCAATCCACAAAGGAGAATTCGTATGAACTACAAACATCTTAGCATAGAAGAACGAAG
>JAFRRD010000045.1 GCA_017428265.1 Lachnospiraceae bacterium | reverse complement strand
AACTATTCATTCAGAAGATTAGGAAGTACGCGGATATGACCGAATTGACGCCTTACGCGGCCCATGAGCTGGTCAAGGCAATCTATGTCGGGGCTCCGGATAAAAGCAGCGGAAAACGCCGCCAGAGCATCCACATCTGCTATGATCTGATCGGGTTCATCCCGCTGAATGAACTGATGGAACAGGAAATGGCATGACCCGAAGATCATGCCATTCCTGAAAACTATAAAACTTTCTTACGAGGGCCGCCCTAAGCGCAAAGCTTTTGTTTTTGAGAGATTTGCGCTTTTTATGGTGTCAGAATGAGCCATTAGCCTGTTTGTGTTGGCATGATCCATTGGTGAATTGCAAGCACCGTAATGTGTGAACCTCAGGGCGAGCAAGATTTGCCCAAAATTCAACTTTTGGGTGAAGGTTGCTAATTTTGCTAACTTTTTGCCGAAAACCCGCTCGAACTCGTACGATCTCGTACGATGCCAAAAGTGCTCAAAACATAGGAAAAATCAAGCTTTTTCGAACTCATACGGTTTTCTACGAACTCCCAGAAAACGGCCGATTTCCCGCTCCTAAGCGAAAGATCGGCGGTTCGAATCCGCCCAGGAACGTCCCACAAAGCCCGTAATACCAACGTTTTTGGCTATTACGGGCTCTTTTTTTGTGCGTTTCTCAATTGGTATCGAGTCTCTTCTGATGAGACATATTCGATTGCCAGTCTTATTTAATTCTTCTCTCTTTTTTGGGCTCATAAACCAAATATTGATTCATATGTTTTGCAACGCTTTCTGCTAACAGCGATTAGCAGAAAAATCGGTTTTCTGCTAACAAAAACACCTCTTCTGCTAACAGAATATTTCGCCTCATTTCAAAGCATTTTCAGCTAACAAAAGCGATAGGTCCGTTCATCGGTTGAAAGCCGTTGACGTCCGTTGTGGAAAATTTTTCAAAAAGGCCGAAAAATGGAATATTTTGGCAATTCTTGAGGGCTAGTAGATGAGAGGACTTTTTTTCAACGGGGTTTAATGGTCCCCCAAACCGATATCCTTTCGTCCTCTCACTCGCACTTACAACTGAATACCCATCTGCAGGCCTTTTATGACCGGCAGTGCTGAATCAAGGCGTATGAGGAAGCCAAAAGGTACGCGCAGGGAAATCGTCTTGCCCGATAGAATCTTGACAGCCCCCACCGAACTGAATATACTATTCACAAAGGTTGGTAATGCCAAAGGTTTGCCTTTTAGGCAGGAATTTTGACTATAATCCAGCCTTTCTAAAAGCTGACCTTGACCGCTTCGAGGATGAGGGGCTTTTAACAGGTGTAGTCCTCGGCCTCCCAATCCATTATTGCAGGTGCCAATCTGTAACGGTCGGGGAAGACACCTGTTTTTATTTGGGAGCGGATAATGACAATCGATCAGTTTAAGATACTGCACAGCGAGATAATGATGTACTTTCAGTGCATCGAGTTTGACTTAAAACGGATTTATTCCGGAATGTCATCTGAAGACTTTGACGATGAGATGGACATGCTGGAAATGTCGAATTTCGGAAACACTCTCCGAAAACTGAAACAACTTGACGAGAGCGATGGAGACCCGTGGCTGTCAGAAGCGGAATATGAACAGCTTGACCGGATTCGGGAAATCCGAAATTATTGGGCACATCAGTGTTATTTGGATTATGTTTATATCTCGAATAATTTGGAACGTGAAAGCGTATTTCAAAGAATAGCTCGTCGCTTAACGAATGAACATAATCAAATATTTAACCTGCATCACAAATTGCAAGACTTATATTTTGATTGGTTTGGAGAAAAATAATCCTTGCGGTGGTTGGTTGAACGATGCACCAGTTTTGGAGAAACCGTCAACACAGCAAAAACGGTACATCGTTCAACATGGGAAAGCAAAAGGAGGGAAATCGAATGAAAAGAATCATTGCCCTGATGACAGCGCTACTGCTTGTTCTTCTGCTCGGCGGATGTGCAAAGTATTCTCTTCCGCAGGGAGCTTTCTGCAATGCGGAAGGCAGCGATGCAGAAATTCCGCTGAGCCAGGAAGCAAAGGAGTACATTATCGGCCTCCTGAATTCCGGGACCTGGATGAATGATCTGACGCAGTGTGCAAGCGACTATTACTTTCATACCGCAAAGCAGGAACTGCGTTATCATTCGGACTGCGGAACATTCAACGACGGAACGAATAGGAGATCCCTGACCGTCTCGGGAGAGGAGAAGGAAACGATCAACGCCTGGCTGCACGCTGCGGAAGAGAAGGCCCGCGGATCTGAAAAATGAGTCTGACCGTTCCGCGCACCATTTTTGGAGAAACCGTCAATTATTCTGGAAAAGAGCACTTGGATGTGTCCGATTGACAAGATATAGAAGGCCTGATATTCTATTCATAGAAGCGATTGTGGAAGGGTAAACCCCCTGTGCCCCTGTGGCAACCGAATCGCTTTTTTAATGCCTTCAAGTGATTATTATACAGAAAATCAATCGCACATTTTACAGTGTCCGTACAAACCGTTACGGGGATTTGTGTGATCAGCAACGCCGTATTGGCTAAAACAGCGCAGCCAAATGCTCATATTGTTGTTCTCGAAGATCTCTGTGCTTGTGTCACTCCGGAATCTCATGAAAACGCATTAAATGCGATGAGGACATTACAGATAGAAGTTATCGACTCCGAAAAAGCCGTGGATTAAAGACTCCTTTATTGTCCAATCGCATATACTAAGCTGCAGCCTCCCCCCTGCAGCTTTTTAAATATGGCTTGACAATACAATAGAAAACGAATATCATAAAAATGAAATATATAATTTCAAGAATGTGAGGTGAGCCGAAGTGGTATATGATTACATCATTCAGAATTATAAAAATGGCGAGCCGATCTTCCTGAGTGAACTGCCGGGGGATTCAAAGGATTATCTTCGGCAGGAGATGAAGCAGCTTTGTGACGACGGGAGATTGGAGCGTCTTTATAACGGCGTGTACTATCTTTCCTATCTGACCATACTCGGAACCAAGGGTAAGGTTTCGATGGACCGTTATATCGAGAAAAGATACCTAAGCACTGGAGGTTATGTGACCGGTCTGCAGCTGGCAAATAAATACGGATTTACCACGCAGAATCCGTCATGCTATGAGGTATGCAGCAATGAGGCAACCACAAAGCAGAGAAAACAGACCGTGGATGGCAATACGATCATCGTTTACAAGCCGGTGACGGAGATAACGGAAAAGAACAAGTCTGCTCTGCAGTTCCTTGATCTGATGTCCGTTATAGATAAGTACAGTGAAATCACCGGGAAAGAGCTTGTGGCAAAGCTGAAAAAATATGTAGGGGCGGCCAAGGTTGATTTTTCTGTGGCAAAGGAGCTCTTGCCTCTTTATCCGGACAAGGTGTACCGGAATATCTATGAAGGAGGGCTGATGGGTGAGTTGGTATAAGGACAATAAGGATGTATGGAGAGAAATCATAGAGACAGTTGCGGCTGAAGAACACAGAACCACACAGATGGTTGAGAAGGATACAATCCAGTCCATGTTTCTTCTGGGGCTGTCGAAGAGCGAGCTGCCGTTTGTGTTCAAGGGAGGAACTTCGCTTTCAAAGGCGTATGCCTTGATCGACAGGTTTTCTGAGGATATCGACCTGTCAATGAACAGAAAACCGACTGAGTCTGAGAAAAAGAGAATAAAGAGTATCGTGGCAGGGATAGCTGAGGAATTGGGACTTACGCTTGCCAATCCGGAGGCCATTCAGTCAAGGCACAGCTATAACAAGTATGTTTTTGAGTATGAGTCGCTTTTCAGCGAGATTCCGCTGGAAATGATTATTGAAACGAGCTTCTATCAGGCCGTTTACCCGGTAGAGACGCGCGAGGTTTACAGCTTTGTAGGGAAATTCTGCGAGAAGCGGGGAATCAGTCTTCCGATCCCATTTGATGCTTCGGTCGTGAATATGCAGGTGCAGTCACTTACGCGTACCTTCATTGATAAGGTTTTTGCGGTCTGCGATTACAGGTTACAGGATATGCAGGATCGCGATTCAAGGCACCTGTATGATATCGCGAAGCTTTTTCCAAAGGTGGAGATCAATGATGAACTGGAAGCGCTCATCGATGAAGTACGGGAAGACCGTATGCAGTCGAGAAATAATCCTTCCGCGCAACCGGAACACAATATTCCCGAAATGCTCAAGGAGATTATAAACAGCCGTTTTTATGAGTCTGATTATAACAACATAACGAAGAAGCTGCTTTATGAGGATGTTCCGTATGATGAAGCGATAGCATGCGGGATCGCCAAGGTCGCTGAGCTGGACGTGTTTGAATACAAGAAAAAATAATCGCACATTTTACAGCGTCCGTACAAATCGTTATGATGTCCGTAGGGGGTGCGATCATGTTCAAACGTAAAGAAGAGAGAGTGCTTTTGACACTCACGCACGAAGAAAAACGGTATCTGCTTCACGTCATGATCTGGTTTCGGAACAAGGTCCTCTCTGAGGGCGGTCCGACAGAGGACATTGACGGCGTCATTCTGAAACTGGCGAAATAACAGGACATTCAAATATCATATATTATTCGAAAAGGCGTGTCGCATACAAAAGATAGTTAGCGGCGCGCCTTTTATTGATCTTCTTTTGTTATTGTTATTGCTCAAATTGCCTAATTAAATATGGCTCAATTTGATAAAAGTCTTTAATATGTTGGATTGTAAGCCTTGTAGCTTCGTGCGTGTTGCCGGTTCGTATTGCATTCAGAATTGGTTTATGATGGTGAATTTGCATAAGAGAATCCTGAATATCGGTGTATTTCGTTATTTGAATCATATGTATTTGTTGATAGAGTTCTTGCTGTTGCATTAAGAGTCGTTTATTATGTCCTGTTTCGGAGATGGCTATATGAAAATCCATATCTTTCTGGATTCTTTCATATTTGTTTCCGGCTGCGGCTGCTTGTTCGCATTCATCAGCAAGTTTTTCTAGACGTTCAAAGTCTGAAACACTCCCATAATAAGAAGCGAGCTTGACAGCAAGTAAATCTTGAGCTAGACGCACAGCGCCAATATCTTTCACTTCATCCATGGAAAGAAGTTTGACTTCTGCGCCGCGATTGGCGCGAATAACGACTAATTCTTCTGCTTCAAGGCGTCGAAGTGCGTCGTGAATAGGCGTGCGACTTATACCAAGTTTTTCTGCTATCTGTATTTCTGGAATACGACTGCCCGGAAGCATCTCCATATGTAAAATCATTTCTTTAATTTTGTTATAAGCATAAGTGCTTTGTAAACTCATCATACGCCTCGCTTTTTTCTTTCGTTTTATCACAATTAGGATTGTACTGTCAAGAGCAATATTGTATACAATCTGTCAAAGAGAATTCTATTTATATGGATTGCAAAAAAACAAATAAATTAATGGCGACTTTACCGTTGACAAAATGAATACCGTGTGTTAAATTGTATGCAATAGAGTGAAAAAGAACGCAAATAAAATGATTCCATACCGATTGGGAAGGCGAAACGAATGGCAAAACAAATAGAAATTATGGATGGTAATCAGGCGGCAGCATATATATCATATGCTTTTACTGAGGTTGCTAGTATATTTCCAATTACACCATCATCACCTATGGCTGAATTAGTTGACGAATGGGCGGCTAAAGGTAAGAAAAACATCTTTGGACAAGAAGTCCAGGTGGTAGAGATGCAGTCTGAAGGGGGAGCGGCGGGCGCGGTCCACGGTTCCCTTCAGTCCGGCGCACTGACTACGACCTACACTGCGTCGCAGGGCCTTCTTCTGATGGTCCCCAACATGTACAAGATCGCGGGCGAGATGCTACCGGGCGTCTTTCACGTATCGGCCCGTACGCTTTCTGCCCACGCGCTTTCCATTTTCGGTGACCAAAGCGATGTCATGGGCGTGCGCAGCACAGGATTTGCCCTGCTTGCCTCCTCTTCGCCACAGGAGGTCATGGATCTGGGCGCGGTGGCGCATCTTGCCGCCATCCACTGTCGGATGCCGTTCCTTCATTTCTTCGACGGCTTCCGCACGAGCCACGAGATCCAGAAGATCGAAGCGCTGGACTATGAAGACCTGAAACCTCTCGTCGACACGGACGCTCTTCGGGCTTTCCGGCGCAACGCGCTCAACCCGGAACACCCGGCGACCCGCGGCACGACCGTGAACCCCGACATCTTCTTCCAGTGCCGAGAGGCCTGCAACGAAAAGCTGGCGGCGATCCCCGAAGCCGTGGAGAAATACATGGCCGAGATCGGCCGGCTGACGGGACGCGAGTATAAACTTTTTGATTACTACGGCGCGGAAGACGCCGAGCGTGTCGTCGTCGTGATGGGCAGCGCCGCGGAGACCGCGAAGGAAGCGGTGGATCATCTGCTGGCTGCCGGGGAAAAGGTAGGCCTCATCACCGTCCACCTCTACCGTCCGTTTGCCGCCGACCGTTTCCTTGCCGCGATCCCGACAAGCTGCACCCGCCTTGCTGTGATGGAACGCGTCAAGGAGCCGGGCGCCATGGGCGAACCGCTCTACCAGGACATCTGCTCCGTCTGCCAGGCGCAGGATAAGAAACTGACGATCGTCGGCGGACGCTACGGCCTTTCCTCCAAGGATACCACGCCGGGACAGATCATCGCCGTTCTGGACAACCTGAAGCTGGACAAACCGAAGAACAGCTTTACCGTGGGCATCGAAGACGACGTGACCGGTACCTCGCTTCCGATCCTCCGCGATATCGATACCTCCCCGGCCGGCCAAACAGGCGCCGAATTCTGGGGCATGGGCGGCGACGGTACCGTCGGCGCGAACAAGAACTCCATCAAGATCATCGGCCATACGACGGATATGTACTGCCAGGCCTACTTCGTCTACGACTCCAAGAAGTCGGGCGGCCTGACGCAGAGCCATCTGCGCTTCGGCAGGCAGCCGATCCGTTCGCCGTACCTGATCCGGTCCGCCGACTTCGTGGCCTGCCACACCCCTTCCTACGTCCGGAAATACGACATGGTCAGGAATCTGAAGGAGGGCGGCGTGTTTCTTCTGAACTGCCCCTGGGATGCCGGCGAACTGGAGAAGAAGCTGCCGGCGTCCATGAAGCGCGCCCTGGCGGAAAAGAAAGCCAGGTTCTATACGATCGACGCGATCCGGATCGCGCGCGGCCTGGGACTGGGCAACCGCACCAATACGATCCTTCAGGCTGCCTTCTTCAAACTGGCGGAGGTGATCCCGCTGGAGCTGGCCGTGAACGAGATGAAGGACGCCATTTACAAGACCTACTATATTAAAAAGGGCCAGGCGGTCGTTGACATGAACTATGCGTCCATCGAACACGGCATCAACGAACTGGTCAGGATAGAGATCCCCGAAAGATGGCTGACGGCACAGGACGTTCCGGAGGAGCGGAACGCGCCGGAATTCGTCCGGGAAGTCGTCGACGTAATGAACCGTCAGGAGGGCGACAGTCTGCCGGTCTCGGTCATGAAGAAATATCATCTGGAAGACGGCACGTGGCCGGCCGGCACCACGAAATACGAAAAACGCGGCGCCGCCGTGGAAGTGCCGAAGTGGGACGTCACGAAATGCATCCAGTGCAACCAGTGCTCGCTGGTCTGCCCGCATGCCGCCATCCGTCCTGTGCTCCTGGACGAGGCCGAACAGCAGGGCGCGCCCGAAGGCTTCGAGACGAAGAAGGCGCTCGGACCGGGGCTCGACAGGTATCAGTACCGCATCCAGGTCTCGCCGTATGACTGCACCGGCTGCGGAAGCTGCGCGAACATCTGCCCGGCGAAGGATAAGGCGCTGACGATGCAGCCGCTCGAAAGCCAGCTGGGCGAAGCGCCCCGATGGGAATACGCGGTCGAAACGGTCAGCATCAAGAAGGACGCTGTGAACGACAGAAGCGTGAAGGCATCCCAGTTCGCGAAGCCGTATTTCGAATTCTCCGGGGCCTGCGCCGGCTGCGGGGAAACGCCTTACATCAAACTGGTCACGCAGCTTTTCGGCGACCACATGTACATCACGAACGCTTCCGGCTGTTCCTCCGCCTACGGCGGCTCCACGCCCAGCTCGCCTTACTGCACCGATAAGAACGGTTTCGGCCCGTCCTGGGCGATGAGCCTGTTTGAAGACAATGCTGAGTACGCCTACGGCTATCTGCTCGGACAGGATGCCGTGCAGCGCCAGCTGCGCGCGGCGGTCGGAAAACTCGCGGAGCGCGGCATTGCCAAAGAGGCGTGCCGGAACTATCTGGAGAAGACGGCGACCTACGCCGAATCCCGCGAAGCGAGCGACGCGCTGCTTGCCGCACTGGAGACCATGGAAGGGGAAGAAGCCGAATTCGTCCGGAATAATAAGGAATACCTGACCAAGAAGAGCATTTGGGCTTTCGGCGGTGACGGCTGGGCCTACGATATCGGCTACGGCGGCCTGGACCACGTTTTGGCTTCCGGCCGTAACATCAACCTGCTGGTCCTGGACACGGAGGTCTATTCCAATACAGGCGGCCAGTCCTCGAAGGCCACGGCAGCAGCGGCGATCGCCAAGTTCTCCGCCGGCGGAAAGGTGACCAAGAAGAAGGATCTGGGCCTGATGGCCATGAGCTACGGCTATGTCTATGTGGCCCAGGTGGCTATGGGCGCCGATCCGGCGCAGACGTTGAAGGCGATCCGCGAAGCGGAAGCCTACGACGGCCCGTCGATCGTCATCTGCTACTGCCCCTGCATCGAGCACGGCATGAAGGCAAGCATGGGTCTTTCCCAGATCGAGGAGAAGAAGGCGGTGGAATGCGGCTACTGGCACCTGTACCGTTACGATCCGCGCCGGAAGGCAGAAGGAAAGAACCCGTTCCAGCTGGATTCCAAGCCACCGACAGGCGATTTCCAGCAGTTCCTGATGGGAGAGAACCGCTACGCTTCCCTGAAACTGTCCTTCCCGGAGAAGGCTGACGCGCTGTATGCCAAGGCAGCCGGCGACGCTAAAGAGCGTTACGAGAGCTATGTGAAGCTCGCCAAGGAATAAAGAGGAGGATAATCCATCATGATGACCGCGACAGAGTATATTGATTCCCTGCGCAAGCTGAAGACCCGTGTTTACATGTTCGGCGAAAAGATAGACAACTGGGTGGATCATCCCATCATCCGTCCCTCCATCAACTGCGTGGCTGTGACTTACGCGCTGGCGCAGAATCCGGAGTACGAGGACCTGATGACCGTCACCTCCAGCCTGACGGGGAAAAAGATCAACCGCTTTACCCATCTGCACCAGTCCGCGGAGGATCTGGTGAAAAAGGTGAAGATGCTGCGCCTGTGCGGCCGGAAGACCGCTTCCTGTTTTCAGCGCTGCGTGGGCATGGACGCGTTCAATGCCGTCTATTCCACGACCTATGAGGTGGATGCCGTGCACGGCACCCATTACCAGGAGAATTTCAAGAACTTCCTGATGATGGTGCAGGAACGCGACTTGACCGTAGACGGTGCGATGACCGACCCGAAGGGCGACCGCAGCAAGGCACCGCACGAACAGAAGGATCCCGATCTCTTCCTCCGCGTGGTGGAGAGACGCCCCGACGGCATCGTCGTCAACGGCGCGAAGGTCCATCAGACCGGCGCGGTCAACAGCCACTGGATCATTTTCATGCCGACCATCGCCATGGGCGAGGCCGACAGCGACTATGCCGTATCCTTTGCCTGCCCCGCGGACGCGGAAGGCCTCTACATGGTCTACGGCCGCCAGTCCTGCGACACCCGCAAGCTGGAGGACGGCTGCATCGACGTGGGCAACAGCAAGTTCGGCGGCCAGGAAGCCCTAGTAGTGCTGGATCACGTCTTCATCCCCAACGAATACATCTTCCTCAACGGGGAATATGAATTTGCCGGTATGCTCGTGGAGCGCTTCGCCGGCTATCACCGCCAGAGCTACGGGGGCTGCAAGGTCGGCGTGGGCGACGTGGTCATCGGCGCAGCGGCGCTCGCGGCCGAGTACAACGGCGTGGAAAAAGCCAGCCACATCAAGGACAAGCTGATCGAGATGACGCATCTGAACGAGACGCTTTACTCCTGCGGCATCGCCTGCTCCTGCGAAGGCTGCCCCACGAAAGCCGGCAACTATCAGATCGATCTGCTGCTGGCCAACGTCTGCAAGCAGAACGTCACCCGCTTCCCGTACGAGATCGTGCGTCTGGCGGAGGACATTGCCGGCGGCCTGATGGTCACCATGCCGAGCGACGCGGACTTCAAGTCCGATCTGCCAGTAGGCAGCATGGGCGAGACCATCGGGGAGATCTGCAACAAGTACTTTGCCGCCCGCGAGGGAGTCAGCACCGAGGACCGGCAGAAGATCATGCGTTTCCTGGAAAACGTGTGCATCGGCGCCGCGGCCGTCGGCTACCGCACGGAATCCCTGCACGGGGCCGGTTCCCCTCAGGCGCAGCGCGTCATGATCGCGCGCCAGGGCGATATTCAGGGCAAGAAAAAACTGGCGAAGGCAATCACCGGGATCCAGAACTGAAAAGGAGTGAAAAAATGATTGTTAACAAAGACAAATGTATCGGCTGTGGCAGGTGCCTAATTTACTGTCCTGTTCGTGCAATACGGATTGTAAATCGCAAGGCTGAGATTGATCAAAACATGTGCACTGAATGTGCAAATTGCCAGCGTGCAGCAGTATGTTCACAAGACGCCTTGGAAAAAGTTCCGCTTGAATGGCCTCGTCAGGTGCGTTCTCAAATGAGTGATGTCACGACAGTATACAGAGGAGTTAACGGTCGCGGAACGGAGGAAATGAAAACCAATGACGTAACCCATCGCTATAAAAAAGGATTTGCCGGTATTGCGGTAGAAATGGGGCGTCCGCAGGTCTCTACGACGTTGCGTGATCTGGAAAAAATCTCTATGGCTTTGGCTGAACACGGAGCAGAGTTTGAAGAAAGAAATCCTATTACCAGTTATATCGTTGATCTCAAGACCGGAAAGATCAATCCTGAAATTCTGGATGAGAGGGTGATCTCCGGTATTGTGGAAGTAACAGTGCCCATCGAAAAACTCCAAGAGTGCGTCGAAGCCGTGATCGAAGAAGCGGATAATATCGATACGGTCTTTAGTCTTGATGTAGTATGCGTCAATAACGAGGACGGAACAAATGACGCCAGAAACATTCTTGATGCCGCAGGTATCTGGTACAGACCTAACGCCAAAAATAATGTTGGTCTCGGCCACGTTGATTAAACAGGGGGAAGATCATGTCACACACTTTACACAGAGAAGGCACTATAGAAAGTCTCAAGGGCGATTATGTTGTCTTGAGTATGGCGGCGCAGGGCTTCAACACGGAAGGTTCAGGGCCGAAATTCCAACGATATTTTGAACTGGCGCGTCAGTTCGGACCGGTTAACATCGGGGAAAATAAGAACACGGGCTCTCTGGCGGCGTTCGATTACGACACTATCGTACGCAAAACAACGGATGGCTGCGTCTGCCTGGTTGTTTTTGATAATCCGGAGAGTTTGATCGGCTTCCTCGAAGCATTGAAAAAAGAAGACCTGGGAATGAGCGTTGTAGTCTCCGGCTTGATGGATCAGGTTAAAGAATGCTGCGATAAAGTCGGTCTTAAGGTCCATACGGTAAATCTTTCCCTCGGTGTTTTTGGTCGGCGGGAGAAACTGGCCGGCGACAAGGAACGGGAGATTACGACGATGTGTGGACACGGTATGATTACAGGTGATATGGTTCTATATCACGTGAACCGTATCCGTCGCGGTTTTGAAACTGCAGAACAAGCATCAAACGAGGTCTGCAAACTATGTATCTGCGGTGCGTTCAATCCGACCAGAGGGGCAGAATTGTTCCGCGCTATGGCAGAGGCAAAACAGTAATTCAGAATCTAACGCCTTGTGAGGCGATTAAAGAGGAGGAAAGAAAATGAAAAAGATTGTGGCGATTTTGATGGCATTGATGATGCTTGCTGCCCTAACGGCGTGCGGCAAGAGTAACAAGGAATCGTCCAATGCAACACAGAATGGTGGCCAGCAGGAAAAAATCGTGCTTCGTCTCGGCTTTACGAATAACGAAGAGCATCCGAACTATCTGGCTAGCAAGCAGTTTGCCGATGCGGTAGCCCAAAGAACCAATGGTCTGGTCGAGGTTCAGCTGGCACCGAACAGCCTGCTGGGCGGGGAAAAGGACCTGGCAGAGGGTATGACCCTGGGCACGGTAGAGATGGCCCTGCTCGGAACAGGCGGTATGCGTGTGTATGATGACAACATGCAGCTGTTCTTCCTCCCGTTCCTGTTTAACAGTCGTGAAGCTGCCTACAAAGTCCTAGACGGTGATATCGGAAAGGAAATCAGCGCAATGATGGAAAGCAAAGCTCCGGTCAAGATCCTTGCTTACTATGAGAACGGCTATCGTCATATCACCAATTCGGAAAGAGCGATTTACACCCCGGAGGATCTGAAGGGCTTAAAGATTCGTACTCCGGAAATCCCTGCACTTGTTGCAACCTTTAAAGGATTAGGCGCGAATCCGACCCCGATGGCTTTTGGCGAACTATTCACGGCTATGCAGCAGAAGACTGTCGACGGACAGGAAAATCCGCTGGTGACCATCATTTCATCTAAGTTCTATGAAGTTCAGAAGTACTGCTCTCTGACGGGGCATGTCTGGGATCCCTTTGCTCTGACAATTTCGACAGCGGCATGGAACAAGCTCACACCTGAAAACCAGGCAATCGTTCAGGAAGAGGCGAAAAAAGCGGCAGATTATCAGCGGAGTCTCTGCGTTAAGGCAGATGAAGAAGGTATTGAACAGTTGAAATCCCTTGGCTGTGAAGTCAACGAAGTCGACCTTGCTGTGTGGCAGGAAGCGACTAAGTTTGTGTATGACGAATATGCCAAACAGTTTGGTGAAGAACTGATTGCTAAGATTCGTGCAGTGAAATAAACACATTTATCTGTTTTACAGGGGCGTCAGATGCATTCATATCCTGGCGCCCCAAAAGAAAAAAGGAGGGAGGATATCTATGGAATCAAAGGATAATACATTTGATAAAATCCTCCGAGCTATTCTCGGTACAACTCTGATCGTCATGACAATCATAGCGCTGCTTCAGGTACTGTTCCGTTATGTCATAAAATCGTCTTTGGCATGGTCAGAAGAGGCGGCCAGATATTTGCAGATCTGGCTCACTTTTATCGGTGCTGCCTACGCTATAAAAAAGGGAACGCATATCGCTATGACCGATATCGTTTCACGTATGCCTAAACTCGTAGCAACAGGAATGAAGATCTTCACAGATCTTCTGCTTCTGGCGTTTTCGGTGTTTTCTCTGTATCAGGGCATACAATTGGTCAAAGCGACATCGAAACAGACGACGCCAGCCATCGGAATTCCGACCTCGCTGGTGTATCTGAGTATCCCTGTTGGCGGCGCAATCTCAATCATATATCTATGTTGGAAATACATAGCAAAGATCTGCGAACGCAGAAAAACAAATCAAGAAAAGGAGGAGCTGTAAAATGTTGTTTCTCCTGTTTTCAATCTTACTGATTCTTTTGATTATTATCGGTGTTCCCGTCGGTTTCTCTATGGGAGCGTTGTCGGCTCTATTATTAAAACTGGAAACAAACCTGCCGCTGGTCGCAATCGTGCAGAGAATGTCTTCCGGTGTGGATTCTTTTCCGCTAATGGCGATCCCGTTTTTTATCTTCGCGGGGTCGATTATGAGCAGAGGTATTTTTGCCAAGAAGCTCATTGATTTTGCTTATGCTCTCGTAGGACATGTTCGAGGCGGCATGGGGATGGTAGCGGTATTAGCCTGTATGTTTTTTGCTGCTCTTTCTGGCTCAGCTGTTGCAACAGCGGCCTGCATTGGCGCACTGATGATTCCGAGCATGACAAGACTCGGTTATGATGATGATTTTAGTTCAGCCTTGGTCGCCAGCTCGGCTGTTATGGGGCCAATCATTCCTCCCAGTGTGCCAATGATTGTATATTGTTGCGCTACAACTGGCGCTTCAATCGCCACTATGTTTATGGCCGGTGTTATTCCAGGAGTCCTGTTAGGAATATCACTGATGATCGTCTGCTATTTCACTGCGAAGAAGAAGGGTTATCCTGTCGGAGAGAAACTGTCGGCGAAAGAAAAGTTTAAAAACTTTATTCATGCGATTCCTGCGTTGATGATGCCGTTAATCATTTTGGGTGGAATCTACGGCGGAATCTTTACCCCTACTGAAGCCGCGGTAGTCGCAGTTCTATATGCAGTCCTTCTGGAACTGGTTTTTTACCGGGATATGACGCTGAAAGAGTTTTTCAAAATCGCAGAAGATTCCGCAATCAGTTCAGCAGGTATTTTATTCGTAATTGCGACAGCCAATGCCGTGTCGTGGGTTCTGGCAACTCTTAGAGTGCCGCAGATGCTGACTGATGCTGTTCTAGGGTTTACAAACAGCAAATTCGTTCTTCTGTTGCTGGTAAATATAATCCTGCTGATAGCGGGATGCTTTATGGAAACGAATGCTGCTATTCTGATTTTAGCCCCGATTCTGGCCCCAATCATGGCTTCTGTTGGTGTTGACGCCATTTATCTGGGCATCATCTTTATTGTGAACATCAACATCGGTCTGATTACACCGCCTGTCGGAATGTGCCTATATGTGGTCGACAATATTTCAAAAGTTGATTTCGGGAAGATGCTGCGCCGGGTCATTCCTATGTTGATCGCAGAGATTACCGTTCTCCTGCTGCTCACATACTGTGAACCTATCATCAAATTCCTTCCGAACTTGATTGAGAGCATAAAGCACTAGTATAGGAGCGCGGCAGGATGAGCGACTATGTTTGGACAGATAAAAGCATACCGGAAATAGCTCGAGCGATGGATGATGGGATAATCAGTTCTGCGGAACTGGTCCGCTCCTGTCTATCTAATATTCGACACTTTGATCATGAGGGTCCCTGCCTAAACTCAATGATATGTGTGAATAAACAGGCAGAAGAGATATCGGAATCTTTAGATGAAGAATTCCGCACAAAAGGGAGACGGTCTCTTTTGCATGGCATTCCAATCATTCTCAAAGATAATATCGATACCAAAGATATGCCGACGACAGCCGGGTCTGCATCGCTGAAGGAGAACAGACCATCTCAAGATGCTTTTATCGTTAAAAAGTTAAGAGAAGCAGGTGCGATAATCTTAGGTAAAGCGAATTTATCCGAATTTGCAAGGCAGGGATTGACGGTCGGTTCTCTGATCGGTCAGACGAAAAACCCATATGACTTGACAAGAACACCCGGCGGTTCTTCGGGCGGAACAGCAGCTGCCGTTGCTGTTGGAATGGCTGTGGCGGGAATTGGGAGCGACAGCGCCAATTCGGTTCGCAGTCCTGCCAGCGCCTGCGGATTGACAGGCTTGCGCCCCACAACAGGGCTTCTTTCCCGAAGTGGAATCATTCCCTGCTCCTTTACCCAGGATTCGGCTGGACCAATTACAAGGAATGTAACGGATGCAGCACTGTTGCTTGATATCTGCCAAGGCTTTGACCGGCAAGATAAAAAAACATCAGAACAGATTGGAAGAACAGAGTCTTCCTACGTAGCATTTGCTCAGGAAAACGGTCTGTCCGGAAAAAAGATCGGTCTGCTGAAAACTGTATACGGAAAGGACAAGGATGTTCTTCGCGTTATGCGGGAGACAGAAAATGTGCTTCAGTCGATGGGAGCGGAATGCATAGAAATAGACGTTTCTCAACTTGACAGCAATAAGGTCTTTACCGAATGCGACGTACAGTTTTATGAACTTAAGCCGACGCTGGAAGAATACTTTACAGCAACATCAAATTGTCCGGTTAAAACAGTATCGGATCTGGTTCAAACCGGAAAAATTCACGAAACAGTTGAAAATGAGTTTATGAGATGTGCTGCGCTGACGGATCCGCTTAAAGACTATGACTATCTTCTGCGGCTTTCTCGTGCGGCTGAACTGCGGCTGTTAACGCTGAAAATCATGGCGGAGAACAGACTGGACTGCTTTGTATATCCGCATCAACAGATTCTGCCAGAACCAATCGTAAGTCGGCAGCAAAGAGGGCGAAACGGAATCATCGCATCGGTCCTCGGTTTTCCCGCAATCACAGTTCCGGGCGGTTTTTCACAAAAATCCACAGACGCCCCCATAGGAGTCCCCGTGGGAATTGAATTTATGGCGCGACCTTATTCTGAAGGGATGCTTATACATATGGCATATTCTTTTGAAAAGGCGGCTGGCGCAGGCCGAATGCCTGTGTTTCGAAACAATGAATATCAGCCGGAAGGCTAAAAAATAAGGAGGAAAAAAATGAAAAAGCTCATCAGTGTTGTGATGGTATTACTGCTGGTCCTTTCGCTGGTTGCCTGCGGTAATAAGCCCGTCCAGACCACCGAAGCCCCTGGTAACCAGGGAGAGACCCAAAAGCCTGCCGAAACCCAGACCGATCTGCCGAAAATGACGATGAAAATGCATATGAACTGCGGCACTTCGGACTATGTGTATACAGCAGGTGAAAAGTTTGCCGAACTTGTATCGCAGAAAACGAACGGCAAAGTGACCGTAGAACTGTATCCGAATTCTGCGCTTGGCACCAGCGCAGAATGCATCGAAGGCCTTGCTGCCGGCGTCTGCAATATTGTCTTTGACCCCATTGACAACTATGCAGCATGGAGTGAGATCGCCAACATCAACCCTGCGCCGTATCTGTATTCCGGCATCGAACATTACCGCAAGGTTTGGGAAGGTGAAGTCGGCCGCAAGATTCTGGATGCGATCGGCGAACAGAGCGGAAAGATTCTTCTCGGCGCCGGCCTTCAGGGCGTGCGTATCATGACCACGACGAAGCCCATCAAAACCGTCGAAGATGTTAAAGGCCTGAAGCTTCGTGTTCCGACCTCTTCGATGTACATTGAGACCTGGGCATGGCTCGGCGCAACCCCTACCCCGATCTCTGCTTCGGAAGCCTTTACCGCGATTCAGCAGGGAACTTGCGAAGGTCAGGAGAATCCGTATGGTGCTTCTGTCGGTCTGTCCATGTATGAATGCTGCAAGTATGTGACGGAAACAAACCATGTTTATGGAACAGACTCCTTTGGCTTTGACAAGACTTATTTCAATAATCTGCCGGCTGAATATCAGAAGGCGTTAAGAGAAGCTGCCGAAGAAGCTTGCAAGTATCTGACAGATCTGGCAATCGAGCAGACCGCGGAAAAGAAACAGGTGTTCGTTGACGCCGGTTGCGAGATTATCGAAACAGACGTCAGCCAGTGGATGGCTGCAATGGACGGATTCTTTGCTGCAAAATTCCCTTATCTGGATGAATATGTAAAGATGATCCAGGAAGTTGATCCTAAGAAGTAAGAGGATCTTCACAGGAATACTCAATCTGCAAAGGCTGCATCGGCTGGGGAAAACCCACCGGTGCAGCCAACAGTTATAAGGAGCAAGTGCGATGGCATTTCTAAAAGTGTATTCAAGAATTCTGGATGTCCTAGAAAAAATAGTTAAGATCCTTGTGATCGTTCTTCTTTCTGGAATCGTTCTTATTATGTTCACGCAGTCGATTCTGCGATACGTTTTTCATCATTCTTTAGTATGGGCAGAAGAACTGGCCGTTTATTTCTGCATCTACTGTGTTATGTTCGGTCTGTGTATTGCAGTGCGTCGGGAGAGTCATTTGCAAGTCGATGTCATACTGAATATGATGAGCAAACGCTTCCGGGCATTGTTTACCGCCGTTACTTCCATAATCGCGATTGGGGTAATGGTGTTCTTTTTACGATATGCGATGGACCTGCTGAAGCTAGCAACAGGAATGTCGGCAACTTTACCGATTACGATTAAGGATGTTTATATGTCATTCCCGATTGGGTGTGTTCTTGTGATAATCTTTTCACTTGAAAATATTGTAATCAATTTCCTTAAATTCAAAAATAACGGGGAGCTTCCTGGAGAGGAGGCAGAACAATGAATCCTGGATTACTTGTATTTATTCTTCTTTTTGGTCTGTCGATTCTTGGCCTGCCCATCTATCTTGCGATTGCCATTGCAACGATGATTGGCTTGGCGTCGGGCGGATTCCCGATGCTCGTGGTTGTTCAAAAAACTATTGCTGGATTGAATTCCAGCGCATTGCTTTCAATCCCGCTGTTTATTTTAGCTGGAAATGTTATGTCTTTCGGGATATCCAAGAAACTCTTGGATACAGCCAACGTTCTGATGGGACGAGTCCGTGGTGGACTTTCCGCAGTTACTGTCGTGGCTTCGGCTTTATTCGGCGCAATCTCAGGATCTGCGGTCGCGACCTGCTCTGCTATCGGCGGCATGACGATTCCTGCAATGGAAGACAGCGGTTACGACAAGGAGTTTGCTTCCGCAACGGCGATCTGCAGTTCAGTACTCGGACCTATAGTTCCTCCATCTATTGTATTAATCGTTTACGCGAGCTTAACGGATACTTCGGTTCAGAAGCTGTTTATCGCTACGATTTCGTCCGCTGTGTTAATGACAGTCGCGTTTTTGGTCTACTGTTTATATTATGGAAAGAAGCATAACCTTCCCAAACAGGAAAAAGCCAGCGGCAAACAAGTTGCGACTACACTGAAAAGCAGTATCTGGGCACTTCTGATGCCAATCCTTGTACTGGGAACAATTTTCGCTGGAATCTGTACGGTTACGGAAGCGGCTTCTATCTCAGTAGTCTATGCTGTTATCGTCAATATGTTCGTGTACAAGACCATGACATTCCAGCAACTTAAGAAGTCCTTATATAATTCTGCTGTTTCTGTAGCTGCAATCATGATACTGATTGCAATCTCAAAAGCTTCTTCCTACGTAGTCATCGCCGGGCGCTTGCCGCAGTTGTTTATGGAATTCATGACGACACTGACGAGCAGTAAATTCCTGACGTTGATTATCATCAACATTATTCTTTTGTTCCTTGGCTGTCTGATGGATTCAACGGCTATCCTGGTTATGATGGTTCCTCTTATGCTGAATCTAATCAAGGCGATGGGAATGAACTTGTTGCAGTTTGGTATGATTTGTTCCGTAAATATTAACCTGGGTGTAATCACACCGCCTGTCGGAGTTTCGATTTTAGTCGGATCAAAGATAGGAAAGGTTAGTATAACCGGCGCTTTCAAACGCTGCATTCCATTCTTCCTGCTGGGATTGGTTGACCTTCTTCTTGTCACATACTGGCCGCAGTTTACGCTTTTACTGCCGTCTCTTTTGAAATAAAAAAGGTGGTTTGTCATGAACAAAGAACTGAACTCGCTTAGTGTCCGTCAGTTAACTGAACTATACAGAAAAAAGGAAGTGTCTCCGGTTGAGGTAACGACAGCTTTATTCGAGGCAATCGATCAGCGAAAGGATCTAAATGCTTGGGCGACGTTATCGCCGGAACTGGCCCTTCAGCAGGCAAAGGAAGCGGAAAAGCGGCTTTTGTCCGGTCAGCCTAAAAGCCTGATGGACGGGATTCCTTATGGTGTGAAAGATATTATTTACACAAAAGGGATCCGGACAACTATGTGCAGCCGAGTCTGCGAAAACTTTGTTCCGGAATATAATGCAGGAGTAATAGACGCTCTGGAAGACGCTGGTGCGGTCCTTTTGGGAAAACTGAACACGCAGGAATTTGCCACCTCCGCTTACTGTGACGCATCAATTTTTGGTCCTGTGCATAATCCGCTCAATGATACTAAGATTCCTGGGGGAAGTAGCGGCGGCAACGGCGCAGCATTGGCAGCTCATCTCTGTCCAGCTTCTGTTGGTGCAGATTGTGCCGGGTCGATCCGTATCCCGAGTGCGATATGCGGAACCGTGGGAATGCGTCCGACTTTTGGCAGAGTGAGCAATTTCGGCGCTTACGCACACAGCGAGAATACGGACTGTATCGGCCCAATGACACGAACAGTGTATGACAACGCTATAATGATGGGAACAATGGCTGTCTATGATAAAAGAGATCCATTCTCGGCAAATAGACCATCAGAAGATTTTACGATGGGGATTGAAGAGCCACTGAAAGGCGTTCGAATTGGCGTCCTTCGTGAAGTGTATTACGATACGGCCGATACTCGGGTCAGAGACGCCGTCGAAGATTCAGTTGCTCTTCTTAAAGAATTGGGTGCGGAGATTCAGGAACTCAAACATCCTGATCCGGACGGCCAGTATGCGGCAGCAGCGCATACAGTGCGTATTTGTGATATGTATAGCAATTCTCGCCGCTATATCAATGAAAGTCCGGAGTTATTTTTCCCTGCAACCTTGGAACATATGAAAACAGGGGAAGGATACAAAGCATGGCAGTATATTGACGCGCAGAAGCTTCGAGCTGAATTCCGAAAGAAGATGACGGAAGAGATGGCGAAATTAGATGCGTTAGTTATGCCAACAATGCCAATCATCGCGCCAAACAGAGGACAGCGGGAGATGTCTGTAAACGGAAAGGTACAGCCGTTATCCATTCTATTTAGTTTATATACCATCTACGGAACCGGGCTGGGATTCCCTTGCCTGAGCATGCCTTGCGGGGCAGCTGAAGGGAATCTTTCAATAAGTGTTCAATTGATGGGAAAAGCCTTTGACGAAGCGAAAGTGTATAGAGCAGGTTATCATCTGGAACAGGCATTGAAAGGAAAAGAAAAAATATATAGATAACCGGCTTTATACCGCGAAAGTAAGACCATTAGAACCTTAATTGAGACCTAATGAGGTTTACTGATCCTTGTTTTCCAACTTGGCGGTTGGATGGTACTCCGTTCTAGGCGTATCATTCACGATTTTGATGCCAGTGAAATGCTCAGGCAATCACTGTCAATCGCGAATCTATATAGAAAACAGAGGAAAAAGTGATGAGGCACCCTACGAACCGACGAGGGTGCGCCGGATTACCTGCTCAGCGTATTTGCCGAGCAGCTAAACGATATTGATCTTCGGTTCTGGACAAATAGAACAGGGGAGAAACAAATGAGCAAACTCCGCATTATCCCGCTGGGCGGTCTCGACCAAATTGGGATGAACATTACCGCATTTGAGTATGAAGACGATATCATTGTGGTGGACTGCGGGCTGGCATTTCCTAGTGACGACATGCTTGGCATTGACCTGGTCATCCCGGACGTGACCTACCTGGAGGAGAACCTCGAACGCGTGAGAGGCTTTTTCATAACGCACGGCCATGAAGACCATATCGGCGCTCTTCCTTACATCCTGCGCAAGGTCAACGTGCCTGTCTACGGGACCAAGCTGACCATGGCCCTGATTGAGGGCAAGCTTGAGGAGCAGGGACTGGAAAACACCGCCCGCAGGAAGATCGTCAACTACGGCCAGACGGTCACAACTGGTTCATTCAAAGTGGAATTCATCCGCACGAACCACAGTATCGTTGACGCGGCAGCTTTCGCCATCAACTGTCCTGCCGGCACCGTGGTGCATACGGGTGACTTTAAGGTGGACTACACGCCGGTCTTCGGTGATCCAATTAATCTTGCACGATTTGCGGAGCTGGGACAGCAGGGCGTGCTGGCGTTGCTGTGTGATTCCACGAACGCGATCCGCGAAGGCTTTACCATGTCAGAACGGACGGTCGGGAGTACAATTGACAGTATCTTTGCAGAGAACCAGAACAGCCGCCTCATCGTGGCAACCTTTGCTTCGAATGTCGACCGCGTTCAGCAGATCATCAACACGGCGGTTCGCTACGACCGGAAGGTTGCGGTGGACGGACGCAGTATGACGCGCATTCTGAGCACGGCGTCGGAAGTCGGCTACATCAGCATTCCTGAGGAGACGCTTGTCTCACTGGAAGACATCCGCAACTTCCCCCGCGAGAAGACTGTTCTGATCACGACGGGCAGCCAGGGCGAAAGCATGGCCTCCCTTTCCCGCATGGCGGCGAGTATCCACCGCAAGGTCACGATCGACCCGACTGATGTCATCATCCTGAGCTCGACGCCGATTCCCGGCAATGAGAAGGCTGTCGCGAAGGTCATCAACGAGCTGACCGCACAAGGTGCAAAGGTGATTTTCCAGGAGGTGCACGTATCCGGCCACGCCTGCCAGGAGGAGATCAAACTGATCTACTCCCTGTGCAAGCCCAAGTTCGCGATTCCGGTGCACGGCGAATATCGCCACCGCCAGGCACAGGCGTCGATTGCCGCCGACCTCGGCATCCCACGCGGAAATATCTTCCTGCTGGAAGCGGGCGACGTGCTTGAAGTGAACGAAGAAGGCGCTGCAGTGGTGGATAAGGTCCAGAACGGCCGCATTCTTGTGGATGGCTTGGGAGTTGGTGATGTCGGGAATATCGTCCTACGCGACCGTCAGCTGCTGGCACAGCACGGCATTATCATCCTGGTCTCAGTGTTCCAGCACGGAACGGGAGAGCTACTGGCCGGTCCCGATATCATCACGCGCGGCTTCGTCTATGTTCGTGAGTCCGAAGAACTCATGGAGGAGGTGCAGGAAGTCGCATACGGCACCATCGTCAGTTGCCACAGCCGCGGCATCGGTGATTGGACGAAGATCAAGCAGGAAATGAAGGACGATCTGAGCGACTTCCTGTGGAAACGCATGAGAAGGAACCCTATGATCATCCCGATTATCATGGAGGTCTGATAACGCGTTCCGCTTAAGGAGGTAAACTGGTCGCGAATTTGTCAACGACTTATCAAAGAAATGGCAAAGGAAAAAAACAATTCACTTTATGGAGCAGTTCAGCAGCGCCGGGCAATTTGCCCGGTGTTTTGTGTATGCTTAGTCTTAGTGTTGATATAAACCGCCACCACGGCGAATTAAGACGAATTTTTTCACTCTTCCTTATTGCATTTATAAAAAAAGTCGTTATAATGAAAATCGAACAAATGTTCGAGGAGATGGGCGAGACAGTTCACGCAATTCGGGAGAAGAGGCATTGTGTGCAATCTTCTTCGCGCGGACAATATGTGGCCTTTGCGGGAGCAGGCGCCAGAGAGGATGATGAGAAGTGAAGGAAGCGGCTATTTCGCAAAGCCCGTACGCGATTAATCCGGAGATTTTCCTGGATGAAAAAGAGGTTGAGAAGCTATATAAACTGAGGATTGATGAGACTTATCGCCCATACACAGTCTTTGATGTCCTGAGCAAAGGCTTCCGGCGCAGCTACTCGGATGATCTGTTGTCCTATATCGGGGAACATCCGGAAGGATTTAAGGATTTCGAGGATGGCTGGAAATTGGCCCGAGCCTGGGTCAACGAACTGTATGTTCTTCGTTCTGAGGCTGGCTTCTTTCAAAATCGGGAGGATTTTCAATGCATTGGATTATTTCTAATGTGAAAATATATCTTTTCAAGCTGATCATCAAAGACAACCTTAAATCTTTCACGGAATTCTTGTTCTTTGCCGAGACAAGAACCTCCTAACAACATAATGTACAACAGTAACGTATTAGTTCGTATTGTTTCCACCCGCTCCCAGTCATAATTGTTATGTAAATGGAAACGCGTTTAAAATCATCGGTATCATATTCGTGGACAGGCTTCAGGAGGCAGCTGGCACCGGCATTGTTGACGACAACATGCAGTGCACCAAAGGTTTCTACAGCCGTCTTCATGACACGCTGTACATCTTCTTCCACAGCCACGTCAGCGCGGCAGAAAACGGCTTCTCCGCCTGTTTCACGGATCTCCTTAACGATCGCTTCTCCGCGTTCGACTCTGCGTCCGACCAGAACTACTTTCATTCCGTTGGCGGCATAGACTTTCGCAATCGCCTTACCGATACCTGACGTTGCACCGGTCACAACGGCAACTTTTCCTTTTACACTGCTAAAATCATTCATGAAGAGACGGAGTATATTATCAAACAATATTCTTTCGGATGCCTCATGCATACCGCAGAATGGCTTCTTGGGAGGAATAACCTGACCGCTGAAACATTTGGGCATTATCAATATATGTGTATGCCGGACATTCTGAAAACAGCGTGGATGAAGGATGCAAAAGAAAGGCAAGAGGAAAATGCTGAAAAACTCTTAATTCTTCGGCAGAAGTGAAATATGAGTATGTTTATGGAGACTATGAGATAGACGGCACAAGGTAAACAGGGATTTGTATTTCGTCGTTCAACGCCATAACAATAATGATATGGTATACTATCCGTAAAGAGGGAAGGAGCCCTCTGAAGGAGGAAGCTTGAGTATGAAACTCGGGACAGCCAGAATTGTTGTTTGGAGCATGATGGCAGCAGTAGTTTTGTTCGGACTTATTGCACTGGTTACACAGAGTCCGATTGCTTACATACTGATGGGGATAGCTCTTGTGGCGGAGCTTATCGTGTTTTTCGTCTTTATCAAGTGTCCCCATTGCGGCCATCATCTGGACCGGGCTGGAATGAACTCGGAGATTGAATACTGCCCGTTCTGCGGGAGATCTTTAAAAGATCAGGATGAGTAAGCAGTACATTCGTCCTTGACTGTTATCACAAAAACAAAGCGAAAAAGATGCTGTTTGCCGGATGCGGGTTCGGCGAGGCACAGACCGAAAAGAGAAATGTTGTCAATGCCCTTCGTTACGGCAGCGCAGACGCCCTGATTGAGGCGGGAAAACGTTTGGCAGCGCTGCATCCTGAACGGCAGAATCGTATTGAGGAGGGTTTGAACTATCTATATCAGAACCTTGATGCTATCGCTATCCGGTATCGGGATCCGGACGCTCGAAATGGCGGAGCTACCGAGCCGCACGTCAGTCACGTTTTATCCAACCGACTCAGCAGCCGGCCGATGGGGTGGAGCGTCAAAACGCTGGAGCATTTAGTCCCGATTCTGGCAGCAGGAACCTTTGAACTAATTCCCCGGACGCGGCGCAGCGAGCTGCTTGATTGTTTAAGCCAGGCGGCGGAGAGGGCGTCTGCGACTTTGAACAGAAGACCCGGCCCGTTCCTTGTCGATCCGGATCAGTGTGTATCATTTGAAGTTGTTAAAACTGGACGGATCACGCAGATGTATAACACCATGAAAGGATTAAGCAGGTAGTCTTGCCAAAACTCCTACAACAAGTTGACACGGACAAATTAGCACTCACCTCTTGACAATGCTAACAATTTGTGGTATAAAGGGGACAGAACAAAGGAACAGAGACGATCTGGGGAGTAATCCCGAAGGATCTGAAGCCTCCGTCCCAATGCTCAAAACATTAAAGAATGGATTGAGTAAGGAGGAAATGACCTATGTTGTACCCTAGTATTTTTGATGAGAACCTGTTTGACGATCTGCTGAACTTAAGCGTTCCCGTACTGCCTGATTTTTCCGATCTTGACCGGAAGCTGTACGGCAAGCATGCCGCCCGCCTTATGAAGACGGATGTGCACGAACAGGAAGACCATTACGAGATGGATATCGATCTGCCCGGCTTTAAGAAAGAGGAGATCAGCCTGAACCTGGAAGACGGATACCTGATTATCGCGGCCGCCAAAGGCCTGGATAAGGATGAAAAGACCAAGAAAGGCCGTCTGATCCGTCAGGAGCGTTATGCGGGATCCATGCAGCGGAGCTTCTATGTGGGCGAGGATCTGACCGAAGAGGACATCAAGGCAAAATTCGAAAACGGCGTGCTGCGCCTTACGCTGCCGAAGAAAGAAACGCCGAAGGTCCCCGAAAAGAAGACCATACTTATCGAAGGATGATCAATTTAAAACGCAGCGCCTTCCCTTCGGGGAGGGCGCTTTTCATAGTGTAAAATAAAAGTAGGAGAAATAGAAAAGGGAGGAATAATCCGGTTAACAGCTGAATAGTAAGCGGCGGTTTTTCCCTGAACAGCCGCTGACGACAAAAAAAGGGGACGGCTCAGCCGTCCCCTTCCGCACGGCCGGATACCGGCCCCGCGGCTTTTATACGATCACTTTCAGCGGGTAAACAGGTAGGCCCGCTTGTTGTAATAGGATTTGTTGATCATGATGATCACGAGCGAGAACACGAAGCTGAGAAGTGCCGACACAGTATTGCGGTCGCTGAAATCGATACCGTATCCGGAGAAGACGCCTGCGGCCCAGAGCATGAAGGCAAGGCTTCCGACAGCACTTAACAGAAGTAAGTTATGCAGCGTCTTCGGCGCATCGGCTTTGAATTTGATCAGTTTCAGGGCTGTTATGACGCAAAGCACTGCGATGACGATCGCAAAGCCGCCGTAGATCTTCTGTGCGCTGTAATAACTGCTCATATAGGTGATCCCGGTGGCCAGATTCAACACGGCGCTCAGCCAGAGCGCAAATTTACAGATAAAATTGTGCCACTTCATGCCCGGCATGGGCTGCTGGTAAGCCTGCTGCTGATAAACAGGCTGCTGATAGGCCGGCTGAGCCTGCTGATAAGTCGGCCGGGCCTGCTGATAGGTCGGCTGGGCCTGCTGATAGGTCGGCGCTTCCTGCCGCTGAGGCTGCTGAGACGGCTGAACGATCTGCTGACGGCTCCCGCAGGCGCTGCAGAAAGCCGAACCGTCCGGGATCTGTGCTCCGCAATACTGACAAAACATTGTTTTATTTCCTTTCATCAAGAGGGGGTGAACGACGTACCGTTTCCGGCGCGCCGTTCCGGTGCAAATACATAAAAAGTGTAACAAACGATGCCGATGCTGTCAAGTTGGGCAACAGAAACGAATTACGTCTGAATCATAGATTTTTTGTCTGAGATCTGGTATAATTCCTGCAAACATCTGCCGGAATGACTGCCTGACAGACTGTCTGTGAAAAAAGTCGGACGGGCTTTCCGCTCAACAGGAAAGGAGCCACCAATGAAAAGGACATTTGCTTTGCTTATGGCCGCACTTCTTCTCTTTGCGATCCCTTCGGGAGCCGTTACGGCGTATGCAGCCGAAAAAAACGGCCTTCCGTTTGAGCTGACGGCACCGGCTTACCTGACGGCGGAATGGCTTGAAGGAGGCGATTCACCGACGTCGACAAAGCTGACCTACAGCCTGAACAACGAAATGACGGCGTTTTTCAAGAACAAGGAAAATGCGCACCTGGACGGTACCATCGACCAGTTCATGGAAAGAGCCGGCTGCGACGATATCTGGATGAGCCTTCAGGTCGACTGGGCGCTCGATGACGTGAATGACAGCATTTCGGGCTGGCATTATACGAAATACTGGGACGGGGACGAATATTACGGTCTCGGCCATGACAGCGACGGCAACGCACGATGGAGCGAGTGGGACGTGGTCGACGCCGGCCTCAACAATGCGACGGAAACCGTGCAGGACATCTGGGTCACGCGCGGCGTCCCGAACGACGACCGCTGGAACGGGAATCCCGAAACGCACACGCCCGGGGTGAAGGACCAGTTAAGGCCCGAGCAGTACACGTACAACGAAGCGGATGAAGAGCTCCGCATCGACTATACGAAGCATACGATGTATTTCCGCGTGCGCTTTGCCGTGACCGTGAGAAATGAGGGAGAACCGGACAAATATTATTTCTCCGAATGGTCGAATATCGCGAGCGTCGGCAAGGATGCGGAAGCCTCCGGACCGCTGACGAAGGACGATCTTGACGCGCCGGTCATCACCGGCCTCAGAATGACCGACAAGGAATTCAACGACAATCCGATCGTCGCGTTCACCCTCACCGTTCCCGACAAACTCATGGAAAATGCCACGAAGGTCGAGGCGAGCGGCGGCGGGATCGTGATAGAAGTCTGGGCGCGCGTGAAGGGCGATGCGGAATTCACGCAGCTGCAGGGCGACTGGATCATCAAGGCCGGCGAGATGGAAAGCGCGCTGTTCAATCTTGCCAATGATGCCCGCCCGCATGTCGAGAAGGATACGGTCATCGAGCTGCGCTGCCGTTACCGCTATGACCATCCGAATTATTTTGACGGTGAGATCTATTCCGACTGGTCCAAGACCATCTCCTTCGGAACGGATGACATCAATCAGGGCCAAAGCACGGTAACCGATTCGACACAGCCGACCGCTCCGGTGGATCCGGCAGACCCCGGCAAGAAGACCTGCCAGATCTGCCACTTCTGCCCGCAGCCCCTCGGGATCTGCATCTTCATCTGGCTGCTCATCATTGTGGTGATCGCGGTCGTCCTGATCATTGTGCTGAAAAAGAAGGGGAAGGAAAAGAAGTAAGAGTCTATTTTAAGTGTTGATAACATTAATATATACAGGAACTAAAACAGAAAGTGATATTATCCCACAAAAAGAGCCTGCACACCGATGTTTCGGTGCTGCAGGCTCTTCTTTTTTGCGGTATTTACCGTTCCGCTTCTTCCTTCTTCAGCAAGCGTTTGGCGGCATCCAGCGCCGCGTCCTCGTCCACGACGGTCACGAGGCCGGCTTCGTGAATCAGTTTCAGCGCGGTCTCGCGGTCGCTTTCCTTCACGCGGATGTAATAGATGTCCCGGTCGGCCGCGCCTTTCGCGCCGAAGTTGCGGGGGTCAAGTTTGGCGCCGCAGCCGCCGCAGGCGACGACGTCGGCGAAATAATGGCCCGCGGAGATCCTCAGGCCGCCGGCCTTCAGGACGTCCTTCAGCTGCTGCCAGGTCTCCCTGTCCTTCTTTTTATAGATCTCGACTTTTTTCGCGAACATGAGCGCTCCTTTCCTATCCTCTCCACTGGATCAGTTCCTGCTCCAGCAGCGTGCCGGCCTCCTGGGCCAGCTGTTCCATGTGTCTGATGCGGACGAAATGATTGCCGTAAATGGTTTTCAGGGCTTCCAGATGCGAATGGGAGCCGGTGAAGACAGCGGCGATGCGGATGCGCTTTTTCCGAAGATCCGCGGCAGCGGCCGCCGTATCCTCCGTTGCGGCAGCGCCTTCGTAACTGTGCTTCAAAGGGCTTCGGCCCTCCGGCGGCATTTCCGTGGAATCGCTCGGATGCGCGTCCGTAAGGACCAGCAGGAGGCGCCGCGAAGACGGGTCTTCCCGCAGGGTTTCCAGATATTCCAGGGCCTTTAAGGCAAGGCCGTCCCGGTTCCAGCCGCCGGCAAAATACTGGAGTATCGGTGCGGCGGAGCGCTCCTTATCCTCCTTCAGGATCTGCAGGACGGTGTACCCGCGCAGGCTGCGGAAGCACAGGACGCGGACGGGGATCCGGCATTTCATCATGCTTTCCGCCAGCATGTAGGCCTGGGCGGCGATCATTTCCTGGGAAGCGGTGCGGGAAGCGGAGGCATCCAGCAGGAGATCCACGGACAGGTCCGGGCGCGGGTCCTGCGCGGGTTTCAGGAAGACCGCCGGATCCTGCAGCAGGGGCATGCGGTAGGCACGCTCGCCCATGAGCCGGCCGCGGACGCCGGTCTCGGGCAGTTCCTGCGCGAAGTTTTCGAGCATCACGGCGAGGCGGGCGGAAAGGCTGCGGATGCCGGCCTGCACCATCACGCGTTCCTTTCGGATGAAGTCCGCGTTTTTGCCGGCCTGCTCTGCCGCTTCCCTGGCGAAGAGCAGGGCTTCTTTCTGCTCCGCGTGTTCGTGCTCGGGCCGGCTTTTGCAGACCCAGAGGCGGCAGAACGCGTGGGCATCCTGACAGAGGACCTTCTCCATTCGCGCCAGTTCCCTGGCCGACAGGCAGGGCGGGCCGAAGCAGGCTTCGATATACGCCCGGTCCGCCGCCTCGCGGGCCCGGGCCGCCGCCGTCCGCCCCATACGCTGCCCGCCGGCGGCGTCTTCCCAGTCCCCGCGCTGCAGCAGGGAATCCCGGTGAGACCGCTCCTTCCGCAGAAAGAGGCTGCGGCCTTCGGAAGGCCGGTGCGCTCCGGACAGACGGAAATCACTGAAATGAAAATACTCCGCAATGATCTCCCGCAGGGCCTGCAGCAGCTGTGCCGGCGCGAGGTCTCCGGTCGGTTCGAGGGCTTCCTTCAGGCGTTTTTCCTTCGCAAAAACGAAGCGCGGTTCCCGGCCCAGCACGCTTTCCCAGCGGGCCGCCTGCTGCTGCAGGAGCGGGCCGCCGGCCATCATCTGCTGGCGGGACAGGCCGCCTCGGCCCGCGAAAAACTCGGCTGCGCATTCACGCCGCAGCGCCGCGAGATGGGGGCGCAGGGGCAGTTCCTTCTCATAGATATAGTTCTCGATGCCCAGCCATGCGATGCCGTCGAACAAGCCGGCCCGGCTGCTCCCGGACCAGGATGCAAAAAGCGAGGTCAGCGGCTCAAAGCCCAGCCATTTCACGGCCAGGCCGATCACGGTGTTGCGGTAAAGATCCGCCTGCCCGTCCGGCCGGTAAGACAAAAAAGGCGGAGTTATTTCATAATCCTCCGCCCCGTTCCGGACCATGCCCATGGCCCGGCGTTCTTCGGCGCTCATGGCAGGCACGGGTCTCACGGTCAGGCCTCCGCCTTCGATTCTTCAAACAGTTCGGCACCGGTCAGATCCATCGGCAGGCGCGCCCGGATGACGTCCCGGATCAGTTCCTGCTCCAGCGGGTCGAAGACCTTGCCGCAGATGCACATATCCAGCGCGTCGCCGGAACTAAGGCCCCGCCCCATCAGGCGGAGCGCATCCAGGATGCCGCGCAGGTCCAGCGCCCGGTCGGAGATCTCCGCCGCAGCCGCTTTCCGTTCCAGATCGTAGAAAAGGCGCATGAACTGCTCGCCCGGCTGCGCCTTCAGTTCCGGGAACGTGGTCTTCAGCAGTTTGCGGAAGTCTTCCTCCCCGATCACCGGCATGTCCAGCACGGCGAAGCGCGAGCAGAGCGCTGCGTTCAGTTCCCGCGTGCCCGCATAGCCGTAGTTCATCGTGGCGATGAAGCGGGTCTCTTCCTTCAGCGGCACTCGGGCATAGCCCGGCACGTCCAGAACCCGCCGGAAATCCAGCGCGGCGTGCAGCACCGCCAGGGCTTCGTTGCGCGCCATGTTGATTTCGTCCAGGACGCCGAAGCCGCCCTGCAGCGCGCAGAGATAAACGGGTCCGGGCCGGAAAACGACCTTCTCCCCGTCAAAGGTGTCCGAGCCGATCAGATAGGCGGCGTCCACGTTGATGTGAAAGGAGATGTCCCACTGCGGCCGGCCGAAGAGGCACGACAGGTTTTCCGCCAGCACGTTTTTCCCGCTGGCCTTGGGGCCGGACAGGAGCAGGTTTTCGCCGCACAGAAGGGCCGCGAGGGCCTTTTCCCAGACCGCTTTTCCGTAGTAAACATAGGTCGGCGCGGGCACCCGGTCCGCGAGCTCCGCGGGCACGGGATGCTTCTTTCGGAACGCTTCCGTCTCCTCAAGGAGTTCTTCCCGGACGCCTTCCGCGCGCAGACAGTCCAGCAGGTCAGCCGCGTGATGCTTATTCATAACTGCACAGGAGGAACAGGGGCTTGACCTCCACCACCTCGTCGTATTCTTTCTGGGACACGGTCACGTCCTTGTTGAGGGCCTTCAGGTCGTCCTTGACCACCTGCAGCGCCTCGTCCGTCGTTTCCGCCCGCCCCTGGCGGATCGCCCGCTCCATGCGGCGCAGCACCGTCGGGTGCGCATAATGCGCCGGCACGATGAAATCTTTGCCAACGATCTTCTCCATGGCTTCCACGGCGTTATCCCATTCCCGCTGTACCGATTTCTTGTTGCGGCGGCCGGTCGGCAGGATGTTGGAAGCCATGATCAGGAAGATGAAGGCAAAGCCGAACATCAGGAAATAGATGGCGTAATTCCCCATCTTGTGGATCAGCGCGACCAGGCCGAAAGCGGCCGCGATCACCGCCGCCAGCAGCACGATCAGGGCCAGGATCTTGTAGGTGGGATCCGCATTGTCCACGGAACGCTTCTGCTTCGCCGCAGCCGCCAGGCGGGTCCAGGCAGCGGGCCGGCGTTCCAGCACCTCCCGCGCGCCGACCAGCCTGCGCAGGGACGCTTCCGCCTCTTTGGAGAGGTTCTTCACGTACTTGGCTTCTTCCTCCGCCTGCGCCTTTTTCAACCGCGCTTCCGCCTCCACGCTGTGGGTGGGGATCTCCGGATGGCTGATCTCCAGCTGCTTCAGGAACACGTCCACGTCGTCTTCAAATTTAAACTTGCAGGCCTTCTCTTCGCCGTGGTTATACTGGACCACCAGATAGGCCATGGAACTGAACACCCCCTTGCCGGAGAAGCCGCCCTTGCTCATGGCCACGCGTTTGAACACCCGCTGCACGTCTTCGTAAAGAATGTAATACTGACGATCTATGTAAAAGCTGTTGAGATACATGGCCCGCTCGCCCAGTCCGCATGGGCCGGCCTTGATGCAGCTCTTTTTGTCTTTCTTAAGGGTCTCCGGGTCCAGTGTCCCCGTGCCCAGTGCTTTTGTGAAACCCATGTTGCCTCCTTATTCGGAAAAGCCGCGTGCCGGCGGCCTTCCTTTGAAAGAGGCGGAGGAAGTAAACCTCCGCCGCCTCTTCTTTGCACATATGAACGTTGTCAGTCAGGCGAAAAGACATTAAGCCTTACGATACTTGGCGGAAGCACGCCAGAACAGTAAGAAGAACAGGACCGCGCAGACAATGCCGGCCGGATAGCCGATGGCCTTGTTGTCCTTGAACGCGGCGATCATGCCGAGCGTTTCCGGAGCCATGCAGAAGTAGGTCACGGAAACGGCGCTCATGAAGGTGGCCGGAACAGCGCAGAACCAGAAGTTCTTCTTTTCCTTGGCCAGGAACATGGCACCGGCCCACAGCACGATCATGGCCAGGGTCTGGTTGGACCAGCTGAAATAGTTCCAGATCACGTTGTAGTCCAGCCAGCCAAGGGTCTGGCCGAAGCCGAGGAACGCGCCGACGCCCAGCACCGGGATGCAGAGCGCCAGACGGTTCTGCCATTTGCCCATGTCGATCTTGAACCAGTCGGCGATGGTCAGACGGGCCGAACGGAACGCAGTGTCGCCGGAAGTGATCGGGCAGGCGATAACGCCCAGCATGGCCAGGATGACGCCCACGGTGCCCATGGTCTCGGTGCAGATGGTGTACACGGAAGTCGCGTTGCCGCCGTTCATCTCCAGCAGACCGGCCGGGCCGTGCAGCGTAACGCCGGCAGCCGCCCAGACGAGAGCGATGATACCTTCAGCGGTCATGGCGCCGTAGAACACGAAGCGTCCCTGCTTCTCACTCTTTAAGCAGCGCGCCATCAGAGGCGACTGGGTAGCGTGGAAACCGGAAATGGCGCCGCAGGCCACGGTGATGAACATGAAGGCCCAGATGGGTTTTCCCTTCGGGTGCAGGTTCGCGAAGTTGTTCCACAGTTCAGGCATCTCGCCGGCTTTGCCCAGCGTACCGATGCAGACGCCGACGGCCATGACGATCAGGCAGATGCCGAAGATCGGGTAGACCTTGCCGATGATCTTGTCGATGGAAACGAAGGTCGCGATGAAGTAGTAGATGATGATGAGAGCCAGCCAGAATGTGGAGTTCGTCAGAATGGAAGTCTCCGCCGTGCCCTGCTTCAGGAACAGGGTCTTCAGCAGGCCCGCGGGGCCGACCGCGAACACGGTGCCGACCATGATCAGCAGGATCACGGAGAACACACGCATCACGTTCTGCATTACGCCGCCCAGATAGATGCCGGTGACTTCGGAAATGGAAGCACCGCGGTTCCGCTCGGACATCATGCCGGCCATGTAGTCATGGACAGCACCGGCGAAAACAGTACCGAAGGTGATCCAGAGATACACCACCGGCCCCCAGATGGCACCGGTCAGAGCGCCGAAGATCGGGCCGAGGCCCGCGATGTTCAGCAGCTGGACCAGGAACAGTTTCCACTGGGGCATTACCACGTAGTCAACACCGTCGTTGATCGCGACAGCAGGCGTTTCCCTGTCGTCAGGACCCAGGTTTGCATCTACGAGTTTGCCATAGAACAGGTAGCCACAGATCAGGATCACAAGACAGATAAGAAAGCTAATCATAATCCCTCCTTGAAATGTGTAAAAAGTGGTCTCGTACACGTTCACAATGTACGGACGCATAATAGCATAGAACAGGGAAAGAAACAAGAGAACCGCCGAAAAAAGTTTATATTTTTTAGCATTTTTTTATAATACCGGCCGCCGGCGCGCCCCGCCGGGCCGGAAAAGGGCCGGGCCCGTACGAAAAAAAGAAGCCGGGAAGTATCTTCGTCCCCGGCAGCAAGTGTTCCCCGAATAAAAAAGGGCGCCCCGCGCCCTTTTCCGGTCACTCCGTTTTGTCCTCTTCCTCTTCCCACTCCACGTTCTTCGGCATGCTCAGCGGGATCAGGATGTGCGTGTCTTCCGCGTATTCCCGGTATTCGGGCAGGTAGCTGTATTTCTTCCGGTCGCGCCTGTCCTGGCGGAACGCGCTGCGCAGAGCCAGAAACACCGCGGAGGCGTACCCCAGCAGAGCGGTGATCCACTGCGCACCGGACAGGACGCTGATGCCGCCCAGCAGCACGCCCGTCCAGAAGATCAGGCGGCCCAGCTGCGACGGGCAGCGGACCCAGTTGTACAGCCCCTGCATGGGAGGCAGCGACGGATCCTCCTGCCGCTGCTTATTCCCCTGGCGCTGCGCCAGCACGATGATGGCCAGGCCGCCCGCCATGACGATCAGCGACACCCAGGAGAACACGCCGTCCTTTCCCACGCCCGCGCTCACGCGGTACCACAGCGGGCTGATCTGCAGCACGGACGCCAGCGAGACCGCCAGCCACAGCACGCACGGCACATAGAGCGGCGTATCGTTTTCCGCCTCGGTCTTCATGACGTTCCGGTTCCGGGTCCGCAGCATTTCGGCCAGCGCCGTGAAGCCGCCCTGGAACAGGCCGTAGGCCAGCAGCAGCAGGCAGGACAGGACCAGGACCAGAGAGATCCGGCCGCGGCTCAGTGCGACGGTCAGCGTGCACAGGCCCAGGCCGGCCGCCGCCAGGCCGTTCCCCACGGCGGCGAAATAAACGAACTTGTAAAAGCCGACCGCGCACAGGGCGGCGGACAGCAGCAAAAGGATCCAGGTCAGAGCCGGGAAAATCATGGCGGCTTCCTCCGTTTCTCATTTCCGGTCGCCCGGGCTCCGCCCCGAGGGCGTGCGCCGGCCGCAACCAACAGAATAGTATATGACGCTCCGGTTTGTCAACGCCCGAAGTACGCGTCCAGCCCGTCGGCCATGCCGATGACCAGCAGATGCTGATAGGCCGGGTCCAGCAGGCGCTGTTCGTCAGCCGCATTGCTCAGGAAGCCCATCTCGAACAGGCCGCCCGGCACCCGGCTCCAGTTGATGCCGGAATAATGATACGCCTCCGTGACGCCGCGGTTCTGCGCGCCCGTCACGCGGCACATATTCGCCAGCACGGTCTCCGACAGCCGGCGGCTGGCCTCGTACTGGTGGCCGTTGTACTCGCTGTACGGATGCTGGCAGAAGACCGCGCAGCCGGTCCAGGACGGGTCCCCGTTGTCGCAGTGCAGGCGCAGGAAAGCGTCCGCCCCGGCATTGTTGGCGAGCTGCGCGCGCTCGATGTTGCTGATGTCGACGTCCTCCGACATGCGGGTCATGATGACCCGGTAGCCCCGCGCCAGCAGTTCCTCCCGCAGCTGCAGGGCAATGGTGAGGTTGATCAGCGACTCGCGGATGCCGGTCGTCACGCCGTATGTACCGTCCGAGACTTTATCCTTGGTGTCGGACGAGCCCGGCGCCACGGGTTCCTGGTCGTGGTTGGCCCGGCCCTGATGGCCCGGATCGAGGCATACGAGGGGGCCGTCGGCCGGCGGCTCCGTGGCAGGCGGCTCGGTGGCGGGCGGCTCGGTGACAGGCGGGTCGGTGGCGGGAGGTTCCGTGACAGGCGGTTCCGTGGCGGGCGGATCCGTGGCGGGCGGATCCGTGGCGGGCGGCTCCGTGACGGGCGGCTCCGTGACGGGCGGTTCCGTGGCGGGCGGATCCGTGGCGGGCGGATCCGTGGCAGGCGGCTCCGTCACGGGTTCTTCCGTCGTCGGCTCTTCCGTCGTCGGTTCTTCCGTTTTCGGTTCTTCCGTTGCCGGTTCTTCCGTCGTCGTTTCCTCCGTCGTCGTTTCTTCCGTCGCCGGTTCTTCTGTCGCCGTTTCCTCCGTCGTCGGTTCCTCCGTCGTCGGCTCCTCCGCCGTCGTTTTCTCTGCCCTCCCGGTCTTTTCCGTCCCGGGCGCCGCCGTTTGCGCCTCCGCCGTCACCGTTTCGATCACGGGAAGCGTGCCCGCCGCCGTGGAGCCTTTCTGCCCCCCGCAGCCGGCCAGCATCAGCGTCAGCGCCAGTATGATCAGTAATGTCCCGTGTTTTTTCATCTTCTCTCCCGCGGGCTCCCGCCCGCCTTCTTACTATACTCTTTCTTCCCCGAAAAAGAAAGCCTTTTGCTTGCCCGCCGCCGCAGTTTCTGTTATAATAAGTTCGATCCTTCGCAAAAGAGGGCTGTTTTGTATGAATGAAAAAGTACTGAAGACCTTGGAATATGATAAGATCCTGCTCCGCCTGGAGGCCCTGGCCGTCTCCGACGGGGCCAAGGCCATGTGCCGCGCCCTGCGCCCGATGACGGAGCCGGAGGAGATCCTCACTGCCCTCAAAGAGACCAGCGACGCCGAAGCGCGCTTCATCGCGCACGGCAACCCCGGCTTCACCGGCATCCATGACATCCGCGCCAGCATCCGCCGTGCGCAGTCCGGCTCCTCCCTGAGCATCCCCGAGCTCCTGCGCGTAGAGCGTCTCCTCGCGATGGCCTCCAAAGCCGGGATCTACGGGCGCGAAGAAAACCGGGACGTCCCGGACAGCCTGTCCGAACGCTTCCGCTCGCTGTCGCCGCTGGCGCCCCTGCGCCAGGTCCTGGAAGCGGACATCCTCAGCGAGGAAGAGATCGCGGACAACGCCAGCCCCGGCCTTGCCAGGGTCCGGCGCCAGCTGCGCACCATCTCGGACCGCATCCACACCGAACTGAATTCCCTGCTCTTAAAGCACCGCAGCCTCCTGCAGGACGCGGTGGTCACCATGCGCGACGGCCGCTACTGCCTGCCCGTGAAGACGGAGAACAAATCGCAGGTGTCCGGCATCGTGCACGACCAGTCCGGCAGCGGCAAGGCCGTGTTCATCGAGCCGCTCTCCGTCGTGAAGCTCAACAACGAATGGCGCGAACTGGAGATCCAGGAGCAGAAAGAGATCGAACTGGTCCTGGCGGACCTGACCGAGCAGACCGTGGCGCACGCGGAGGAGATCCTGACGGACTACCATGTCCTGACGGAGCTGGACTTCATCTTCGCCAAAGCGCGCTTCTCCCGCGATTACAGGGGCACGGAGCCGGTCTATGACTTCCGGACCGACGCGGACGGCCGCCCCTTCGCCGTGCAGGACGGCCCGAAATCCATCGACATCAAAAAAGGCCGTCATCCCCTGCTGGATCCGAAGACCGTGGTCCCCATCGACGTCCGCCTGGGCAGGGATTTCGACCTCCTGGTCGTCACCGGTCCCAACACCGGCGGCAAGACCGTCTCCTTAAAGACCACCGGCCTGCTGACCCTGATGGGCCAGAGCGGCCTGCACATCCCGGCGGGCATCAACTCCCGCCTGAGCGTCTTCACCGAGATCTACGCGGACATCGGCGACGAGCAGAGCATCGAGCAGAGCCTCTCCACCTTCTCCTCCCACATGACCAACATCGTGAAGATCATGGACGCCGCGGACGAAAACTCGCTGGTGCTCTTCGACGAGCTCGGCGCCGGCACGGACCCGGTGGAAGGCGCCGCCCTGGCCATGGCCATCCTAAGCCGCCTGCACGCCCGCGGGATCCGCACCATGGCCACCACCCACTACAGCGAACTGAAAGTCTACGCCCTCTCCACCCCCGGCGTGGAGAACGCCTCCTGCGAATTCGACGTGGCCACGCTGCGTCCCACCTACCGCCTGCTGATCGGGATCCCCGGCAAGAGCAACGCCTTCGCCATCTCCCGCAAGCTGGGCCTGGAGGAGGACATCATCGCGGAGGCGGGCGGTTACATCGATACCAGCCAGGAAGCCTTCGAGGACGTGATCGCGGACCTTGACAAAAAGCGCGGCGAGATGGAGCAGGCCGAACGCGAAGTGAAGCGTCTCCATGAGGAAGCCGCCGCTCTGAAGGAAGAAGCCCTGAAGCTGCAGAAAAACCTGGATAAACAGAAAGCCGCCCTGCTGCAGAAAGCCCGCGAGGAAGCCCGCGGCATCCTGCTGGAGGCGAAGGAAGCGGCGGACAGGGCCATCCGCGACATGCGCAGGCGCGGCGAGACCGTCAGCCGCGAGATGGAGGATGCCCGCGCGAGCCTGCGCGAAGCCCTGGAAAAGACCGGCGGCACGGAAGAGCCGCAGGAGCAGCGCCGCGTCACCGTCACCGAAAAGAAGCTGCGCCTCGGCGATCTCGTCTTCGTCCACTCCATGGGCGTCAAGGGCACCGTGGCTTCCCTGCCGGACGCCAAAGGCCGCCTGATGGTCCAGATGGGCATCCTGCGCAGCGAGGTCAATGCCTCGGATCTGGAACTGATCCCGGAGGAGACCGCCACCGTGGAAGGCAAAAAGCAGCGCAGCGGCTTCTCCGCCTATGAAAAAGGCCTGACTGTCGCGACGGAGATCAATCTGATCGGCCAGACGACGGACGACGCCGTCCAGGCGCTGGACAAATACATCGACGATGCGTATGTAGCGCACCTGACCCGCATCCGCATCATCCACGGCCGCGGCACCGGCGCCCTGAAAAAAGCCGTCACCGGCCTGCTGCGCCGCCACAAACACATCGCATCCTTCGCCGACGCGCCTTTCAACGAAGGCGGAGCCGGCGCCACCATCGCGGAGCTGAAGTACAAATAAGGAGTCCCCATGTCGAAACAGAAAGTCCTGATCGTCGACGACGACCCCCATATCGCCGAACTCATCTCCCTCTACCTGACGAAGGAGTGCTATGAGACCGCCATTGCCGCGGACGGCCCCGAAGCCCTGGCGCTGTTCAGGAGCTTCGCGCCGGATCTGATCCTGCTGGACATCATGCTTCCGGGCATGGACGGCTACCAGGTCTGCCGCGAGATCCGCCGCGAGAGCCAGGTCCCCATCATGATGCTCTCCGCCAAGGGCGAGGTCTTCGACAAGGTCCTGGGCCTGGAACTGGGCGCCGACGACTACATGATCAAGCCCTTCGACAACAAAGAAATGGTGGCACGCGTCAAGGCCATCCTGCGCCGCACGAAGCAGCAGGAAAAGCCCGCGGAGACGCCCGCCCGCCAGGTCTCGTTCCCGGACCTCACCATCAACCTGAACAACTACACCGTCCTGTTCAAGGGCGAGCCCCTGGACATGTCCGCCAAGGAGATGGAGATCCTGTATTTCCTGGCCTCCTCGCCCGGGCAGGTCTTCACGCGCGAACAGATCCTGGACGGCGTCTGGGGCTACGAATACGTGGGCGATTCCCGCACCGTGGACGTCTACATCAAGCGCCTGCGCCAGAAGCTGCCGCTGCATCCCGCCTGGCAGCTCTCCACTGTCTGGGGCGTCGGGTACCGCTTTGAGGCGGCCCGGAAATAAACGGCCGACATGAAAAACCGTCTCTCCCTGAAATTCCTGCTCGTCTTCCTTCTCTTCGGCCTGGGCTCCTTCGCCCTTTTGGCCGTGGCGGGGGAACGGCTCTTTAAGGACTCCGCCCGGCGCACCGCCGCGCGGGAGCTTTACCGCGACGCCCTGACGCTGGCCGCGGAGCAGAGCGAGTACTACGGCGAGCACCGCGGACTGGACGTGGAGAAACTGACGCAGACCGCCCTCTACAGCGGCCACCGCATCCTGATCCTGAATGCGGCCAACCTGGTGATCTTCGACAGCGCCGGCCAGCTGCAGGACCGCACCCTGGACGGCTTCGACCCCGCGGAAAACCGCAATTACTACCGCGTCGGGACTTTTTCCGGCGCGTTTTCCGAGAACACCGTCAGCGTCTTTTCGCCCATCAATGCGGATCTGAGCCTGCTGGGCTACCTGACGCTCCATCAGCCGGCCTCCGTGGCCGACGCCCGCGCCAACGACTTCCTGGCCCGGGCTTATGAGATCTACGCGGTCATCTTCCTGCTCTCCCTGCTCATCTACGCAGCGCTGTACTTCTGGGTGCTGCGCCCCGTCCGGAAGATCGCGGAGGGCGCCGGCGAATTCGCCGCCGGCAACATGGATCACCGCATCCAGGTGAGCTCCGACGACGAGGTCGGGTATCTGGCCAATTCGCTGAACGACATGGCGCGCCAGCTCCAGTCCGCCGACGAAAGCCAGAAGAAGTTCATCGCCAACATCTCGCACGATTTCCGCTCCCCGCTCACCTCCATCCGCGGCTATCTGCAGGCCATGGCGGACGGCGTGATCCCGCCGGAGTCGTACGATAAATATTTCAACATCGTCATCGGCGAGACCGAGCGGCTCACCAACCTGACCCAGAGCATGCTCTCCCTCAACTCGCTGGACGAGGCGCGGCTGGGCCTGGAGCTGTCGGATTTCGACCTGGTCCGGACGGTGCGCTCCGTCTGCGAGACCTTCGAGGGCGTGTGCCAGAAGAAAGGCATCACGTTCGACCTGATCTTCGGAGCCCCCGTCATCACGGTGCGCGCGGACCTGGGCCGCATCGGCCAGGCCCTGCACAACCTGATCGACAACGCCATCAAGTTTTCTTATGAGAACGGCGTGATCCGCATCCGCCTGCAGGAAGTGGGGGATAAGGTCTCCGTCTCCGTCAGGGATTTCGGCTGCGGGATCGAAAAGGACGATCTGGGGAAGATCTGGACCCGGTTCTACAAGAGCGACGCCTCGCGCGGCAAGGACAAGAAGGGCACCGGCCTGGGCCTGTCCATCACCCGCGAGATCATCGCCGCCCACGGGGAGACCATCGACGTGACTTCCACGCCGGGCAGCGGGACGGAATTCATCTTCCGCCTGCCCCTGGCCAAAAACAAAGAGTAAGGACGCATCATGAAGCACAGCAACCGCTATTACGAACGGGTCCGCAAGGTCGTCAGCTTTATCCTGCGGCCCTGGTTCCGGCACATGTTCCTCCTGGACGAAACGCCGTTTCCCGAGCTGCCGGAACGGTTCCTGCTGGTATCCAACCATGTGGTCAACATCGATCCGCTCCTGGTCATCTACCGCACCCGCCGTTACATGCACTTCGTAGCCACCGAGCATCTGTTCTCGATGGGGCTCGTCAGCCGGATCATCTGCGCGCTGGGCGATCCCATCCCGCGCGCGCAGGGCGGCAGCGCGGCATCCACAGTCATGGACATCCTGCGGAAGCTTAAGAACGAAGGCAGCGTGGGCATCGCCGCGGAAGGCAACTGCACCTGGGACGGCGTCACCGCCCCGTTCCTGCCCGCCACCGGCAAGATGGCCCGGGCGTCGGGCGTGCCGCTCGTGACCGTGAGAGTGCAGGGCTACCTGGCCTCGCCGCGCTGGGCCTTTACCCGGCGGAAGGGGCCGGTGAAGATCTCGCTGGCCGGTATCTATCCGCCGGAAGAACTGCGGAAAATGAAGCCGGAAGAGATCAACGCCCTGATCGCACGCGACATCCATGTGGACGCCTATGCCGACCAGGCAGCGGATCCGCAGCGTTATCCCGGCAAGCGGCTGGCCGAAGGAATGGAGCACGCGCTGGTGCTGTGTCCGCGCTGCCGGCAGATGGATACGTTCCGCAGCCGGGATGACCGCTTCACCTGCTCCTGCGGCTTTTCCGTTCGCTACGATGAGTGGGGTTACTTCACCGAAGTGAGCGAAAGCGGGGAAGGCGGCGAACCGCCCTTCCGCACCGTGCGGGACTGGGACGCCTGGCAGAAAGAATATCTGGCTGGCCTGGCGCCGGAAGCTCTGCCCGCCGGGGAGGACTCCGCCATGCAGCTGCTGCGGATCGAGGAGCATCGGCGCACGCAGGAAGCGGCCGGTCCGCTGCGCTTCGACGCATCGGGGCTGCGGCTCGGGGACAGGTTCTTCCCGTTTGAGGAGATCGCCGGCCTGGCCGTCCGCTACAAAGGCGTCGTGTCGTTTTCCGACAAAGAGGGAAATTTCTACGAGATCCTGAAAGAAAAGAAGAAAGTCCGCTATCACGGAAGAAAATATCTGCTGTTATATCAGCGCCTTAAAGGAGCAAATCAATGACTACCGGAACAAATTTCTGGGACCACGGCATCTGGGCGTTCGTGGTCACCCTGACGGTCCTGCTGCTGGCCATGCTGGTCGCCGCGATCCTGCGGCAGCGCTTCGGCTTCATCCGCCGCTTCATGATCCCCAGCAGCGTGCTGGGCGGTTTCCTGATCCTGATCGTGGGCTTCATCGTCCAGAAGATCAGCGGCGAGCCGCTCTTCGACCGCGCCATGCTGGAGACCCTGACCTATCACGGCCTCGGCCTCGGCTTCGCAGCCATGAGTCTGCGCAACCTGGACCGGCAGAATCAGGAGTACAAGGGCGACAGCTTCCGCACCTCGCTGAGCGTGGTCAGTTCATACCTGATCCAGGGCATCATCGGCCTGCTCATCTCGCTGCTGCTCTTCTACCTGATCGGCAGTTTCTTCGGTTCCGGCATGATCCTGCCCATGGGATTCGGGCAGGGGCCCGGCCAGGCATATAACTGGGGACGCACGTACGAGAACCTGTACGGGTTCGGGGACGGCACCAGCTTCGGCCTGACGGTGGCGGCCATGGGCTTCATCGCGTCCAGCATCGGCGGCATCATTTACCTGAACCGCATGCGGAAGAAGGGGCTGCTGGCGGACCGGCAGGAGCCGGCGCATCAGATGGTCACGCCCCAGCAGATCCAGGGCGACAACGAGATCCCGGTCTCGGATTCCATCGACAAGCTGACGGTCCAGCTCGCGCTGGTCTTCCTGTCCTACATGCTCGCCTACCTCACCATGCGCGGTCTGAACTGCGTGATCGAGACCGGCACGCTGGGCAGCTTCGGCACCAACACGCTGCAGCCGCTGATCTGGGGCTTCAACTTCCTGTTCTCCACGCTGTTCGGTATCCTGGTGAAGACGGTGTTCCGGCTGCTGCAGAAAAAAGGCGTAATCAAGCAGCATTTCACCAATACGTTCATGCAGGACCGCATCGCGGGCTTCATGTTCGACGTGATGGTGGTCGCGTCCATCGCCGCGATCAACCTGTCCGCGTTCACCCACGCGCAGTTCGTGCTGCCGCTGGTCCTCATGTGCATCGGCGGCGCGGTGCTCACCTATCTTTACCTGGATTTCTTCTGCAAAAGGCTGTTCCCGGGCTACCGTCATGAAGCGTTCCTGAGCCTCTACGGCATGCTGACCGGCACCGCCTCCACCGGCGTGATCCTGCTCCGCGAGTGCGACCCGCGCTTTGCCACCCCCGCTGCCAACAACCTGGTCTACCAGCAGGGCTACGCCATCCTTTTCGGGGCTCCGCTCATGCTGCTCATGGGCTTCGGGGCCCAGAAGCCCTTAAATGCCTGGATCACCCTGGGCGTCATGGCCGTGATGCTGGTCATCCTGAACCTCATCGCGTTCCGGAAGAAGAATCCGGGGAAATAAGACAGGCCCCGATGTTTCACCGATCCCCCGAAAAGGCCGCCGGCCAACCATAAAGGAGACAATCATGCCAGATCTCAACGATACCTTCATCGGACGGTACATCCGCTACGCAGTCTACTTCATCCTCGGCTGGTTCGCCGTTGACTACATCTGGAAAGCCTGGGTCAACCACGTCGAATTCCAGTTCAACACCGTGGAACACCTCCTCACCCCCCTGATCGCCGCCGCGATCTACACCCTCCTTGACACCTTCCGCCGCAAAAAGCAATAACGGCGGAACGAGTCCGCTGAGGGACGGTTCCTTTTTGGCCCTGCCGCCCGGAGCCGTCCTTTTTTGTACAAAAAAAGAGCCGGATCTTCCGGCTCATGATCGTCATGCGGCATCGCAGAGGCCTTCATCGGCCCGCGGCCGCAGGGAGGCCGTCGGTCTAAAACCGCAGGGGTATCTGTCGGCCGCCCGCAGCAGCCGTCCGAAACAGAGCCGCCCGGAACCGCCCCCGGCGGACCCGTCTTATACGAACGTCTTTTTATACAGCGAACGGCGCAGGCGTTTGATGAACGAGGCGACGAAGAGGAACAGGCCGAAGGCGGCAAAGGTTCCGGCGGTATACAGGGACCAGTTGAACATGGGCGTGGAGAAGGTGATGTGGACAAAGAGTTCGATCAGCATCGTGGCGGCGCCGAACAGAATGAACCAGATGCCGAGGAGGCGCAGCTTGATGCGCGGCAGGACACCGATGCGGATCAGCCAGAAAGCCGCGTAGGAAAACACGAAAAGCAGGCCCACCGCGGGGAAGGCCAGGGACAGGAACCAGTTTCCGCCCGTGTACAGACACAGAAACAGCAGGAAGCCCTCCAGCGCCGCGAACGTCACCGGGATGAAAACGACCGGGTAATATCGCGGGAACCAGGCGGGCAGCACCGCCGCGATATACAGAAATAAAAACGAGAACGCCACATAAGCCGACCATTCCGCGCGCCCGTAATAATTCACGCAGGCGATCAGGCAGCCCAGCGGAACGGCCGCAAAGATCAGGGTGATCAGCGACAGGACCGTAAATTTGCCCCGCACGTCCTTATTCGGGTACAGATCCGGGTTGTAATGGACGTTCCGTTTCTCCGGCTCGGGATTCCAGACCGGCGTGCCGCACAGCGGGCAAGCCTTAAGGCCGTCCTCCAGCCGGACGCCGCATTTCACGCAATACATATCATCTCTCCTGTTCCGCATCCCCGGACTCGATCAGCACCGGGATGCCCATCCGCACCAGGCGGCCGAAAAACCGCCGCTCCAGTTCGGTCTCCTGAATGTTCCGCACCATGTTGATGCAGGTCACGCCGCCGCAGCTGACCACCGAGCAGTTGTTGGGGTAGGTATGCTGCACGCCGATCATGAAATCCATCCGGCGGACGAACCGCTCCATCTCCGCGGGCAGGTCCACCCGGCCCATGTTGGAGATGTTGATGCAGCCCTTTCGTTCCCCGATGTCGCGGTAGATCAGCCGCATCACGATGTTCTTGATGAACAGCGGGGCGATCCGGATGCCCATGGCCCGCTGGGGCAGCACGTTGGCGGCGATGCGGCCCGCCATCTTCTCCGGCGCGGATTCCAGCGCCATCTGCTCCCGGTATTCCCGGCAGAGATCCTCCAGCAAGTAATCCTTGAGGCGCGGGTCCACGCCGACGTTCAGCACCAGCGAGAAATTCCGCAGCGTCTCCGTATGAAAGATCTTCCGCAGATTGACCGGCACCGTGATCTTCACCGGCTTCCATTTCTTCCGGCTCACGTGCGCCGCCTGGATCTCCGTGATGGTGTCCGTCATCAGCGCCGAAAGCAGCGCCGTCACCGTGGCGCCGCGCGCATCAGCCGCCGCCTTCAGGTCCTCTGTCTTCACGATCCCGGTGATCACGTGCGTGCCGCCGCGCGGGTCCGGCCGGCCCCGCAGGCGGTAGGCCGTCGCCTCCTGCCGGCTCAGCGGATACCGGCCGGTGCAGCGCTGGAACGCATCCGACAGTTCCAGTTCGCGGGGCTCCTCCGCCAGGGACAGGATGTCGCCCCCGCAAGGCACCTCCTCGTCGTAGCGCAGACGGATGTACTGCGCCAGCAGGTTTTTCAGATAGATCAGGCCGCCGGTCCCGTCCGTCAGAACGTGGAAAAACTCCACGGCGACGCGGTTTCCGTGATACAGTACCCGGAAGCAGCAGCGGCCCTGCTCGCGCGCGCTCATGTGCGTCAGCGGCCAGGCGTATTCCGGCCGCACCCGGGGCGCTTCCTTCACGTCTTCCAGAAAGTACCAGAAAAAGCCTGTGCCCAGGCGTTGATAATAGGACGGAAAGCGCGGCATCAGGTCCTCCACGGCCTGCTGCAGGACGGCCGGATCCACCGGATCCTTTAAGTCCGCCGACAGCCGGAACGTATTGGCCCACCGGCTGCTGCTCACCGCCGGAAAAATCAAAGCCGCATTGTCCAGACGCATCCAGGAACGGCTCATGTCAGTTTCTCCCTCACGAATTCCGCCGCTTCCCGCATCTGAGTCCGGTGCCGGCGGAGATTATAAAACAGATAAGCGTGCCACATGTCCTCCGCCACGGTCAGGCGGACGCGGCAGCCGGCCGCTTCCAGGGCCTGTCCCAGGGAAACGGCGTCGTCCAGCAGGATCTCATCGCCGCCCGCGAAGATCATGCTGTCCGGCAGACCGCTCAGGTCTCCGAACTGCGGCGAGCAGAGCGGATCCCGCGGATCGGTCCCGGCCGCGTAACTGTCCGCAAAGATCTGCAGTTTTTCCCGCGTCAGGGAAAGATCCTTCTCCCGGTTATATTCATGCGAAGCTCCGGACAGCGTCAGATCCGTCCAGGGCGACAGGACCGCGATCCCGGCCGGCATCGCCAGCCCTTCCTCCTTCAGCCGCAGGCACAGCGCATAGCACAGGCCGCCCCCCGCGGATTCGCCCGCCAGAACGATCTTCTCCTCCGGGTATTCTTCCCGCAGCCGCCGGTAAGCCGCCATCGCGTCCTCCAGCGCTGCCGGAAACGGATGCTCCGGCGCCAGCCGGTATGCGGGGCAGAACGTCCTCGCCCCCGTCACCGCCGCGATCAGCTTCCCGAACCAGGCCGCATACTCCGTCCCGCCGGTGCAGTAGCCGCCGCCGTGCAGGTACAGCACGCTGCCCGGGATCCGGTCCCGCGACGGCGTCAGGCAGACCGCCCGGCATTCCCCCAGGTCTTCCTCTTCGCGCCTGATGCGCCGCCCGGCAAAATGGTTCATGACCTCCCCGGACAGACTCATCATCAGCCGCTCCGTCCTGATGGGGTCGGCGGATCCGTTCCGGTCCCGAAAAGTGCGCAGGGTGCGGCGCAGGACGGGGATCATTTTATCCGGCAGCTGCAGCATCCGCGCCTCCTGTCCCGGTCCGGGTTCCGCTTACCGACCCGGCTGTTCCTTCCGCCTCACCGCCGGTCCGCTCCTTCAGCCAGGCGACGATCTGCCGGTCGACTTCCTCCCCGGCCTCATTAAAGAACCCGTGGCCGGCGCCTTCGACCGTCCGGTAGGTCACGTCGTCATAACACGTCCGCGCGCGCTCCGACACGCTGATCGGGACGATATCGTCCTGCGTCCCGTGGAACAGCAGCACCGGACCCTTGTACGCGCCGATCTCCGCGAACGGATCCACGTCCCAGACGTCCCGGTAATAACACGGTCCGAGCGGCACGTCCCATTTCACGGTCGCCGTCACCGCCTCCTTCGAAGGAAACAGCGAGCGGCACAGCTCCTGATATCGCAGGGCCGGGTACAGCAGGATCAGGCCCTTCACCTGTCCTTTCAGCCGCGCGGCGCCCATGGCCGCCACGAATCCGCCCAGGCTCTCGCCCCAGAGGTACACCGCGGCTGGATCCACGAAATCCTGCGCCAGCAGCTGCGGGAACAGCGCCATCAGATCCGCCAATTCGGTCATCGGCGACATCTCCGTGGTCGCGCCGTCGCTGAGCACTGTCGGCGAACCGCCGCAGAAATCGAAAGAACAAACCGCATAGCCCGCGGCCGCGTATCGCTCCGCGCAATTCAGATTGTCCCGGTGGGAGCCGCCGAAGCCGTGGCAAATCAAAATGACCGGCCGGGGGCCTTCCCCCTCCGGGATATAGGACAGACTGTATATCTTCTTGTTTCCGTTATGGAACCAGATCTCTTTTTTCCGAAACATTACTGCCTCCCGGTGTTGGTGGGTGACATAATAATGACACAGACGGGAGGACGAGTCAAGGGTAAAACGTGCCACTGAGGGACGGTGCCACTGAGGGACGGTGCCACTGAGGGACGGTGCCACTGAGGGACGGTTCTTTTTTGGCACTGCCATTTAGGAACCGTCCCTCAGCGGCCCTGTTTTGCGAAGCAGTGCCATTTAGGAACCGTCCCCAAATGGCCTCATCTGTCCAGCCTCGCCTCTCACTGCCTGCGACGGGATCGGCCATGTGTCCCGACTTCCCACTTTCTCTCATAAAATCCGTTTGACAACCGTCTCATCTCTGTGGTACAGTAATTGCGGTCTTTAAAACGATACTGAGATATCGGCAAGACGGGAAGATTCGGAAGGACTGCGGCGCAGTCTGTCTTTCGGAGAGCAAAAGCCCGGCCGGTATCGGCGGGCTTTTTTCGAGGAGGGGCACCATGGCAGCCAGGATCTATCAGAGCGAACTCTTTCCGGATTTCCATCCCGTTGTTCCGGCGGATCTGTCTTTCCCTTCCCGTTCTTCCGAACTGGTTGTATTTCCCGGCTTCTGCGACGTGCACGTGCACTTCCGCGAGCCGGGTTTTTCTTATAAGGAGACCATCCGCAGCGGCTCGCGGGCGGCGGCGCGCGGCGGGTACACCGCCGTGTGCCCCATGCCCAACCTGAAGCCGGTGCCGGACAACCTGCCGCATCTTGAAGAGGAGCTGGCGCTGATCCGGGAAGGGGCCGTGATCCGGGTGCTGCCGTACGGCGCGCTGACGGTGGACGAGCAGGGGCTCGAAACCGCGGACCTGGAAGCGATGGCGCCATATGCCGTGGCGTTTTCCGATGACGGGCGCGGCGTCCAGAGCGGGGACATGATGCGCGCGGTGATGCGGCGCTGCGCGGCTCTGGGCAAGGTGCTGGCGGCGCACTGCGAGGACAACAGTCTGCTGCGCGGCGGGTACATCCACGACGGTGCGTACGCGGCGGCGCACGGCCATAAGGGCATCTGCTCGGAGAGCGAGTGGCGGCCCATCGCCCGGGACATCCGGCTGGCGGCGGAGACCGGCTGCGCCTACCACGTCTGCCACATTTCCACGCGCGAAAGCGTGGAACTGGTGCGCCGCGCCAAGCGCGACGGCGTGAACGTGACCTGCGAGACCGCACCGCACTATCTCCTGCTGGACGACAGCGATCTGCAGGAAGAGGGCCGCTTCAAAATGAACCCGCCCCTGCGCGGCCGCGCGGACCGCGAAGCCCTGCTGGAAGGGCTTCTGGACGGGACCGTCGACATGATCGCCACGGACCACGCCCCGCACAGCGCGGAGGAAAAATCCCGCGGCCTGGCCGGCAGCGCCTTCGGCATCGTCGGGCTGGAGACCGCATTCCCGCTGCTGTACACAAAGCTGGTGAAACCCGGCGTGATCAGCCTGGACCGCCTGCTGGAACTCATGATCGTGAACCCGCGAAAGCGTTTCGGGATCCCGCTCAGTTCTGACGATTACACGGTCTGGGACCTGGAAAAAGAATATATCATCGACCCCGCCGCCTTCCTCTCGCAGGGCAAAGCGACGCCTTTCGAAGGCTGGACCGTCCGGGGCGAATGCCTGCTGACGGTATGCGGCGGACAGATCGCCTACCGCCGGGAGGAGTAAAAACAGGGCCACTGGGGGACGGTTCTCAAATGGCACTGCTTCGCAAAAAGACAAAACAGGGCCAAAAAAGAACCGTCCCCAAATGGCACTGTGAAGGAAGATTATGACGCAAACGATTCTCACAATTACAGATAACCGCCTGCTGGCGCCCGGGGTGTTCCGGATGCGCCTGGCGGGGCTGACGCCAGAGGAGGAGATCCGGCCGGGGCAGTTCGTACAGCTGCAGATCCCGGGGCATTTTCTCCGCCGCCCGATCTCCGTGTGCGATGCGGAGTACGGGGTGCTGACCCTGATCTATAAGGCCGTGGGGGAAGGGACGCGGATCCTGGCCGGGATGCGGCCCGGGGAGACGCTGGACGTGCTGGCCGGACTCGGGAACGGATATGACCTGAGCAGGGCCGGTGCGGCACCGGTGCTGGTCGGCGGCGGCGTAGGCATCCCGCCTCTGTACTATCTGGCCAAAAAACTGCTGCGGGCCGGGGTCACGCCCCGGGTGCTGCTCGGCTTTAACCGCAGCGATGAGATATTCTACGAGGACGAATTTGCCGCGCTCGGCGCCGCTGTCACGGTCGTCACGCTGGACGGCAACGCCGGGGAGAAGGGCTTCGTGACGGAGCACCTGCCCGCGGATCTCACCTGTTTCTACGCCTGCGGGCCGCTGCCGATGCTGAAAGCGCTCTGCCGCGCAACGGACGTCCCCGGCCAGCTGAGCCTGGAGGAGCGCATGGGCTGCGGCTTCGGCGCCTGCATGGGCTGCAGCATTCAGACCGCGGAGGGTCCGAAGCGGGTCTGCAAGGAAGGCCCCGTGTTTGAAAGAGAGGTGCTGGGATGGTGAATACGAGCGTCGATCTGTGTGGCATCCGCCTGGACAACCCCGTGATCCCCGCTTCCGGGACCTTCGGCTACGGCTACGAATTCGCGGAGCATTACGATATCAATATCCTGGGCACCTTTTCGTTCAAGGGCACGACGCCCGAGCCGCGCTTCGGCAACCCGACGCCCCGCATCGCGGAATGCCCCGGCGGCATGCTGAATGCGGTGGGTCTGCAGAATCCGGGCGTGGAGCGCGTGATTAGTGAGGAGCTGCCGAAACTGCGCCGGGTCTTCCACAAGCCCGTGATGGCCAATATCAGCGGCTTTTCCGTGGAGGATTACGTCACGTCGGCCGCGCGCCTGGACAAAGAGGACTGCGTGGGCTGGCTGGAGATCAACATCAGCTGCCCCAACGTGCACGGCGGCGGCATGAGCTTCGGCACGGACCCGGGCACGGCGGCGGAAGTGACGCGTGCGGTGAAAGCGGTAACGCGGAAGCCGGTGATCGTCAAGCTGACGCCGAACGTGACGGACATCGTATCGATCGCGCGGGCCTGCGAAGAGGCCGGTGCAGACGGCCTCAGCCTGATCAACACCCTGCTGGGCATGCGGATCGACCTGAAAACCCGGCGGCCCCTGCTGGCGAACACCACCGGCGGCCTCTCCGGCCCCGCGGTCTTCCCCATCGCCCTGCGCATGGTCTGGCAGGTCTCGCACGCCGTCGGCATCCCGGTCATCGGCCTCGGCGGCATCTGCTCCGCCCGCGACGTCCTGGAAATGATGATGGCCGGCGCCGTAGCCGTCGAAGTCGGCACCGCCAACCTCATCAGCCCCACTGCCTGCCGCGACATCATCCTGGACCTGCCCCGCGTCATGAAAGAATACGGTATCGAAAGCCTGGAGGAACTGAAATGAGCAAAGACGTGATCATTGCGTGTGATTTTAAGAGCGGGGAAGAGACGCTGGCGTTCCTGGACCGCTTTGCGGCGCGGGAAAGAAAACCGTTCGTGAAGATCGGGATGGAGCTGTTTTACGCGGAGGGCCCGGAGATGGTTCGAAAGATCCGCGGGATGGGCCATCCGATCTTTCTGGACCTGAAGCTGCACGACATCCCGAACACCGTGAAGAAGGCAATGGCCGTGCTCTCCCGCCTGGACGTGGATCTGTGCAACCTGCACGCCGGCGGCGGACGGCCGATGATGGAAGCGGCGCTGGAAGGCCTGACCCGGTCGGACGGCTCGCGGCCGAAACTCATCGCCGTGACGATGCTCACCTCCACGGACCAGGCGGTCATGGAGCGCGACCTGCTGATCGGCCGTCCCCTGCCCGAAGTGGTGATGCACTATGCGGAGACCGCCCGCGAAGCCGGCCTGGACGGCGTGGTCTGTTCGCCGCTGGAAGCCGGCCTGGTCCACGAGCGCTGCGGCAGCGGCTTCCTGACCGTGACCCCCGGCATCCGCTTTGCCGAAAATGAAAAAGGCGACCAGAAGCGCGTCACGACCCCCGCGGACGCCCGCGCGCTGGGCTCGGACTACATCGTGGTGGGCCGTCCCATCACCGCTGCGGCCGACCCCGCTGCTGCCTATGAAAGATGCATAAAGGAGTTTTTAGGATGAATCACAAAGAATCCATCGCCCGCGGCCTGCTGCAGATCGGCGCCGTGTTCCTCAGGCCCGACGAGCCCTTCACCTGGGCCAGCGGCATCAAGAGCCCCATTTACTGTGACAACCGTCTGATCCTGACCGCGCCCGCCGTGCGCGCGCTGGTGGAGCAGACGCTCGCGGAGACCGTCCGCGAAAAATACCCGGAAGCGGAAGTCCTGATGGGCACCGCCACAGCCGGCATCGCGCACGCGGCCATCGCCGCCCATCTGCTGGGCCTGCCCATGGGGTACGTGCGCAGCGGCGCCAAGGATCACGGCCGCCAGAACCAGATCGAAGGCCGGCTGGATCCCGGCCAGAAGGTCGTGGTCATCGAAGACCTGATCTCCACCGCGGGCAGCGTCCTGGAAGTCGTGGAAGTGCTCCGTGCGGCCGGCGCCGATGTGCTGGGCATCGTTTCCCTCTTCACCTACGGCATGCAGAAAGGCATCGACCGCCTCGCGGCGGCTGACATAGAGAACACCTCTCTCACCGACTTCGACACGGTCATCGACGTGGCTGTCCGCGAAGGGCGCATCGCCCCGGAGGACAGGGCGCGGCTGCTGGCCTTCCGTCAGAATCCGTCGGATGAGAGCTGGATCAAAGGATAATTCAATACGAGGAGGACAAACATGAGAAGCGTCATCGATATTCTCGACCTTTCCCCGGATGAGCTGATGGAGCTCATCGAAGTCGCCCAGGATATTATCGCGAACCCCGCGAAATACGCCGAGGCCTGCCACGGCAAGAAGCTGGCGACCCTGTTCTTCGAGCCGTCGACCCGCACCCGCATGAGCTTTGAAGCCGCCATGTACGAGCTGGGCGGGAACGTGATCAGCGTGACCGGCGCGGGCACGTCGTCCGCCGCCAAGGGCGAAAGCATCGCGGACACGGCCAAGACCGTCAGCTGCTATGTGGACATCATCGCGATGCGCCATCCCAAAGAAGGCTCCGCCTACGTGCTGGCCAAAAACGCTTCCGTGCCCGTGATCAACGGCGGCGACGGTGGCCACAGCCATCCGACCCAGACGCTGGCCGACCTGCTCACCATCTACCGCGAAAAAGGCCGCTTCGAGGGCTTGACCATCGGCCTCTGCGGCGACCTGAAATTCGGCCGCACGGTCCACTCCCTGATCCAGGCGATGTCCCGCTACAACGGCAACAAGTTCGTCCTGATCTCCCCGGAAGAACTGAAAGTCCCGTCCTACGTGAAAAAGGACGTCCTGCAGCAGCAGAACATCCCCTACGTGCAGACCACGGATCTGGAAGGCGCCCTGCCCGAGCTGGACATCCTGTACATGACCCGCGTCCAGCGCGAGCGCTTCTTCAACGAAGAAGACTACCTGCGCCTGAAGGACAGCTACATCCTGAACCCCGACAAACTGAAAAACGCCAAGCCCGACCTGGCCATCCTGCACCCGCTGCCCCGCGTGAACGAGATCAGCGTGGCCGTGGACAAGGATCCCCGGGCGTGCTATTTCAAGCAGGTATTAAACGGCAAATACATGCGCATGGCGCTGATCTTAAAGCTTTTAAAGGAGGCCGAAAATGAACATTGATTCCATTCAGAACGGTATCGTCATCGACCACATCACCGCCGGCAAGGGCATGAGACTCTTTGAACTGCTGGGTCTGGACAGGCTGGACGCCTCCGTGGCCATCATCAAGAACGCCCACAGCGAAAAGCGCGGCAAGAAGGACATCATCAAGATCGACGCCGACATCCCCGTGGACGTCGACGTGATCGGCTTCGTCGACCCCGGCGCCACCGTCAACGTCATCCGCGACGGCCGCCTCGTCGAAAAACGCAACATCGACATGCCCGACCGCCTCGTGAACGTGATCAAATGCAAGAACCCCCGCTGCATCACCTCCACCGAGCAGGAACTGGACCACGTCTTCAAACTGACCGACCGCCGCAACAAAGTCTACCGCTGCCTGTACTGCGAGACGAAAGCGGAGATCAAATAAACACCGCGTCACAAAGGGACGGTTCTTTTGTCACATGTCACATACCGAGGGGCTGTGAAAAAACGCCCTAACGAAAAAGAGGTCATCTGGTTTTAGCCAGGTGACCCTTTTTGTGTTAGAATGGACTTGCTATGAACAATTCAACACGCCCCTATTCTAACCCCAAACAAGGATTTTTGCCAGTCTTT